>CAKTIH010000035.1 GCA_934565615.1 uncultured Oscillospiraceae bacterium | reverse complement strand
GAGAAGCTCTACGCCGTCGGCCGCATCCCCGGCAGCTTCATGCGCCGCGAGGGTAAGCCCAGCCTGCCCGCAGTTCTGGCTTCCCGCCTGATCGACCGCCCCATGCGTCCGCTCTTCCCGACCGACCTGCGCAATGACGTCGTCATCGCCTGCGAAGTCCTGAGCGTCGACCGTGACTGCTCTCCCGAGATCACCGCAATGATCGGTGCTTCCGCCGCAGTCTCCATCTCCGATGTTCCCTTCAACGGCCCCATCGCCGGTATCGTCCTCGGCTGGGACGGTGAGAAGTATCTCTTCAACCCCACTAAGGAACAGCGCGACAACGGCAACCGCATGATCACCACCATCGCCGCCACCCATAAGAAGATCGTCATGATCGAGTCCGAGGCCGATCAGGTCCCCGAAGACGTCATGTACGAGGGCATCGTTCAGGCTCATGAGCACCTCCAGCCCGTTCTCGACCTCATCGACAAGATGGTCGAGGAGATCGGCAAGCCCAAGTTCGAGTATGAGCACGCTTCCTTTGACGATGTTCTCTTCGAGAAGCTCGTCAGCAACGAGTTCGAGTCGATGGAATACTGCATGGACACCCCGGACAAGAACGTCCGCGAAGCCCGCGTCAACGACTGGATCACTATGGTCGAGGAGAAGTACGGCGAAGAGCATCCCGACATGATGAACTACATGGACGAGATCCTTTACAAGCTCCAGAAGAAGGTCGTCAAGAAGTGGCTGCTCGCCGGCAAGCGCGTTGACGGACGCAAGATGAACGAGATCCGTCCTCTTGCCGCCGAAGTCGGCGTCCTGCCCGTTGTCCACGGCTCCGGTCTCTTCACCCGCGGCCAGACTCAGGTGCTCTCCATTGCCACTCTCTCCACGCTTACCGACGCCCAGAAGCTCGACACCATCTGGGAAGAGGACACCAAGCGCTTCATGCACCACTACAATATGCCTTCCTATTCCACCGGCGAAGCCCGTGCCAGCCGCTCCACCAACAGACGTGAGTACGGCCACGGCGCACTGGTTGAGAAGGCTCTCGAAGCCGTCATCCCCGATGTTGAGGATTTCCCCTACGCTATCCGCGTAGTCTCCGAAGTCCTTTCCTCCAACGGCTCCACCTCTCAGGGCTCCATCTGCGGCACCACCCTCGCCCTCATGGACGCGGGCGTGCCCCTCAAGGCTCCCGTTGCCGGTATCTCCTGCGGCCTGATCCAGGACGGCGATGATTTCACCACCTTCATCGACATTCAGGGCGTTGAGGACTTCCACGGCGAGATGGACTTCAAGGTCGCCGGTACCAAGGCCGGTATCACCGCCATCCAGATGGACCTCAAGAACGACGGCCTCAAGCACGAGATCGTCAAGAACGCCTTTGAGATCACCAAGGAAGCCCGTTACCAGATCCTTGACGAGGTCATGCTCAAGGCCATCCCCGCACCGCGCAAGGAGCTCGCAAAGTCCGCTCCCAAGATGATCCAGATGAAGATCAACCCCGACAAGATCCGTGAGGTCATCGGCTCCGGCGGCAAGGTCATCCAGAAGATCACCGCTGACACCGGCTGCAAGATCGACATCAACGACGACGGCACCATCTTCATCGCCAGCACCGATATCGACGCCTGCCGCGTTGCCCGCAAGACCATTGAGGACATCGTCTTTGAGCCCATCGTCGGCGCTCTGTACTTCGGCGAAGTCAAGCGCATTATCTCGAACCTCGGCGCATTCATCGAGCTTGCCCCCGGCAAGGACGCGATGTGCCACATCAAGGACCTCGAGTTCAAGCGTACCGAGAAGGTCGAGGATGTTCTCAACATCGGCGATAAGACCTGGGTCAAGTTCACCGGCATCGATGAGAAGGGCCGCTGGAACATCTCCCGCAAGGAAGCCATCAAGGAGCTTGGCGAGGACAAGGTCAACACCAAGTAATTTGACGCACAGAATAGAAAAAGCAGATCCCACCCTGCCGTTTGAAGGAACAGCAGGGCGGGATCTTTAGTTTCTGAGCAGACGTCATAAAAACACCGCTTCAAATTTTGAAGCGGTGTTTAAGGATAGATTTACGTATTGGAACGGATCTCTTTGCCGGATATCTTCTCGTAGTACATCGCTATCCCGCTGTGATCGTTCTGGCCATACCCATCGGCAGCAAGTTCCTTGAGCATGGACATGACCTCCCCGGTAAGAGGGATGGGCGAATCCACCGCGCTTGCCGCCTCAATGGCGTTGCGCAGGTCCTTGATGTGAAGGCCGATCTTGAAGCCGGGCTTGAAGTTTCCTTCAAGGATCATGGGCATCTTGGCATTCATTACGGTCGAGCCTGCAAGGCCGCCGCGTATTGCCTCAAAAACGACCTTGGGGTCGAGTCCGGACTTTGCTGCAAGCATGAAGGCCTCGCTCACAGCAGCGATATTAAGCGCAACTATGATCTGATTCGTAAGCTTTGTTGTATTGCCGGCGCCGATATCGCCGCAAAGCACAACAGAAGATCCCATGCAGGCAAGGATATCTTTGTATTTGTCAAAAACGTGCTGCTTTCCGCCTACCATGAAAGCAAGGGTCCCATCGATAGCCTTCGGCTCGCCTCCGGACACCGGCGCGTCAAGCATGTCGACTCCGCGTGCTTCCAGCGCGTCCCCGATACGGCGCGATACAACGGGGCTTATGCTGGACATGTCTATAAAGACGCTGCCCGGACGCATCTTTTCGCCCACCTTGTCGTCAATGAGCATGACCTTCTCCACATCGGGGCCGTCGGGAAGCATGGTCATTACAACGTCGCACTCTGCGGCGATCTCATCCTTGCTGCCAAGCACTGCTCCGGCAGCCTGAAGCTCAGCGACCGCCGGGCCGATCGTCCTGCTCGTTATCATGAGGTCATAGCCGGCCTTCAGCAGATTTTTCGCCATAGGGCGACCCATTATTCCAAGACCAATAAAACCGATTTTCATTACAAATACCTCGCTTAAGTTTTAAAAAGTG
Source organism: uncultured Oscillospiraceae bacterium (assembly GCA_934565615.1). Taxonomy (GTDB): domain Bacteria; phylum Bacillota; class Clostridia; order Oscillospirales; family Oscillospiraceae; genus Limivicinus. The sequence goes on along the minus strand of CAKTIH010000035.1, from coordinate 13,351 downwards.
GTGATCATGCAAAGGATGCTGGCATCAGCAGCTTCGGCAGGAAGAGCGCAACGTCCGGCAGAAAAATGACTACAAGGACAATGCAGATGAATACGATATAGAACGGTATAAGCACCTTCGCGACCTTGAGCACATGGACCTTTGCGACCTGCGAAGAGATGAGCAGAGTAAGTCCGTAGGGTGGCGTCATCAGACCGAAGCAGAGCATGAGATTCACGACGATCGCGACGTGCATGGGCGGTGCGCCTACTGCCTGTGCCATAGAATTGATCATAGGATAGAATATAACGATCGCGGGAAGCGGATCCATGAACATGCCGACTATAATAAACACGCCGGTCAGCAGAAGAAGCATGCCCGTGGTGTTCTTCACAAGCGGCATAAGGAACGCGGTAAGCTGCGCAGGAATGCTGAGATAGGACATCATCCAGCAGAACGCGCCTGCCGTACCGACGCAGAACAGGCAGGGAGCCGCGCTCTTTGCGGTCTTGATGAAGATGGGGATAAGATCCTTGGGACGCAGGGACTTGTATACGAAGAAGCAGACCAGTATGCAGTAAACGCAGGCGACCATAGACGCCTCTGTCGCAGTAAAGAAGCCCGCTGCAATACCGGCAATTATTATAACCGGGACAAGGATAGCCGGGAGGCACGAGAGAAAAGCGCGCAGCATAACCTTCACGCTCATCTTCTCACGCTTGGAGACGATCCCCTTATTCTTGGCGTAGAAATAAACTATCAGTATCTGCGTAAGTCCGACAATGATCCCGGGAATAACACCGGCGAGGAACATCGCGCCGGTAGAAAGACCGGAGCACGCAGCGTACATGACCATTATAGTTGAAGGCGGGATTATGGGACCCATCGTGGCCGACGCCGCATTGATGGCAGCGCTCAGTTCATCCGGATATTTCTCTTCCCTCATCGCGGGGATGAACATACCGCCGACTGCGACAGCATCCGCTGCACCCGAACCGGAAACGCCGGCAAGAAGCATGTTGCAGATGATGACGACATGTCCCAGCGCGCCGGGAAGATGGCCGACCGCGCTGTTTGCGAAGTTTGCCATACGCCTCGTCACTCCGCCGGATTCCATCAGGTTGCCGGCCAGCATGAACAGCGGGATCGCCAGCAGAGTAAAGCCGTTGAGCTCACTCCAAAATTCTTTTACAAGGACGATCACGTTTACATCAGCATAGAGAGCTGCCGCCAATGTGGACATGAGCAGCGCAACGCTGACAGGGATTCTCAGAAGGATCATAAGGAGAAAGACAACCAGCAAAATAACACCTGTATTCATTCTTCTATCTCCTTTACTTCTTCTGTCTCGCCGCGCCTTTTGTTCATAAACTCGACCTGACGCACAACGACGGCAAGCAGCGTAAGCACGGCGCATATAGGAATGCAGAGAACGAGCAGCTTCATCGGAAGCTTAAGAACAAGCGTATTGATCCTGGCGTTTACCTGGCAGAACAATATGCCAAAGTAAAACATCACGCCGGAGAATACGAGCAGTATAAACATTTCAAAATAGTGCAGGGGTGCTTCCAGTTTTTTCTGGAGGCTGACGGGCAGAATATCCACCTTAAAATGCGTGTCCTCCATAAAGGCCAGCGCACCGGAAAGGAACACCATCCATATAAATGAATAGGTGCTCAGCTCATCGAAATAGACGAGCGAAATTCTAAAAACCTCACGGCAAAGCACATTGCACAGCGTCATTATAAAAAACACCGCAAGCAAAGCGCCGGAGATATAACTGACGACTTTATCGCAGATTTTGATCAGTTTGTTCTTCATCGCTTTTCACTTTCTAAGCGCTTCATCGAGCTCAACGACTTTTTCCTTAAGGCCGGCAAGATATTCCGCTCTTTCCTTGGTAAAGCCTCCGCCGAACTCGGTGCTCATGAAAATATCCAGCATATTTGCGGCATTGTCCGCTCCAAGAATATTTCCGCCCATGCACAGGATGTTGGCGTCATTATTTGCCCTTGCCTTCTGCGCGGAATAAACGCTCTCACAGCAGGCTGCGAACACGCCCTTGTACTTATTGGCGACAATAGACATCCCCATGCCGGTCCCGCAGAAAAGGACGCCTTTCTCATACTCTCCGGACTGGATCTTCTTTGCCACTCTGGAAGCTGTTTCATAATAGAAAACAGGGTTTTCAGGATCCTGAGTTCCTACATCGAGCACATCGTAATCATTGGCCAGCAGGTAAGCCTTAATGCTTTCCTTGAGATTAAAGCCCGCCTTATCCGATCCTATAACTATTTTCTTCATCTCATATCCTCCTGATTGCTCCTCAGCCGTAAACACAGCCGTAAGTATATAAAGTATACATTTAACTTGACGGGAAGCGGAATGCACTCAAGTTTTGTACCCGCTTCCCGTCAAGCATCAATATTTAATGCCCGCGCGGTATGAAATCCGTTATGCCTTCGCAGCGTCGATCATCTCAATAAGGCTTTCCACGCCAAGGTCAGCGGCGACCTTATCGCGAAGAGGTGTAACGACATCGATGAACGCCTGCTTGTCAACGTCCTCTATGACATTTGCACCTGCGGCGCGGAGATCCTCAAGAGCTCTCTGGTCATTGGCCTTGTCAAACTCAAGCTCTTCTCTTGCGGCATCATCCATGCAGCTCATAAGTATCTCATAAAGATCTGCCGGGAGCTTGTCCTGAACCTTTTCGCTGACCCATATTCCGGAGATAAGGTACTCGTGCTCGGTGAGGGAGACATACGGGGCGACCTCATAGAACTTCCAGCTATAAAGAATTGCGGGGGAATTTTCAAGCGCGTCAATAACGCCGGTCTGCAGAGCGCTGTAGCACTCGCCGGTGGGGATCGTGGAAGGCAGCGCGCCGAGGGTTGACCAGACAAGGATCTCGGTCTCAGAGGACATAACGCGCATGGTCAGGCCCTTGAGGTCCTCAGGAGTGTGGACAGGAACAGTGGCCTCAACAGAGCGCAGCCCCTGGCTGATGGGAGTGCCGAGAATGACGCCCTGATCTGCCTCGTCGACGATACGCTTGAGCTCATTGGTCATATCGCTGCCCGGTTCCATGCAGGCATCAAAGTGCTCCTGGTTCTCAAACAGGAAGCTTACAGAGAAAATGCCAAGCTCGGGGAAGGCTGCGGAAGCATTCGCGGCAGAGCAGCAGACGATATCGGTAACGCCCATGCGCGCGCTTTCCAGAAGCTCGGATTCGGAGCCGAGAGAACCGGACGGGAACACCTCGATCTTCAGGCGGCCGTTAGAACGTTCCTCTACCAGACGGGCCAGCGCCAGCGCACCCGCGTGATAGGAAGAGTCCTCGTTTGCGTCGTGACCGAATTTCAGGGTGTAGACCGTGTCGTCCGCGGCGCCCTGCGCGTTCTGGCCTGCATCCGCCGCCGGTGAAGCGGTCCCGCCGCATGCGGCCAGAGCAAGCACCATTGCCAAAGTCAGCAGAAGGGAAACAAATTTTTTCATATTAGAATCCTCCGTTTTTTGTTTTTCTCCGTTGAGATGTGTTTTTATATTAACATTGCATTTCACATTCGTCAACACGCTATTTCAACGCGAATCAACATTTTTCCAACTCGCACAAATGGGGCATCGACATTTTGTGCAATAAGACAAGGCCAAGGTGACATCCGTTTTTTGCGGTGCCTCTATGGCCTTGTCTTATCGTTCGGCGCAGAAGCCTGCCTATTTTTCGCCTGGCGCTTCTTTTACATCTGTATAGACACGGGAGCCCTTTTGAGTGATCGCATCGACCTCTTTTTGCGGCATCGGGTTGTTCGTGAAAACCGCGTCCAAATAATCAAAGTCTACTATTTTGTGTAATTTCGTTCTGCCGACCTTGTTTGAATCCACGGCAAGATAGCGTATATTGGCCTGCTGAAGCATAGCCCTGCGCATGCACGCCATGTCCTCATTACTGTCCGTCACGCCGTGCTCCGCAGTCAGCCCTGAGCAGCTTACAAAGGCCTTGTCCGCCTGGAGCTGCTTCATCGACTCTATCGCGCGGTTTCCGAGAAACGCCATAGAGCCTTCGTTGTACCTTCCTCCGATAGCGATAAGTTCCATATTCCCGGCGTTTTTGATACATTCCATAATGTTTAGGCCATTTGTGATGACCGTGATCCTTTTCTCCGCGGCCACCAATCTGTCCGCAAGGCTCAGCGCCGTAGTGCTGCTGTCCAGGATTATAACATCACCGTCATCTATAAACTGAACGCAGGCCTCCGCAATTTTTCTCTTTCCTTCAACCACAGAAATTTTTCTGCTGCTGTAAGGCATATCGCTCTCCGGATTTTCATAATACACACCGCCGTGGATCTTCTTTATGCGCGCATCCATGCTGCTGATCTTCTCTAGGTCTCTCCGTATGGTCTCTCCGCTCACCTCAAAATACTGGCTGAGTTCCGCCACGGACAGGCTTCCTCTGTCCAGGATCATCTGTTTTATTTCAGCCAGTCTGTCAATGTATAGTATATGCTCCACCCCCAAATTACATATTTCACGGGCGCAGGGTCTGAACTGCCGCCGCAAAATTTTAATGATTTATTATATAGCACCGATGTAGGTTTGTAAAGTCAAATTAAACGTTCGCAAAATATTTCAACATAATTCCACATTTTTTGTTGACATTTGTTTGCTGCGCATGATATAAATATGTCACAGGCGATTTTGAATACCGGTCTATATGCTGCACAACTGTTGTTTCTGATTTCCGATATTCTTTTATGGGAGGGATTTAATATGGCTCTTCTTACTGTTCTGGCGGATGACCTGACCGGGGCGGCAGACACCGCGGCCCTTATTTCCGAGGCAGGCGCAAACACGATGGTGATCTCTGACTGCTTAAGCGGTTTCGGCACACACTCCGATTACGACGTAAACGCCCTTTTCATAAACATGCACTCCCGGACCTTATCCGGGGCGGAGGCAAAATCTCTGCACCAGCTTATATCGGGGCAGCTAAAGCTGAGCCCTGACACGCTTATCGTAAAGAAAATGGATATAGGCTTTCGCGGTAATGCCGGGTACGAAATAGAAGGCATGATGGAAACGCTTCCTTTTGATGTCTGTTTCGTTCTGGACAGCATCGCCGATCTGAATACCTTCACACTGTACGGGAACCAGTATGCGCAGGGTGCGTTGCTCTCCAAGAGCGTTTATGCTTCAGAGGATCCGCTCAAAGCGCCGTCCGAATCGCATATCCCAACGATCCTCTCAAAGCAGACAAATCTGCAGATAGCGTCAATAGACATAGACGCGGTCAAGGGTAGCAGCCTTATCGAAGCCGTGGCGGAAGCGCTGAGCTCCGGGGCGCGCTGCCTTGTGTTTGACGCCGTTTCAAACGCCGATCAGGACAAGATAGTCAGCCTGTTGGCCCCCGTGTATCCCAATGCTCTCTGGGCGGGCTCTCTGGGGCTTATGCAGGCGGTCTCGAATTATCTTTACGGCGGCGTGAAAAAAGCAAAAAATACCAGCCATGCAAAAGAGAGGGCCTTGGGCTTTACCTCCTCCGCTTACAGCGTCGTGAAGCGTCAGCTTCAGGTCGCCGAGCTCCTAGGGCTGCATGTGGAAACGCTCGATATGGACAGGGTAATCCGCGGCGATTACTCGGCTATACAGCAGGCTGCCGAAAACGTCTTGGCCGCGATAAAGGACAGGGATGTGTTCCTCAAGCCGCGGCTTTCGAAGGAATACGAGTGCCCCGACGCCTCGGAGAGAATACTCGAGGGAATGGTCGCCTGCGCCGATATAATCTGCCGCGAGGCCGAGTTTGAAAGGCTTGTTTTCGTAGGCGGCGAAACGGCCGCAGCCATCATGAAAAAGCTGGAGATAGACGAATTTATCATCACGAAGAAAACAGAGGTCGGCATCGGGACCGGCTATATATACAGTGGGAAATACAAAGGGAAGAGCATCTCGATGAAGGGCGGATCCGTAGGCTCGATCGAAGCGATCGTCAAGATGCTCGGCTATGAATTAAAGGATAGTTGAGAGGAGAATAAGCATTTATATGAACAGGTACTTTGACGTAAACTCCCCCGATATCTCCGCGCTTATAGAATACGCGGCTTTAGCCTACAGCAAGAATCTGACAAACGCGTGCGGCGGTAATGTGAGTATCCGGCACGGTGACGGCATGGTGATCTCTCGCACGAACTCCTGCCTTCGCTCCCTTATGGAAAAGGATCTGGTCTATGTGTCAATGGATACGGAGACATTTTTTTCTGTCAGCGGTGCCAGACCCTCCAAGGAATATATGATGCACCTTGCTATCTACAAAGCCAGACCGGATGTGCGCAGCGTTTTTCATCTCCATCCCCCCGCGAGCACTGCCGTTTCCGTGATGCCCGGCGATTTCCCGACAACTACAGAATCCGCCAGAGAAAAGCTTCCGGTACTGCCAAAGGTGCCGTATGCTCCCGCGGGCAGCATTGAATTGGCTGATTCAGTTGAAGCGGCCGTCAGAGCCGGGGGACCGTCTCTTAACGGCGCTTTGCTTGAAAACCACGGGATGCTTGCGTTCGGGAGCGCCCCTGAGAACGCCTTCTTCATTGCAGAGCTTATAGAAGCATCTGCCACCAACCTTATCTACAAAAAAATTCTTGGACTATTATAAAAACACAAGGAGGAATCGAAATGGAAAAAGAATTCGTGCAAAAGCTGCAGAAAACTGCCGTTAGTATGCGCATGGATCTGCTGGAGATGTTCGGCTGCGACGGGATGCGTTCGGGTCACTGGGGCGGGTCGAGCTCAATATGTGAGGTCATGGCAGCTCTCTATTTTTACAAGATGAAGTATGATCCCAAAAATCCGGATTGGCCTGAGCGCGATTACCTCATCATGAGTAAGGGCCACTCCGTCCCGGCGCAGTATGCAGCGCTTACGGAGCTCGGCTGCATCGACAGGAAAGAGCTCAAGACCTTCAAGCATCTCGGCTCTATCCTGACGGGCCACCCCGAAATGGACAAGACCCCCGGGATAGAGGCCAATACCGGTTCTCTGGGAATGGGGCTCTCCATCGGTCTTGGTATTTCCCTTGGAAAACGGCTCGACGGAGACAGCAACAAGGTCTATGTGATCATCGGCGACGGTGAGCTGGACGAAGGCCAGGTATGGGAAGCCGCAATGGCGATCAGCGCATTCAAGCTGAGCAACATACGCGCAGTTGTAGACTGCAATAATGTGCAGGCCTCCGGCCCGCTGGAGAAGGTCATGCCCTCTGGCAGCATCAGAAGCAAATGGGAAGCTTTCGGCTGGCACGTCATCGACGTCGACGGTCATGACATTGAGTCGATCTGCGGCGGGCTGGACGAGGCCGATACCATTGCGCAGCCGGTCGTCATCCTCGCGCACACGATAAAGGGCAAGGGCGTAAGCTTTGCCGAAAATAACGCGAGCTACCACAACTATGTGTTTACTCCGGAAGCTATGGATAAAGCAAAGGCCGAAATCAAAGAATGGCTTGAAAAATTTTGAAAGGGGGATATAATAAGATGAGTAATCTCAGAAAAACCTATGGTGAAACTCTTGTTGCATTAGGCAAGGAAAATCCGAATATAGTAGTTTTGGAAGCGGACCTGAGCAGGTCTACTATGGGCAACATGTTTGGTCAAGCCTTCCCCGACCGTTTCTTTGACTTCGGCATCGCTGAAGCTAACATGTGCAGCGCCGCAGCCGGTATGAGTCTGGTCGGAAAGATCCCGTTCATGGCTTCGTTCGCGGTTTTCTCTACCGGCAGATGCTATGACCAGATACGTACCTCTGTGTGCATTTCAAAGCTGAATGTAAAGATATGCGGTTCTTCGGCCGGTCTTTCCGACAGCGGCGACGGCCCTACTCACCAGTCGATCGACGACATTTCTCTCATGCGCTGCTTGCCGAACATGCAGGTTTTTGTCCCCTGCGACAGCGTGCAGACCAAGCAGGTCATGCGCTATATGGCGGAAAATAAGGGTCCTATGTATATCAGGATCACCAGAACGGATGCCTTAGAGCTCACCGATGAGACTCAGGAATTTATTCCGGGCAAGATCTACCCGGTCCGTGACGGCTCTGACGCTGTTGTTTTCGCTTGCGGCTCGATGGTGGCCTGCGCACTGGAGGCCGCTGAGATACTTGAAAGCAAAGGCATTTCCGTAAAGGTCATCAACGTTCCCTCCATCAAGCCCTTAAATCAGGACGAGGTCTTAGCGGCCTGCGCCGGTGCCAAAGTTGTTGTGGCGGCAGAAGAGCACAACATCATCGGCGGCCTTGGCTCTGCCATCGCGGAAATTGCCGACTGCAAGGTCCACCGTTTCGGCGTTCCCGACAGGTTCGGCGCATCCGCCACGAATCATGCGGTCTTGTGCGAGGAACTGAAGCTCACGCCCAAGGATCTCGCAGATATGATACTCGGTTCAATATGAATTTCATCTGCCGCAGGACCTCTGCGGCAGATTTTTTACAATAAAAAGCCACAGGAGATACGAAATGAAAAAGTGCGTTGTTGTTTCCGATTCGTTTAAAGGCACCCTCTCAAGCGGCGAAATATGCGCCATCGCGCAGCGGGTCATACCGCGGCACTTCCCCGCCTGCGAGGTCGTCTGCATCCCCGTGGCAGACGGCGGCGAGGGCACAGTGGACTGCTTCATCCAGTCTATGGGCGCGCGGCGCGTCGAGGTCACGGTCACGAACGCGCTGGGTAAACGCTCCCCCGCCGCGTACGCGCGCATCGGCGAGCTTGCGATAATCGAAATGGCGGCAGCGGCGGGGCTGCCGCAGGTCGGCGAGCACCGCTGCCCCGGCACCGCGACGACCTACGGCGTCGGTGAGCTCATCGCCCACGCAATAGGCTCCGGCTGCAAAAGGATACTGCTCGGGCTCGGCGGCAGCGCCACGAACGACGGTGGCTGCGGCTGCGCGACGGCACTCGGTGTCGATTTCTTTGACGCGGCCGGTCAGAGCTTCACCCCCGTCGGTGATACGCTCGGGCTTATAGAGCGAATAGACGCCGGCAAAGCGACGGTTCTCCTTCGTGATGCGGAGCTCACGATAATGTGTGACGTCACGAATCCGCTCTATGGCCCGACTGGTGCGGCCTATGTCTTTGCCCCGCAGAAGGGCGCAGACGCAGAAAAGGTAAAGAGCCTTGACGCGGGACTTCGGCACTTCGGCAATGTGATACGCTCACAGCTCGGCTGCGATGTAAGCGCTATGCCCGGCGCAGGCGCGGCAGGCGGAATGGGCGCTGGCTGCGTTGCCCTCCTCGGTGGGACGATACAGTCCGGCATTGACGCTGTGCTTGATGCCACGGGCTTTGACCGGCAGCTCGACGGCGCGGACCTCGTCATTACCGGCGAGGGTCGCATAGACTCGCAGAGTGCGGGCGGCAAGGTCGTCTCCGGGGTCGCGAAGCGCACAAGCGCGAAGGGCGTTCCGCTCATCGCCATCGCCGGTGGCATTGCGGACTCGGGTAGTGCGGTATATGACATCGGCGTAAGCGCGATGTTCGGCACCGACAGGGCGGCGCTCCCGGTCGATAAGCTCGGTGCAAGAAGCCCCGCCGATTACGAAGCGACGCTCAACGACATTATGAGCCTTATCGCCATCGCCGAGAGCTTCGGCAGGTAATACTCCCGCCGTCTCAGCCATGCGAGATCTTTTCTATAAAGCAAAAGATCCGTGGGGAGCCGATAAAATTCGGTTCCTCACGGATCTTTATTGGTCTTGTATCAAAGATGCTGGTCGCGGTCGACCTTGTCATAGAAATGGTCGAGAATGGGCTGCATCGCAGAGGTGAGCTTCATATCGAGATTGAAGAAATAGATCGCAAAGGTCACCGCGAAAAACGCGAGGCATATGATCAGCAGCTTTTTAAGGAGCTTACAGAATTTGGACATTTTTATCTCATTTCTCCTTTCCCCTTACCACGATTCTTCATCATGGAGGACTTCAAGGCTCGGGTCGACGGGCTCCTCGCCCATGACCGTGCGCATATAGTTGTTGATCTGGTCGCGCACGCCCTGACGGGAGATCACGCGCGGGTCGAACAGATCGTGCGAGACCCAGACGAGGTGGATGCCGTATTCACGCGCGCGCTCCTCGAACATGCCGTGCATGCCGTCGAGAGCCTTGCAGCTCATGTGCTCCCAGAGAACGACCATGTCAGCGTTGAACTCTTTGCAGTACTCCCACAGCTCGTCAAGCAGCACCTTGTAGCCGCCGTGAGTGCGGTTGCGCATTATCATGTTCTCGGTCAGCCAAGCCATGTCGTAGTACGCCTGCTCGCGGTTCTCCGGGGTGTCCTCGGTGACGAGCTCCTTCGTGGAGACCATAGAGAGCATATCCGTCAGCGGCACGATGCCCCAGCAGTTGAGCAGCCACACGAGGAAGTCCATATAGAAATGCGACTGGACGCCCCAAACAATGGCTCTGTGGCGGTACTCGTTTGCGGCCATCTTCTTTTTCTTATATGCGCGCTCGGCAAGCTTGGTTATCTTGCGGTCGACGTCCTCAAAGGCCTTGACCTTGCCGCATATCGCCATGTAGTTTGTCTCGGTATAGAGCGCGAGGTTCGAGCCGAACACCTGCGGGTACTCGGTCTTGTTCATCTCAAGCCATTCGACGCGGCACTTGGTGGCGTAATTGACACGCTTTGCGCATTCAAAGTATGCGTTCCAGTCCCACTTCTCGCCGGTGTGCTCCTCGATGAAGGCGATCGCGTTCTTTATCTCCTGCGCAGCATAGTCCTGCACGTCGTCCTCGCGGTGGCGCAGCGGGGCTGCAAGCTGGAACACGGGGATGCCGTCCTCAAGCTCAAGGCGCTTGGAGATAACGCCGTTGCCGAGCAGCGACCCGTCGCAGGTGGTGTTGCACTGGACGGCGCAAGCACCGAGCACAGGGGCATCGTCATCGATGGATACGCCGGCCTCTGCCTCGGGCATGGGGCAGACATCGCCCGCAAGGCCGTACTCCTGCGCAACGTCGATATAATGCTCCGCCGCGTGCTGGTTCAGAAGCACGGAGACATAGGTGGACGGAGTCTCGCGGCTGAGACCCTTCAGCGTCGGGAAGCCCATCATGACAGCGGTCATTTCGTTTTCGTCGACGAGGACGACCTTGTCGGAAAACGCCTTGTCGTTGCCGATGCGGCGGTCGCCGCGGAAGAGGCCGTCAAGCAGCTTTGCAACGTCCTCGATTATGAGGTCCTGCTCCAGATGGCAGATGCGCAGATGCTCGCCGCGCAGGCCCTGGGTGTGGCGGTCGACCATCATGGGGACGGCGAGGTAGTTTGCCATCCAGCGGTAGCGGAACATGGCCTTGATGTTTCTCGGCTTCGAGACCATCTTCGCCATAGTTATCCAGTTGTGGAGCCAGCGGGAGTAATCATAGAGCGTGTCGACCACGCCGCGCCATTCGCGGCGGTTCCTGACCTTGCCTTCGGTGTAGAACTTACCGAAATTCTCACAGCCAATTCTCTTGTTGCTCATCACTTGTCCCCTCCCTGGATCTTCTTAATCTCGATGCTCTCAACGAAGGCCTGCACGCGGGTGCGCATCTGGCCGGAGGACGAGATGTTATACGGGCGGTCGACCGACAGCACGGGGTAGCCGTAATCATCGTGCAGGATGTGCGAACCCATCATGCGCTCATAGGCCCACGGGTCGCAGAACTTTATCTGTTCGTAGATGATGCCGTCGGCGCCGTATTCCTTCGCGAGCTTGTTGACATACTCGCGGCGGCCGGTCATCTTGGCGGTGTTCATGTAGCGCGGGCACTGGCCGCGGTACATGTACTGGCGGCATATCTGCGTCAGTGCGTCCTCATCGTCGGTGAGCTCTATGGGATTGCGGCCGGGGAGAGAGCCGTAGCAGAAGCGGTCGGCGCAGACATAAGCGCCGGTGTCCTCGACGAGCTTTATAAAGCCGCAGTCGTCCACCTCGGAGCCGACCACCAGCACACGGGCGCGGTAGCCCTTTTCATCAGGCTCGCGGGTCTCGAGCTCTTCGAGCGTCTCTTCGAGCTTGTCGATGATAAGGTACTTGGGCGCGACGTAGGTCGCAAGCGTGATGACATGGAACTCATAGCCCGTGATGCGCGGCTTGTCGCCCTTGCGGAACTCGCCGATTGCGCGGATAAGCTCGCAGACGCGGTTGTGCTCTGCGACGGCCTGACGGATCGCCTTATCGGAAACGTCAATGCCGTAGTGCTCATGCAGGGGCTTGAGGATATGGTTTTTGCACTGGAGGGTATAGAGGTTCAGGCCGTTGTCGTCGGCCTTCATGGGTATCTCCATATACTCAAAGAAGAACTTTTCCTTGTCCTTGCCCAGCGCCTTCAGCAGCTCCATGTTCTCGACGGCGCGGTTCATCATCGTGCAGCCGTCGGGAGTGATGAGGCAGTCGGCAAAATTGTAGCCGCCCTCGATGGCGCGCTCAAGCAGGGCGCGGCTGTACTCGCAGAGGAAGCTGGTCATGTAATAGGTCGCCATTTCCATAGAACCGGTGCGCGGTGCGCGCAGACGCGTGGAAAACGCGCCCGGCAGGTTCAGCAGCGGCTCGGGGGTATTCTCGCAGACGTAGGCCACGCAGACCTTCCCCTCGCTCTGCGCCTGCAAGATAAGCTCATTCTGAGCTTCCTGCAGGAGATTTTCAAAATAGAGCAGGTGCTTGAGATCTTTCATATCTTTTCTTCTCCAATCGCCGGGAGCCGACAGCCACCGGCACAAGAATCCAGCCGCCGCGGGCGACCGTCATTATTTTAACACTTGTTCTTCTAAACGCAATATACTGATGTCAGTTTTTTGACAAAATTCACTGCCATTTTCCGCCGTTCAACACGCGACTATTTCCTTGAGGTTCATCTCCTGCCCCTGCTGGAGCCATGTATGGCCGCTGCCGCAGTTAGGGCAGGTCTTGCCGTATTTCACGGTGGGATAGGTGGTCTTGCAGTCGTCGCACCATGTTATGGCCGGGATGATCTCATACTTAAACTCAGTGTGTTCTATCAGCGGAGTCTTTTTGGCGTACCATTTCCAGCAGTCGCTCAGATACTCCGGTATGATCCCGGACACCTCGCCGAACTCCAGCGTGACGGATTGGATGTCCGTGAGCTTGTTCTCCTTGGCTATCTCGTCGACCTGCTCGATGACGTAGGTCACTATGCTAAGCTCGTGCATAACTTTCCTTTCTGATTCAGTAAAACATCAGTAAAAACAGGTGCGGGTTTTATCCCGCACCTGTATCTGCTCCGGGATGATTATTTGCCGGAAAGCTGCTTCTTAATTATCTTTACCTGACGTTTTGCGGCGTAGGGAGCGATGGCCTTGAACTTGTCCTCGGCGGGGATCATCTTGCTGTTC
>CAKTIH010000034.1 GCA_934565615.1 uncultured Oscillospiraceae bacterium | reverse complement strand
CTACTCTTATTTTTTCAACATGCTAAAAGTTGGAGTACCCGGAGCTACCCAGGTACCCCAACTTTTAGTTTACAACCAAAATAGTTTAGGCGTGAGCGGTATGTGCCGCTCACGCCTTTACGGTGTAATGAAAAATTCTAAGGCAAAGCCCTTGCGGATACCTATGGCAGAGCCTTGTTTTAGCCACTATGTACTACCCCCATCCTTCCCGTTTTGCCAGCTCCAGCATACCGAAGCAGAACCGCTCCCACGGTGTCAATGTGGTCTGTAACGGGTCACCCTCGCGGATACGCATAGTTCGGCGGATCTCCTTCGGGATCACGACACGGCCTAAATCGTCGATCCTGCGGACTATTCCGGTAGCTTTCATATATATTTCTCCTTTGGCTCAGATTGTCTTCCGTGATATTGTTTGCAGCTTTTGGGAGTTTATACAATGACGCGGCGAATGTCGGAGCCGCGCGGCTTCGATCCGACAGCATCCGCGGAGACGACGAATTTCTTGACGTTGTGCGCACGATGGAATATAATAACATCATATTGATCGACAGGCGGTTATACCGGAAGATGGAACGAGCGTCGGACATTTTCAGAAAAATAATGCTTGGCATCCTGCTGCTCATCATGTCGGCGGCGCTGCTGCTGACGGCGGTGAACGGGATCACGCAGCATTCATATCTGATAGCGCTGCTGGCAGGCGCGGTGTGGGCGTTTATCCTGTACCGCCTATGTGCGCGCGGCAAGCTCAGAGTGTTGGCTCCGACCGACACGGGAAAGACCGCGCTGCTGCTGACGCTGCTGTGCGCGGCGGTGAACCTCGCGTGGGTGCTCGCCGTGCGTATCGAGCCGTTCAGCGATTATGCGACGTATTGGCAGACGGCCTGCGCGCTGGCCTTCGGCGGCGAGATCGACGCCCCGTGGTACATCGCCATGTACCCGCACATCCTCGGCTGCTCCACCTTTCTCAGCGCCTTTCTGAAAATTTTCGGCGGGCATGTCATGGTCGCCGTTATTATAAACGTTATCCTCACCTGCTTGAGCGGGCTGCTGATATACGGTATCTGCCTGCACCTTGCGTCACCGCTGACGGCGGCGCTGGCGTACCTGCTGTGGATAGTCTGCCCGTCAAAGCTGATGCTCAATCCGCTCGTATTCTCCGAGCCGCTGTATACCTGCCTTATCCTGCTGTTCTTTTACCTTATCGTGCTTATTGAAGGGCAGCGCGAAAGCCTTCCGCGGCGGCCTGGCATCTGCCTGCTGTGGGGTCTGGTGCTCGGCGGTCTGCTGCGCGCGGTGAATATTGTCCGCCCGATATCGGCGATACTTATTATTGCGCTCGTGCTCTGGCTGCTGTTCCTGCGCGGACGCGATATAAAAAGCGGCGAGCAGTGGAAAATGTGGCTCGTTATACTTGTGGCGCTCCTCGGCATATACAAGGCGACGGGGGAGCTGTGGGACAGGCACGTTGAAAACGTGCTCGGCATGGAGCCCGCGTCCTTCCCGGTGTACAACATATACGTCGGCTTCAATGAAGAGACGCAGGGGCAGTGGAGCGCGGAGGACATGGATCTGCTGTTCTCCTATCTGAGCCGCCCCGGCGCGACAACGAGCCAGGCGCAGGAGGAGATGCTGCCGCACCTGAAGGAGCGGCTTTCATCGGGAATAGATTTCGGCCGGCTCTTCGCGTCAAAGCTCATGGCGTTCATGGGCAATGATGAGCTCGGCGGCTATACCTACCGCTTTACCCGGACAGAGCTGTTTGTCAAGCTGTGCATGGTGATATGCAACGTGTTCTATTACGGCTGCATGCTGCTGGCGCTCCGCGGCATATTCGTACTCCGGCGCAGCTCAAGGCTGAGTGCATGCCTGCTGCCGCCGCTGTACATGTTGGGGCTCACGCTGGCGCACATGCTGGTCGAGGTCTCGAGCCGGTATCATTACTCTATAATTCCGGTCATTATAATATTGGCTGCCTTTGCACTTGACGGCAGCAAAACATCAAGGAGGTCTGTATGACACCAAGACTATTTATCGTTATTCCCTGCTACAACGAGCAGGAGGTTCTCCCGATCACCGCGCCGATGTTCCTCGAAAAGCTCAAGTCCCTTACCGCCGCGGGCAAGATAAGCGCCGACAGCCGCGTGCTTTTCGTAAACGACGGCAGCAGGGACAACACATGGAGCATCATCCAGGAGCTTGCAAAGGCGGACGAGCATTATATAGGCATTAGCCAGAGCCGCAACCGCGGGCACCAGAACGCCGTCCTTGCCGGACTCATGGAGGCGAAGGACAAGTGCGATATCACGATCTCCATTGACTGCGACGGGCAGGACGACATAAATGCGATGGACGCGATGGTCGACGCTTACCTCGACGGCTGCGAGGTCGTCTACGGTGTGCGCTCCAGCCGCGAGACGGACACCTTCTTCAAGCGCTTCACCGCGCAGAGCTTCTATAAGTTCCTCGCGATGATGGGCGCGGAGGTCGTATATAACCATGCCGACTACCGCCTGATAAGCGCGCGCGTCCTCAAGGAGTTTGCGAACTTCAAGGAGGTCAACCTCTTCCTGCGCGGGCTGATACCGCTCGTCGGCTTCAAGAGCACTTCGGTCAGCTACTCACGTGCCGAGCGCATCGCAGGGGAGAGCCACTACCCGCTCAAGAAGATGATCGCCCTCGCGGTCGACGGTATCACGAGCCTTTCGGTAAAGCCGCTCCAGTTCATCACGGGGTTCGGCGTCGTCGTTGCGCTGATAAGCTTTATCGGCTGCATCTGGGCGCTCATCACGGCGCTGTGCGGCAAGGCCGTCGCGGGCTGGGCGAGCATGACGTGCATCGTCTGCTTTGTCAGCGGCGTGCAGCTCATCTGCCTTGGCATCATAGGCGAGTACATCGGGAAGATATACATGGAGACCAAGCGCCGCCCGCGCTATATAATCAGCGAGCGCACTTGGGAAGAAGAATAAGACAAGACAAAACACCGACGGAGAGGAGAACTCCGTCGGTGTTTTTTTGCTGTTCAAATGCTGTGAGCCGGGTCACCATTCGGCGATGACGCCGTCATAATTCCGCCAAACGGGGTTTTTCCAATCCCCGTTTGCTTCGGCGTACTTCGCGGAGGCCTCAATGACAAAGTCCTCGTTTATATCTACGCCGAGACCGGGGCGGTCAACGACCTCGATGAACCCGTCCTTGTACTTGTAGATGCTGGGATCGGCGAGGTAATCGAGAAGATCGCCGCCCTTGTTGTAGTGTATGCCGAGGCTCTGCTCCTGAATGAAGGCGTTGGGAGAAGCGCAGTCGATCGCCATGCACGCGCCGAGCGCGATCGGGCCGAGCGGACAATGCGGCGCAATGGCCACATCGTAGGCTTCCGCCATTCTCGCGAGCGTGATGCACTCGCTTATGCCGCCGGCATGGGACAGGTCGGGCTGGATGATGTCGACATAGCCCTGCTCAAGCAGAGGCTTATAGTCCCAGCGGCTGAACATGCGCTCACCGCATGCGATCGGGGTGGAGGTATTGTTCGCGATCTCGCGCATGGCCTCGTTGTTCTGCGGAAGCACCGGCTCCTCGATGAACATCAGGTGGAACTGGTCAAGCTCTCTCGCGAGCACCTTTGCCATAGTTTTATGTACTCTGCCGTGGAAGTCGACGGCGATGTCCATATCGTAGCCGTAGGTATCGCGGATGACCGCGACGCGCTCGCAGACCTGCTGTATCTTCTTGAAGGAATCGACCCAGTGCATTTCCTCGGTGCCGTTCATCTTGATGGCGCGGTAGCCCTGCTCGTAGGCCTCGGTAACGTTAGCCTTGATATCAGAGGGACGGTCACCGCCGATCCATCTGTAGACCTTGAGCTTATCGCGGCACAGACCGCCGATGAGATCATACACAGGTGCATTATAATACTTGCCCTTGATGTCCCAGAGAGCCTGATCTATACCGGCGATCGCGCTCATCAGCACCGGACCGCCGCGGTAAAAGCGCGAGCGATACATTGCCTGCCAATGGTCCTGAATACGCATGGGGTCCTTGCCGATGAGATATCTGGAGAACTCCTCAACGGCGGTACGTACGGTGTCGGCACTGCCTTCAACGACGGGCTCGCCCCAGCCGCATATGCCCTCGTCAGTCTCAATTTTCAGGAAGAGCCAGCGGGGCGGAAGCTTATACAGCTTCATGGAAGTAATTTTCATTTTTCTTTCTCCGTTTCAGCCTTTCCCGAACGGGTATTTGGGGTGCTCCTCCGGGTGCTCCATAGGGCTTGCACATTCCACGGAGAAGCCGAGCATCTGCTCAGTATTGAAGAAGTCCCAGCGCACGGGGCGCGCCATAGCCAAGCCCTGCATTTCGGCAACGGCACCGGCCTGCGCCATTTGTGCGGCCGCGTCCTCAAAGTTCTTTACGCGGAAGCTGACATGCTGCAGCCCTTCGCCGTGCTCATTGAGGAAATCCTGCCAGATGCTCTCGCCCTCTGTGGGCATCATATACTCAAACTGTATGTTGCAGAAGTCAAACAACGCTATGCGCGCGGCAAAATTGCCTTCCTTGCCGAAATATTTTCTGCCGCTCTTGAGCGTCTCGCCGACAAAGCTCGGCTCGCAGCCGAAGATCTTTTTCATGTTGGCAATTACGGCGTCCAAATCCCGCACGACGATGCCGACCTGCGTCATTTCAACAAACTGATTTTCCATAAGTCACCTCTGAAGCTTGATAAGATACCTGCCGTTATGCTATACCGAGAAGCACCGGGAGCCACATGCTTATGCCCGGCACAAGGGTAATGACAAGAAGCGTGAATACAAGAGGTATCATCCACGGCACGCACCACTTGGCGATTTTCATGACCGGGTACCCGGTGACCGAATTGAGCACGTACAGGGAATAGCCGACGGGAGGAGTGAGCAGACCGATCATCGCGTTGAGAACAACCACGACACCGATGTGGACCATGCTCAGGCCGAAGCTTGAGGCCAGGGGAATGAGCAGCGGGGTCAGCAGCATGACGATGACAGTGCAGTCAAAGAACATGCCCATGATAAGGACCATCAGGTCGATGCAGAGGAGAATGATATACTTGTTCGAGGTAAGACCGACGAAGAAGTTGAGCAGGATGGTATCCAGACGCTCATAGGAGACGATGAAGCTGAAGATCGTCGCACCGGCGATGACCAGCATGATGGGCATGGTGTTATAGATGGTGTCCCAGATGATCTCATAAAGATCCTTGAGGCGCAGCTCCTTCAGCACGCAGCTGCACACCAGCAGCGCATACACCGTGGCAAGCAGGGCCGCCTCGGTCGGAGTCGCGATGCCACTCCAGATACCGCCGATGATTATGATCGGCATGAGGAGCGCGAGAATGGAGTCCTTGAAGGACTTCCAGATCTCCTTGCCGGAGGACTTCGGGTCGGCGGGGCTGTTCTGCCTCTTCGCGATGAAGTAGCACATCACGCACAGGACAAGAGCCATGAACACGCCGGGCAGGATACCGGCCATGAAGAGCGCGCCGGTCGACGCGCCGGAGTAGGTCGCGTAAACGACAAAGGGGATGGACGGGGGGATGATCGGCCCGATGGTGCCGCTCGCGGCGGTGATGCCGATGGTGAAGCCGTCGTCATAGCCCGCGTCGCGCATCGCCTTTATTTCGACCTGCCCCAGACCGCCGACATCGGCGACCGCGGAGCCGGACATGCCCGCAAAGATGACGCTCGCAAGGACGTTGACGTAGCCGAGACCGCCTCTGTGGTGGCCGACAAGGGAACGGCAGAAGTTAAAAATACGTGTGGTAACGGAGCCATGGTTCATGACGGAGGCCGCCATGATAAAGAAGGGGATGGCAATAAGCGTGTAGCTGTTGAGACCGTTCATGCACTTCTGCGCGATCATCAGCAGCGACATGTTGTTCGAAACAAGGTAAATGATCGACGGGAGAAGCATCGAAAGATAGATGGGAACGCCGATCAGAAGCAAGGCGAAAAAGATAACAAAAAACAGACCGAGACTCATGCGTTTACTCCTTTCAGCTTCTGGATGTCTTCGACTATCATCTGCACCGCGCGGGTGATGCCGAAGAGCATACTGAGCGGGAACGCGGCGTACATGTAAGCCATGGAGAAGCGCATCGCCGCCATGATATTGGTGCGCTGGAAGACGGTCGTCTTATATCCGCAGTAAGCAAGGAAGGCGAAGGTGGCGATCGAAATGACCTGCACGGCGATGTCGAAGATGATCTGGCTGCGCTTGCTCAGGTGATCTGTCACCAAGGTGAGCTTGAGCTCCTTGCGCGTCTTGAGGATGACGGGCAGCGAGGAGAAGCAGGCGTACATCAGCAGCAGGCGGGACAGCTCCTCTGTCCACACAAAGCCGAAATTGAAAACGGATCTTGCAACCATCTGGAAAAGAACTACGAGGAAAAGCGCCACAAAGGTCACGAAGGCAAGCGCGTCGTCATAGTGGTCCCAGATACACTTTAATACTTTCTTCATTGCTGTGTATCATCCTTTCTTTCTATAAGCATGCTCCGCTTATGTTTGATTATAAGCGGAGCATTGTCTAAGTGTCGTGTTTATCAGTCGACGGGGTTAGCTGCGCACCACTCCATAGCGGCATTGCGGAACTCCCACCAGCCGTCATACTCGGGATCGGTGAAGTTCTCCTCGTAGAACTTGGCTGCGTTGTCGATGAATGCCTGCTTGTCAAGGCCGGTCTCTTCGGTGATAACGGTCATGCCGTATTCGCTCTCGAGCTTGGAGAAGGTCTCTTCGGTGTACTCGGTGACCTTATCGATGGACATCTGAGCTTCCTGATTGAACTTCTCAGTCAGGTATGCCTGATCGGCTGCGGAGAGGCTGTTCCAGAACTCGGTGTTGAAGATGGACCAAGAAAGAACAAGTGCGTGCTCGGTGAAGGAGAGGTACTTCTGGACTTCGAAGAGGTTGTAGGACTGGATGTGAGCGATGGGGTTCTCCTGACCTGCGATGGAGCCGGTGGACAGGCCCATGTAGACCTCAGCCCATGCAAGGGGAACGGGGTTGCCGCCGAGGATGGAGACATAGGACTGGCTCATCGGGGACTCCATGGAGCGGATGTTCAGACCTGCTGCGTCAGCGGGGGTATAAACGGCCTTGTTGGAGGTGAGGCAGCGGAAGCCGGGGGAGACTGCGTTGAGAGCCATGGTGTTGGTGCCTGCGATGTCGGCGTTCCACTGGTCAAGGAGCTCTTCGCTGTTGAAGTATGCAAGAGCCTGCTTGTAGCCGGAGAAGGTGTAGGCCATCATCCAGCCCTGGCTGTTGGGAACGTAGCTCTCATAGTAGCTGGTGTTCATCATTGCGCCCTGAACGGTGCCGTCACGGACCATGTCGAAGCCTTCCTGCTCGGTACCGAGGATGCCGCCGGCAGTCATCTCGAAGGTGATGCGGCCGTTGGTCTCTTCAGCGATCTGATCGAAGAGGTCTGCATAAGCCATGATGGTGGGGTGGTTATCGGGAAGAACGGCGTACCACTTGATGTTGAGCTTTTCGCCCTGAGTGATGTCGCCGTCGGCAGCTGCGGCGGAGCCATTGTCCGCGGCGGGAGCCGTGCTTGCTGCGGGTGCAGCCTGATTTCCGCATGCGGCCAGGGCGAATACCATGACCAGAGCAAGAATGAGTGCAATTGCTTTTTTCATTGTTTCCTCCAATTGTTTTGTATTTCCGCATTAGTTGTCAGTTGTGCGGATGTCCGACAAGTTTCGAGTTATTTTTACCATGCTTTTCTGCCGTTGTCAACACTCAACGTGCAAATCTGAGTTATAGACAAAAAAGCATGGTACGTTTTGTGAGGTTTCAACAAGCCGAGATCAATCCATCGTGAGGATTATCTTCTGAATGCCCGGCTCACGGTCGAACAGACGCCGGAAAGCCTCCTTGCCCTGCTCCAGCGGCATGGTCACCTGAAGGAACGGGGTGAGGTCGACGCTGTGCCCGGCAATCATGTTAAGGCAGATGTCGTACTCGCCGCTGCTTGCGCAGCTGCCCTGAACGCGGATCTGGCGCGTGATGCAGTCCTGCAGCGGGAAGCTTATTTCCTTGGACATGTTCCCTATAGCGACGAGGCAGCCGCCCTTGCGCAGCGCGGCGATATCGGTATTGATGGTGCCCTCCATACCGACGGCGTCAAACGCGAGGTCAGCGCCCTCGCCGTTTGTGATGCTGCGGCAGTACTCCGCCGCATCTGTCTCGGTGGTATTGACGGTATCGGTCGCGCCCATCGCGCGGGCCAGAGCGAGCTTGTCGTTCTTCCTGTCGCACATTACAATGCGGCTCGCTCCGCTTGCCTTTACGGCCAGCAGGGTCATGAGGCCGATCGTCCCGGCACCGTTGATAAGAACGGTGTCGCCCATTTTTATCGGGGATATCGCCGCGGCGTGTACGCCTATGCTCAGCGGCTCGACCAGCGCGGCCTCCTCAAAGCTGACGCTGTCGGGCAGGGCATAGAGAGTTCTTGCTTCAACGGCAATGTATTCAGCCATCGCGCCGTGGCGTCTGTATTCATCGCAGGACACGCCCAGCACCTTCCTGTGGCTGCAAAGGTTTATCATGCCCGCGCGGCAGAATTTGCACTCGCCGCAATACTCGGTCGAGTCGAAGGTCACTCTCTGGCCGATGTGCCAATCTCTCACTGCACTGCCGGTTTTGACTATCACGCCGCTGGCCTCGTGGCCCATGATGATAGGCGGGATCCTGCGGCCATTCTTCCCGTCACTGCCGCCGACGTCGCTTCCGCATATCGCGCAGGCCTTCAGCTTTACGAGGACCTGAGTATCGGTTATTTCCGGAACGTCCCACTCGCGGATGCTGAAATCTTTATACTGCTCCATTACCAGAGCTTTCATTTTCCTGGGTATCATAATTTCTCCTTGTCAACAGATGTCATTGTTCGGTCTTGAAAAGCCCCGCATAACGCACACTGTTGAAAGCCTGCATCTTTTCCATGACCTTCATCACCTGCTCCGGGTCGCGGCTGCATATCGCGTCGCACAGCTGCGTGTGCGAACGCAGCGCATAGCTGTAGCTGCCGCGCACGCTGTTGAGCTCGTACAGCCCGGAGTATATCTCCAGCCGACAGCTCTTGTATGCCTTGATGAGCATGGAGCTGTTGCTGCTTTCGACAATGGCCGTGTGAAACGCGAGGTCGGCCGAGGTAAAGCCATCGAGATCGTCCGCCTCCGCGCAGGCCTTCATTCTTGTCAATGCGTCCCTGATGCGGGTAAAGTCCTCTTCGGTCGCGCTGCGTGCAGACAGCATTGCTGCACGGCTTTCCACGCAGGCGCGCAGATCGGAGAAGCTCTTAAAGTCATTTTCGGACAGATTGATCTTGACCAGCTCCTCATCATTGGAGCTGAAGTTGTCAGGATTGCACACAAACGAACCAAGACCGTGGTGCGTGACTACCATGTGCCTGCTGCGCAGACGCTGCAGCGCCTCGCGGATGACCCCGCGGCCGACATTGAACTCTGCCGCCATCTGATTTTCAGACGGGACCTTTTCTCCCTCCGGCCATACTCCGCTCTCGATGAGCGTGACGAGCTGCTCGGTAACGCTGTCTACCAGATTGCTGCGCGCTATTCTGTGTATCTGACCTTCTCTTTCCATGACTCAATACCTTCCTGCCGTATCCGACCAGAACACTGCGCGGAGCGGCAGGGAAATCCTTTTGATTTTGTACGCTTGAAACTTGTCGGACATCTTTATGCTAATACTATAAATTTGTTTTCCGAAATTGTCAACACCTTTATATGCGCCGTACAGACAAAATGAGACTGCCGCGGTTCGCGGCAGTCTCAATAGCTTTTCAAAGAATCTCTTCGAGCTTCTTTGAAAAAAAGTTTGCACTCCGTTCTGTGCCTCGGTTGTCCGCTTTCAGCGGACAATTCGACACTCACTTCGTGAGAAGTATTTTCTCCGACGTACACGCCGCCGGAGAAAATGGATTTGATTTATTTTTTGCCTGCGGGCAAAAAACTCTGCGAGGCTTCTTGTCAGTCTAAACAGATCATGTTCTTACAGTTGAGTCGGTTCCTTTTCAGCAGAGCTGGGAGCCGGCGGGGACGGAGTCGTCAAGCATCACGAGGTGCAGCTCCTCCTTGCCGTCTATCTCGCGCACGGCAGAGAGCAGCATACCGTTGGACTCAAGACCCATCATCTTGCGCGGCGGCAGGTTCAGGATAGCGACGACGGTCTTGCCGATGAGCTGCTCCGGCTCATAGAACTTGCGGATACCGGAGAGGATCTGACGCGGCGTGCCGCTGCCGTCGTCGAGGGAGAACTTCAGCAGCTTATCGGACTTCTTGACGGTCTCGCAGGAGAGGACCTTGCACACGCGCATGTCGCACTTGGCAAAGTCGTCGATCGTCACATCGGGCAGCACGGGGGGAGCCTTCGGCTCATCCTTCTTGCCCTCGGCCTTCTCAAGCTCCTCGAGAGCCTTGGCCATGTCGATGCGCGGGAAGAGCGTTTCACCCTTGCAGACCTTGGTGCCTGCCGGGAGCGCACCGTAAACGGCGGCGCTGTCCCAGCTGCGGCTGGCCTCGTCCGCGCCGATCTGCGCGAAAGCCTTATCGCAGCTCTCGGGCATGAACGGGCTGAGAAGGATGAGCGATACGCGCAGCGCCTCGAGCAGATTATACATGACAGCGGCAAGGCGCGCCTTCTTGCTCTCGTCCTTCGCGAGCACCCAAGGGGCGGTCTCGTCAATATACTTGTTCGCGCGCTGGATGAGCTTAAAGACCTCCTCAAGCGCGAGGTGGAGCTGGAACTCGTCCATCTGCGCGGCGTACTTATCACGCACGGACTTTATCATGCCGACAAGCTCATCGTCCATCGCGTCAGCTTCGCGCTCCGCGGGGACGCTGCCGCCGAAATACTTCTCGACCATAGCGGTGGTGCGGCTGACGAGGTTGCCGAGGTCGTTTGCGAGGTCGGTATTGATGGTGCTGATGAGCAGCTCATTGGAGAAGTTGCCGTCGGAGCCGAAGGGGAAGGTGCGCAGCAGGAAGAAGCGCAGCGCATCGACGCCGAACATATCTGCCAGCACGTAGGGATCGACGACATTGCCCTTGGACTTGGACATCTTGCCGCCGTCAATGACGAGCCAGCCGTGGCCGTATACGCGCTTGGGCAGGGGCAGCTCCATGCTCATGAGCATTGCAGGCCAGATGATGGAGTGGAAGCGGACGATCTCCTTGCCGACGATGTGTACGTCTGCCGGCCAGTACTTATCGAAATCGTCATACTTATCGTTGAGCAGGCCGAGCGCGGTGCAGTAGTTAAAGAGCGCATCGACCCAGACGTACACGACGTGACCCGGATCAAAGTCCACGGGCACGCCCCAGTTGAAGCTCGTGCGGGAGACGCAGAGGTCCTCAAGGCCGGGCTTGATGAAGTTGTTTATCATCTCATTGACGCGGGACGGGGGCGTGAGGAAGGTGCCGCTCTCAAGCAGCTCCTGCACGGGCTTTGCGTACTTGGAGAGACGGAAGAAGTAGGCTTCCTCCTCGGCGTCGTGGACCTCGCGGCCGCAGTCGGGGCATCTGCCGTCCTTGAGCTGGCTCTCGGTCCAGAAGCTCTCGCAGGGGGTGCAGTACTTGCCCTTGTATGCGCCCTTATAAATATCGCCCTTGTCATACATCTTCTTGAAGATGCGCTGTATGGACTTTACGTGATAATCATCGGTGGTGCGGATGAAGCGGTCGTTCGAGATATTCATCAGCTTCCACAGATCCTTGATGCCGCCCTTGCCGTCGACGATGTTGTCAACGAACTGCTGGGGGGTGACGCCGGCGGCCTTGGCCTTCTCTTCGATCTTCTGGCCGTGCTCGTCGGTGCCGGTGAGGAACATCACGTCGAAGCCTGCGAGCCTTTTGTAGCGGGCGATGGCATCGGTCGCGACAGTGCAGTAGGCATGGCCTATGTGCAGCTTATCGGACGGGTAGTAGATGGGTGTGGTGATATAGAATTTTTTCTTTTCCATGCTCTCTTCTCCTGTATTGTATGTGCGGCCGGTCAGCCTGCACGGTATAACTGTTCAAGTGCGTCGACGTAATCGCCCTCGTCGAGCTTCTCCGCCGGCCAGTCGATATCCTCGGTGTGCAGATAGTACACACCGCCGGGTTCCGCCGTCTCATAGAGGAAGTTGCCGTCCGCGTCGCTCACGGTGCGGTAGCCGTAGACGGTGTAGCCGATGAGGGTGTCGGTATAGGTCTCGTCATAGACGGGGGTCGAGGTATGCCGGAGCGTGACCTGGGTGCCGTCAACGTCGGTGCCCCATATCTCGATGGTCAGGGACTTCGCGTCATTGTCGCAGTAGGCGACTATTTTCACCGGGTAGTCCCGGTTGTTGGAGAACTTATAGTCGGGCTTGCCCCAACTGACGGTCGCGTCAAGGCCGTAGTCGAGGTAGTCCACCTTGAAATAGTGGTTCGTGCGCGAGACGGTCTTGAGGTTTGCGAACATCACAGCGCAGTAGAGCGTTGAGGAGACCTGGCAGATACCGCCGCCGATGGCCTCGACGACCTGCCCGTCGTTATACGCGCCGGCGCTCTTGTAGCCGGCCTCTTCGGTGCGCTCACCGAGAGCTTCGTTATAGGAAAACACCTCGCCGGGGAGCAGCACCATGCCGTTGAGGGTATCAGCGGCAAGATTGATGTTGTTGATGCGGTTTGACGTGCTCCATGTATAGAGCGTCGTCTGCGAGCCGAGCCTGTCGCGGAAGAGCACTGCGCGCAGCTCCTCGGCGGTATACTCGGGGTAGCTTATTTCGAGAGGTATCTTTACCTCTTCAGCAAGCCCTGCGCTCTCCCAGAGCTTGCGCGCGGTTTCGGTATTGAAGCTGCAGCCGACGACCTCGTTTACAACATCGAAGGTATCGGTATAATACGCGTTCACCGGCTCGACGGCAAGCTCCTTATACATCGCCTGAAAATCCGGCTCCTTGAGGGGCGTCTTGAGCGCGGAGAAGCTCAGCTCCTCCTGCCCTGCGTGCAGCGCCGCCGAGATGGCGTTATATAGCCCATCGCGGTCAAGCTCAATTTCGCCCGCGCCCTTCACGAGCGTCAGGGTTTTCTTTTCCTTGTCGAGCTTATAGCCCTTGTCGGCAGTGAGCAGCTTAAGCTGTTCGAGAGCGCCGTCAATGCGGTTGTTGAGATAATCGGCGTTTACCGTTTTTTCAAGCGCGTCGACATCCACGGGCAGCGCGCAGCAGAGCAGATACCGGAAAAGGTTTCCGAACAGCCCCTGAGTGCGGCCGTAGCTATAGGCGGCGTCGGCGGCCTGCTCGCGGCTGAGCTTCATGCCCGCGGTGACGTAGTCCACCTTGAAGCTGACATTTGCAGGCAACGTTACGACAAGGGTCTTGTCAACGATATCGTCCCAGCCCTGCGCATCGAGCACAGAAAGGGTCTGCTCCTTTGTCATACCGCCGACATCGATGCCGTTTATGCGCACGTTCGGATAGTTCGTGTCGCTGCCGGTCACGATATAGCCGCTGATAGCCGCAGCGGATATGATGAGCACGAGGACTGCGGCAATGACTATCGCGGCGATCTTTATATGCTTTGCGCGCGCGGCCTTCTGCTTTTTCTCCTCGGCGGTAAGAGGCGGCTTTTCCTTGGCCTTGCGCCGCGCCTCGGCGGCCTGCTTCTTCTCCTCGATGCGCGCCTGTTTCTTTTCCTCGGCAGCGCGGAGCTTTTCGGCCTTTTCCTCGGCTTCGAGGCGCTCACGCCGCTGCGCGCGCGTCTCGGTGCTATGAGACTTTTCAGAGCCGTCAGGCGTGAAATTATTGTTCCTGTCTGTCAAATCACTGACCTCACTGGTTTGCTTGTCAAAAAATCCTGCGTTATGTGCTGCTTACTGGTTCATCTTCTGCTCGTAAAGCTCGGCGAAAAGCTCCTCCTCGCCCTTTGGCAGACTGATCTTGTATGCCGCGCGGTCGGCGTCCTGCATCCAGGGGGTGCTGTCAATGCGTCCGCTGGCCTGAGTCTCAAGCATGATGCCGATAAGCGTATTTGAAATGAGGAAGCCCGGCACGGTGAAGTGCCAGCGGTCCTCCGTCTGCTCGACCCAGCCCTTTTCCTTGAAGGCCTGGAGCACCTTGAGGATCGGCTTCCAGTCGCACTGGCAGCGCAGACGGTAGTCATGCTCGGATATCCCGCGCGAGGTGCGCATGCCGAGCATGACATATTCGACCGCGCGCTCGAGCGGGTCTATCTGCTCATACTCGTCGACGATACTGATCTTCTTATGCACGCCGTAGATATACTGCTTGAGATCCTTGACGAAGCTGTAGCGGACATTGCCGATGCAGCTGTGCGCGCCGGGGCCGAAGCTCATATAATCGTCCATGTTCCAGTATTTCAGATTGTGCCGGGACTCATAGCCGGGGGCGGCAAAGTTGGATATTTCATACTGCTTATAGCCGTAGCGCTCGAGCATCTCGGCGGCGTAGGAATACATATCCGCCTGCGCGTCGTCATCCGGGAGGATGGAGGAGCCGTAATACTCCTTATACATCCGCGTGCCCGGTTCGAGCTTCAGCCCGTAGCATGAGATATGCTCCGGGTGCATCTCGACGATCTTTGAAAGCGTTTCCGCCCAGTCGCTTTTCGTCTGGCTCGGCAGGCCGTACATAAGATCGACGCTTATGTTGTCAAAACCCGCCTTGCGCGCGTCGGCAAAGGCTTTCTGGGCCTGAAGGAAATTGTGCCGGCGGCCGATGAGCTTGAGAAGGTTCGGGTCGGAGGCCTGAATGCCTATGGACAGGCGGTTCACGCCCTCGGCGCGCAGGAGCTTGAGCGCGGTGAGACTGATACTGTCGGGGTTACACTCGACAGTGACCTCAGAATCGAGCCGGACATTGCCGTTGAGCTTGAGCGTGTCGAATATCTCGACGATCCTGTCCGCCCCGTAGTAGCTGGGAGTACCGCCGCCGAAGTATATCGAGTCGACCTCATAGTTCTTTATCGAATGCGAGGACTCATCAATATGATCGAGCAGCGCCTCCTGATAGTCCGGCATGATATAGTCGCAGCCCTGGAGCGAATAAAAGTCGCAGTAGCTGCACTTGCTGGCGCAGAACGGTATATGGATGTATATTCCCAGCCGTTTTTTCATAGAAGATATTTCTCCGGATAAAAATTAGAACAACTCACTTACCTGAGAAGCGAAAGCAGCGGGGTCCTCGATCTCCGCGCCGGAGACCATTTCGGCAAGGCGCGCGAGGATGAGGGACATGGTCTTGGCCTTCTCCTTATCGCCCGCTTCCCACGCGGCCTTGAGCGCCTGGAAGGCGTGATGCTCGCCGTTGAGCTCAAGCACGCGCGTTGCGCGCACCTTGCGCATCTCCTCACTGGGGCCGTGGCGGAAGTACTTCTCCATTTCCAGCGTGACGCCGCCCTCGGTGGTCAGGCAGCAGGGCTGATTGGTGAGCTTTCTCGAGAGCTTAACGCTCGCGACAGCGTCGCCGACGGACTCCTTGACGAAGTCGAGCAGATCTTTGTTTTCAACATCGCGCTCCTCGGCAGCCTTCTTCTCGTCCTCGGTCTCAAAGCCGAGGTCGTCAGTCACGACGTTGCAGAAGAGCTTGCCATCCTGATCGTGCAGGCATTCGAGCACCATCTCATCGAGCGGGCTCGTGAGATAGATAAGCTCATAGCCGCGAGCCTTGACCTCCTCGCATTGGGGCAGGCTCATGGCGTGCTTGAGAGAGTCGGAGCTTGCGTAGTAGATAGCCTTCTGGCTCTCGGGCATTTTTTCGACATACTCCTTGAGCGTCACCTGATGCTCCTCGGAGGTGTAGAATATCAGCAGGTCGCGCAGCAGATCCTTATAGCGGCCGTACTCGTCGCACACACCGCACTTGAGGTGCACGCCGAAGTTGCGGAAGAACTCCTCGTACTTGGGCCTGTCGTCGCGCATGAGCTTTTCAAGCTCGCCCTTGATGCGCTTTTCAAGGTTCTGGCCAATAACGCGCAGCTGCCTGTCATGCTGCAGGAGCTCACGGGAAATGTTCAGCGAGAGATCGGGGGAGTCGACAACGCCCTTGACGAACTCAAAATAGTCATGGACGAGCTTGTCGCACTTCTCCATTATCATGACGCCGTTGGAGTAGAGAGTTATCCCACCCTTATTGTCGCCGGTAAAAGCGTTTTCATTCTCTTCACCGGGGATAAACAGCATCGCCTTGTAGCTCACCGCGCCCTCGGCATTGATGCGCACGAGCGCGCAGGGGTCCTTGCGGTCGCGGTTCTTCTCCTTGTACCATGCGATGCAGTCATCATCCGTGACCTCGCTCTTGCTGCGCTGCCAGATGGGGATCATGCTGTTGACGGTCTCGTTCTCGGTGACCATGCGGTAATCGTACTTGGGGTTGCCGTTATCGTCCTTTTCGCCGGTCTCAAAGCTCTCGCGGTGCTCGACGTCCATCTTGATGGGCCAGCGGACATAGTCGGAATACTTCTTTATAAGCGCCTTGAGCTTCCAGACCTCGAGGAAGGTGCCGTATATCTCCTCCTCGGTGTCGGGCTTTATGTGCATGATAACGTCGGTGCCGACGCTTTCCTTCTCGCAGGGGGTGACGGTGTAGCCGTCAGC
>CAKTIH010000033.1 GCA_934565615.1 uncultured Oscillospiraceae bacterium | reverse complement strand
GTCGAGGTGTTCGACAGCGCAAGCGACGCGCCGTGCACCATCCTGAATACAAACGCGAGGAAGATCACCGACGCCGCCATATAGCCCAGCGGCATCAAAATCATTCCGCACAGACCTATCGCAAGGATTGTCCTGCGCTTTCCGTTGTCGAGCATCCATCCGACGAACGGACGGCAGAGTACCGCGACGAATGAAAACAGCGTCGCCGCAAGACCGGCCAGCGCTTCGCTGCCGCCGAGGCTCTCAATGTAAAACGGGAAGGTAGACAGCAGCATGATGTGGTTCATGAACACGAGGAAGTTGATAACGATGATGAGCACGAAATTTCGGCTCCAGAGCTTTTCCGATTTTTCCATTTCAAAATATCTCCTGACTTAATATAAAAGGACAGCAAAAAAACAACGGGCAGCTGACAACCGGAATTACGCTGTCAGCTACTCGTTGTTATGTTTATTTTATCAGAGCATACGGCCAAAAGTCAAAGGACAATTTGACAAAAATCACCGCAGGAAAATCACAAAAAAGTATACTTTGTGTATCACAGGTCACTGCCCGAAGAACTCTTCCCTGAACCTTACCGCCGTGGGGCTTGCGGCAATGCCGCCCATGCCCGTTTCGCGCAGTGTGGATGGGAGCGCCGCGCCGACCGCCGCCATCGCGTCTATCACCTCATCCGGCGGTATGCGTGATTCTATTCCTGCCAGCGCCATTTCGGCCGCGCACAGCGCGTTCATCGCGCCCGCCGCGTTGCGCTTTATGCACGGCACCTCGACTAAGCCTGCCACAGGGTCACATACTAAGCCCATCATGTTCTTGAGCGCCATTGCCGCCGCGTTTGCCATCTGCGCGGCGCTGCCGCCGTGGAGGTAAACGAGCGCCGCCGCGGCCATCGCCGCCGCCGTGCCTATCTCCGCCTGGCAGCCCGCTTCCGCCCCGGATATCGAGGCGCGCTGCGCTATCACCGCGCCGAAGCCGGACGCGACATACAGCGCCTTTATAAGCGCGTCGTCGGAAAGCTTGTAGCGCCTGCCGTATGGCAGCAGCACCGCCGGCAGAACTCCGCACGCGCCCGCCGTCGGAGCCGCGACGATGCAGTGCATGCAGGCGTTGCATTCGCCCATGCGCAGCGCCGCGGCAAGAATGCCGTCGATGAACTCCCCGCATATCCCGCCGCCGTTTGCGGCGTAGGTGTCCATCTTCGCCCCGTCCCCGCCGGTCAGCCCGCTGTGTGAGCGCATCCCGGCGTCATAGGAGGCGTCGGCCTTCTTCATTGCCTCAAGCCGCGCGGACATCTGCGCCCATGAACGCTCCGTGCTTATCCCTGTCTCGTCCGCGCTCGCGCGCAGGACGTATTCCCAAAGCTCCAGCCCCGCGCTCTCAGCGCCCGAGAGAAGCTCCTTTACCGATAAAAATACCGCCATCGCCTGAACCTCCTCAGTCCGTGTCGACCGCCGCCGCGCTTATGATCCCCTGCATCGCGGCGATGGTGTTCACCGTGCTTTGCGATACGGGCGAGTCGCACTCTATGACCATTATCGCCTGCCCGCCGCGCGAGCTGCGGTTTACGTGGAAGGTCGCAATGTTTATCCCGAGGTTTGCCAGCACCGCCGAAACTATCGATATGCTCCCCGGCTGATCCTCGTTGCGGATGATGAGCGTCGGCTTTTCCGCCGAGAACGACAGCGCTATCCCGTCAAGCTCGCGCACCTCTATGCGCCCGCCGCCGACGGATGCGCCTGTCATGCTGAGCCGCCTGCCGCTTTTGCCGGTGAGGTCGAGCCTTGCTGTGTTCGGGTGCGCGGCGCGAAGCTCCCGCAGCTCAAAGGAGAAGTCAAGCCCCTGCTCCCAGGCCAGCTCAAAGCTGTGCGGTATGCGCTCGTCGTCCGGGCGCATTCCCAGCAGCCCCGCGACTATTGCCTTGTCCGTGCCGTGCCCGCGGCCTGTCGCGGCAAAGGAGCCGTGCAGTGTGATCCTTGCGCTCTTCGGTTCCTCTCCGAGGAGCTTCCTTGCCACGTAGCCGATGCGCACCGCGCCTGCCGTGTGTGAGCTGCTCGGCCCTACCATTACCGGGCCGATGAGGTCAAAGATATCCATTGCCCCGCCCCCTTTATCTCTGTGCATAAAATCTATAAAATTATTATACTAAACGTCGATTACTTTTTCAAGAAGAACACCGAAAGGGTACGTGATACCGTTGAATAATTTCTCCCGACTTGCTATAATTATCTATTATGACGATTTAACAAGGAAGCACCCGATATGAAAAACATCCTCATGCTCGGCACCGGCGGCACCATCGCCTCCGAAATGACGCCCGACGGCCTGACCCCGGAGCTCACCCCGGAGCAGCTGCTGCGCTATGTCCCCGCGATAAGCTCGCTCTGCCGTGTCGACTGCAAGTCCCTTTTCAGCCTTGACAGCACCAATATAACCCCTGCGCACTGGATCGCCGTCGCTCAGGCTCTGCGCGATAATTATGCGCGCTATGACGGCTTCGTCATCAGCCACGGCACCGATACCATGGCCTATACCGCCGCCGCGCTGAGCTATCTCGTTCAGGGCGCGGACAAGCCCATTATGATAACCGGCGCGCAGAAACCAATCAACTATGACTCTACCGACTCCAAGCTCAACCTGACCGATGCCTTTGTCTGCGCCTGTTCGGGCCAGCTTGCCGGGGTCGATATCGTGTTCAGCGGCCGCGTCATTCTCGGCACCCGCGCGAGAAAGACCTGCTCCAAGAGCTTCGCCGCCTTTTCCAGCATCAATTACCCCGACCTTGCCATCCTGCACGATCACCGTTTGATGCGCTATATTGCGCCTGATACGCTGCCCGCGCCGCTGTTTTGCGATAAGCTCGATGAGCATGTCGCCCTTGTGAAGATGGTTCCCGGCACGGATCCCGAGGTGCTCGACTTTCTCCTTACCCGCAATGACGCGCTCATCATCGAGTGCTTCGGCGTCGGCGGTCTGCCCTCTTATAATGACAGCCGCCTGTTTGAGCTTGTCGAGCGCCATACCGCCGAGGGCAAGTTCATCGTCATGACGACCCAGGTGCAGAATGAGGGCTCCGACCTATCGGTCTACTCCGTCGGCCACAGCCTCAAGAGTAACCCCCTCGTCCTTGAAGCTTACGATATGACCACCGAAGCCGTCTATGCAAAGCTGATGTGGATCCTCGGCCAGACCAAAGACCCCGCCGAGGTCAGCCGCCTGTTCTATACCCCCGTCGCGCATGACATCCTGCACGGAGAATGAATATATGGAAACTGTGATCGTTATCGGCGGCGGAGCCTCCGGGCTCATCGCCGCGCTTACCGCCGCGGAGGATAAGAGCCGCCGCGTCATCGTCATTGAGCGCCAGCAGCGCATCGGACGCAAGCTGCTTGCCACCGGCAACGGCCGCTGCAACCTCACCAATACCGGCGCATCGCCCGAGAATTACCATGGGGAGAACCCCGCCTTTGCAGTCCCCGCGCTTGAGAAGTTCCCGCCTGAGAAGGCGCTGGAGTATTTTCACTCCCTTGGCCTTGTCACGGTCGAGGAGTACGGCGGGCGTGTCTACCCGCTTTCAAACTCCGCCAATTCCGTCCTCGATGTGCTCCGCTTTGCACTGGAGCAGTCGGGCGTTGAGCTCAGATCGGCGACTTCCGCCAAGGAAATATACCGCGATGATACCGGCTGGGCGGTCGTCACCGATAGTGAGACGCTCCATTGCGATAAGCTCATCGTCGCCTGCGGCGGTGCTGCCGGTGCAAAGCTCGGCGGCGTGTCCGACGGCTATGAGCTCTTGAAGCCCCTCGGCCATAAGCGAACCGGGCTTTATCCCAGCCTTGTCCAGCTCATCACCGAGCCCGAGTATCCGCGCTCTCTCAAGGGCGTGCGCGCTGACTGCCGCCTGCATCTCAATTCCGGTGGGGAAATGCTTGCCGAGAGCCGGGGCGAACTGCAATTTACCGATAACGGCGTCTCCGGTCCCGCCGCGTTTGATGTTTCCCGCGCTGCCTCCACCGGCGGTAAGGGGCTGAGTATCGAGGCCGACTTCTTCGCGGACTATTCTGTTGAGGCCGTCACCGCAATGCTCCGCCAGCGCCGCGAAAAGCTCCCTGAGCTTGCCGCGGCCGATATCCTCGCCGGTATGCTCCATAACCGCCTTGGGAAAATGCTCGTCAAGTATACCGCGCTTGACGCGAATGCGCCGATAAAGGCCCTCACCGACCGGCAGCTTGCCGCTCTTGCAAGGTCCTGCAAGGGCTTTCGCCTGAAGCTCCTCGGCACCGAGGGCTTTGATAACGCGCAGGTCACCGCCGGCGGTATTCGCACCGGCGGATTCAATCCCGAAACGCTTGAGAGCTGGTTCATGCCCGGGCTCTTTGTCTGCGGGGAGCTGCTGGATATCGACGGGGACTGCGGCGGCTATAACCTCCAGTGGGCGTGGGCGAGCGGCAGGCTTGCCGGGAGGCTCGGCCTATGATACTTGTGCACAATCTGCGCCTTGAGCCGGGTGAGGACCTATCACGTCTCCGTACCAAGGCCGCAAAAAAGCTCCGCGTCAGCACATCTGACATTGCGGAATGCCGCGTCGTCAAGCGTTCGCTCGATGCGAGAAAGAAAAACGACATTCACTATACCTGCTCCGCCGCCGTCGCTCTCCGCGCCGGGGAGGATAAGCTCCTTGCCCGCCTTGCCGGGAAAGATATCTGCGCCTATACCGAGCCGGTCTATGATATCCCTCATGCTGAATTCGCGTCCCGTCCCGTCGTCGTCGGTTTCGGTCCAGCCGGGATGTTCGCGGCGCTGGTGCTTGCCCGCGCCGGGGCAAGGCCGATAGTCCTTGAGCGCGGTCAGGACGCGCTGAGCCGCAAAGCCGCCGTCGACGCTTTCCGCGCTGGCGGTGAGCTCGACCCGGAGTCGAATGTCCAGTTTGGCGAAGGGGGAGCCGGGACGTTTTCCGACGGCAAGCTAAATACCGGCACCCATGATAAACGCATGTTCTGGGTGCTGAGGGAATTTGCCGCGCACGGCGCTCGGGAGAGCGTCACTTATGATGCAAAGCCCCACATCGGGACGGATGTTCTGATCGATGTTGTGCAGAATCTCCGGCATGAGATAATCTCTCTCGGCGGGGAGGTTCGCTTCGGGTCACGCCTGGACGGTATCATGGCCGAAAATGGTCGGCTGACCCATGCGCTTGTACACACGTCGGCGGGAAATTATACCCTGCCATGCACCCGGCTCATCCTCGCCATCGGCCATTCCGCGCGCGACAGCTTTGAAATGCTGCGCGATTTCGGCCTTGGCATGGAGCGCAAGCCCTTTTCAATGGGCGTGCGCATCGAGCATAAGCAGCGCGATATAGACCTTGCCCAGTACGGGCGAGAGCGCGGAGAGCTGCCCCCGGCGGACTACAGCCTTAACGTCCATCTGCCTGACGGCACAAGCGCTTACACCTTCTGCATGTGCCCCGGCGGCAAGGTCTTTGCCGCAGCGTCGGAAGTCGGCGGGGTCGTCACAAACGGTATGAGCTATTCAAAGCGCGATGGGGAGAACGCCAATTCCGCCCTGCTCGTCACGCTGCACACCGAGGACTTCCCGGGCGAGGGTGTGCTTGCCGGGATGTACTGGCAGCGCGAGATAGAGCGCCGCGCATATAATTATGCCGGGAGCTACCGCGCCCCCGCACAGCTCGTGGGGGACTTCATGGCCGGCCGGCCAAGCACCGGCCAAGGCGGCGTCACGCCGAGCTATGAGCCGGGCGTGACTTGGGGCGACCTGCGTGAAGTGCTGCCGGAGAAGATAAGCTCCGTGCTGCATAACGCCATACCGGAGCTCGGAAAGAAGCTCCACGGCTTTGATGCGCCTGACGCCGTGCTCACCGGCCCCGAGACGCGCTCCTCCTCTCCTGTGCGCATCCTCCGCGATGAAACCCTGCAAAGCAGTCTGCGCGGGCTTTATCCCTGCGGGGAAGGAGCGGGCTATGCAGGCGGGATCACCTCCGCCGCAGTGGACGGGCTGCGCTGCGCCGAGGCCGTCCTGCGTGACATGCGCGAAGAGTGACGAAAATATAGGATAGTAATAGGAATCAGAGATAAAACATGAAGAAAAGTACAATATACCGGGCGATATTTTATATAGCCGGGCTGCTCATTTTGGCTCTCGGCATAGTCCTCAACACCAAATCCGGGCTCGGCGTGTCACCGATCATTTCCATTTCATACAGCGTTTCAGTTATATATGATCTCAATTTCGGCAACGCGACCTTTGCGCTATATGCCGCCTTTGTCGCGGTAGAAATTATCCTGCACCTTATCCGCAGACCGGAGGGCTCCTTGCTGCTCACGCTGGGAAAAGACGTTTTGCAGCTTCCGCTGAGTCTTGTGTTTACAAGGTTCATGAACCTGTTTTCGGCGCTGCTGCCGGAGCCTGAGGGCTTTCTGCCGCAGCTTGCGGTGCTCATCGCCGGCATCGTCCTGACCGGGATAGGTGCGGCGATGTCCCTCAATATGCGCGTCATCCCGAACCCCGGAGACGGAATCGTTCAGGCCATTGCTGACTTTGTCCGCAAGCCGGTCGGCATCACGAAGAACTGCTTTGACCTGTTTGACGTCTGTCTCACCGCCCTCATATGCGTGGCCAGCGGCCACAGGGTGATAGGCATCGGATTGGGCACGGTGCTTGCGGTGCTCGGCGTGGGACGCGTGATCGCGCTGTTTAACCACCTGTTTATGAAGAAAATGGATGCGCTTGCAGGTCTGGAGCGCTGAAGAAAAAAGGCGCTGGGTAAATTTCCCAGCGCCTTTGATTATTGCCCTATTTGCTTTATATCCAGACGGAGCTTGTTTCTGCTGACGACTGCGTGTTCCAGGTCGAGCACATAGTCAAGCTCCAGTGTGCCGCCGTTTTCATTGAAGTCCTTCTTTATGTTTCTTGCGAGAACCGACAGAGTTGCCGAACCGGCGGGAGTATCGTACAGGAACGAGGTCTTTTCGCCCTCCATGAAAAACATACGGCTTGTGATGAAGCCGTCGCGCTGGACGGCAACTTTGTCAGGGGTGACGATGACGCTCGTGCGCGTACCGGTAAGCCCGGTCACTTCGCTTTCAAGATAGGTAATGCAGGCGTTTTCACCGTCGTATGTATACATCCCGTCGGTGGAGAAATCGATGGTATCTTCCTCGTCCGTGCCGGCGTTCTGAGTGCCGTGCAGGGATATCACAACGTCTTTCATCATATGTATTCGACCTCCATTGGGGGGATATGCTCGGCACGGATATCGCCCATGCCCAGAATGACCGAGGCGACCTTGGAGAAATCCTCCGCGCTGCCGCTGGTCAGGTACCGCGTCCGTCCCTCGCCGCCGGTCATGCCGGAGGAAACGAGCCGGTCGCGCATCTCGTGTGCTGCGCATTCCGAGGCGCTGACGAGTCTCACATCACTGCCGAGATACGCGCTTATCGCATCGCTGATTATCCCATAATGCGTGCAGCCGAGAAGCAGAGTGCCGGGACGGCGCACCTTGAGCGGAGCGAGAGAGCGTTCCACCGCAGCGGTGAGGAGGGGATCGTCCGGCGAAATGTGGCCGCTTTCAATGAGCGGGACGAACTCCGGACAGGCGAGGTCGACGATCTCGCGCGCCAGGAAGGCCGAGCGTAGCGCGGCTTTGAAGGCACCGCTTTTTATGCTGGCCTCGGTGGCGATTATACCGAGAGGGGAGCTGCCGCCGCGCTGCCGCAGGACATTGACGCTTGCGTTCAGCACACCGGAGAGCGGCAGGTGGCATTCCTCAAGCACGTCTGCCGCGGCACTTGAAAGCGTCCCGCAGGCGACGATGATGGCCTTGACACCGAGCCCGGAGACAAACGCGAGGTCCTGCCGCGCCATGACCTTTAGCTGCTCCGCACTGCGTCCGCCGTAGGGCGCGCGGCCGTTATCGCCGAAGTATATTATGTTTTCATCGGGCATCATTTCTCTCAGCGCTTTCAGCGCGGTAAGCCCGCCGAAGCCGGAGTCAAAAATGCCGACAGGTCTGTTATCCATCAAATGCTCCAATCAATATTCTCAACCATCTTAATATAACCCAAAGGGGCTTGTATTACAAGAAAAATTTGTATTGTTTACCTGTGGAATTAAGCCATGTCCTCTGCTATAATAAGCATGGGTGAGAATCTAAATACCATCAGCTGACAAGGACACATACGGTTTTGACGGGCAGAAAAACGCCCATGCTGCTTCAAAGCCCTTGCCAATACACAAAGTATTGCCTGCGGGCTTTTCATTGCCTGAACGCTTTTCTGCTCCGGCAAAACTGCTGCGCACCTGACAGCTTTGGATTTTCGAGTGATTTTTGTTTTTTGAGACGAAGATGTGTCGTAACCCATCAAGGCGAAAAGGACAAAAAGCGCCGAAAAGACATGATGTCAGGCGTATGTGCTCTTGTCAGCTGATGGTATGGTTCTCCCTAATATTATCTCATCTGCCGGGAGGCGATACTTTGAACATAGAGCTAAGCGAAAAGGAATTCAGGCGTCTGCTTGACATGGTGTATATCGGCAACTGGATACTCAACTCCACCAGAGGGGACGACCGCTTTGAGGATTACGACCAGCTTCAGGAAAAGCTCTTCTCGCTCTGCCCGGATCACGGTATGCGCGCTCTTATCCAGCGCTGGCACGGGCACATCTTCCCGTCGCAGGCGTATGAGGACGGCGGCATACACGAGGCCATCGCCGACTATGAGGACGGCGTATTTTTCAACATCCTTGCCGAAGAGCTTGCCCGGCGCGACCTTGACCTGGTCGACACCGACCCGGAGGATTTTTCGGAGCTGACGGCGCGCATGGACGAATACATGGCCGAGTTCGAGAAAAACGGCCTTAACACCATCAATATCGATTTGTGAGGCGGAAAATGAACGACGAGCTTACAAGAGAAGATATCCGAAAAATGAAAGAGGAGCTTGACTACCGCCGGCTTGAGCTTATGCCGGGGCTTATAGAGGAGGTCAAGCGCACCCGTGCTTTCGGCGACCTGAGCGAGAACTTCGAGTACAAGGCCGCAAAGCAGGCGCAGAACAAGAACCGCAGCCGCATAAGGTACCTTGAGGGGATGATAAAGTCCGCGAAGGTGATAGACGACCGCTCTGCTTCCGACGAGGTCGGCCTGTTCGACAAGGTGGAGATATACATCCCGGAGGACGACGACACGCAGGTGATCCAGGTCGTCACGACCGTGCGCTGCGACCCGCTCCACGGACTTATCAGCAAGGAATCTCCCTTCGGCAAAGAGGTGCTGGGGAAGAAGGTCGGAGATAAATTCACCGTCCATGTCAGCGATACCTACAGCTACGAGGCGGAGATACTCAGGATCACCAAGGGCGAGGACGACGGCTCGGCTCCGCTGATGCAGTACTAAGGAAACGGGGGGACGCTTATCCCCTCAGGCGCTGCTTTAACGAAACGTACGGCGCTTGACATTTCCACATGCGGGCGATATAATGAAAATGAAAAGAGCGCTGCGACATGCGGTTAGCTCAGTAAGTAAAAGTCATAAGAAAAAACAGGCACAGGAAAGCTTGACTTTCCTGTGCCTGTTTTGTTTGTTGTATACTGTCCGCTACTGTATCTTTTCGGCTTTATCGACGCCGCGCAGAGTATTGACGGTCTTCGCGACGGTGGCCTGAGCTTCCTTATACTCGCGTATGCTGCGGCGCAGAAGCTCCTCTTCCTTGAGGCGCTGAGCCTCGCGGCGAGCGCGGTTTTCCTCGGACTTCTCCGGTTCCTCGGCAATGCCGACGAGCAGAAGCACATCGTTATCCTCGACCTTTACAAAGCCCTCGTCGACCGCAACCTTGTGGCGCGCGCCGTCCGGTGTTGTAAATTCCGCAACGCCGGGGGTGACGGCACCGAGCATGTTGCAGTGATTGGCAAGGACGCCGGTTTTGCCGCCCAAGGTGGGGAAGACAAGGCTCTCGCATTCGCCGTCGAAGAACCTGCCCTCGGCGGAAATGACTCTCAGCTTAAAGGTGTTCATGCGCGCTCACTCCGCAGCTGCTCGGCGCGCTTCTTCACATCGTCGATAGTGCCGGCGTTGAAGAAGGCGGCCTCGGGGTATTCGTCCATGCTGCCGGAGAGGATCTCCTTGAAGCCGCGCAGCGTCTCGCTCAGCGGGACATACGCGCCGGGCGTACCGGTGAACTTCTCGGCGACGAACATAGGCTGGGACAGGAAACGCTGGATGCGTCTTGCGCGCGCGACGGTCTTTTTATCCTCGTCGCTCAGCTCTTCCATACCAAGGATAGCGATGATATCCTGCAGCTCCTGATACTTCTGAAGCGTCTCCTGCACGCGGCGGGCGATGCTGTAATGCTCCTCGCCGACGATGTCCGCCTCAAGGATACGCGAGGTGGAGGCGAGAGGATCGACCGCGGGGTAGATGCCCTGCTCGGATATCTTACGGCTGAGAACGGTGGTAGCGTCAAGGTGGGAGAAGGTCGTCGCCGGGGCGGGGTCGGTAAGGTCGTCCGCCGGGACATAGACCGCCTGAACGGAGGTGACGGAACCAGACTTCGTGGAGGTGATGCGCTCTTGGAGAGAGCCCATTTCGTTTGCCAGAGTCGGCTGATAGCCGACGGCGGAGGGCATACGGCCGAGCAGAGTGGAGACCTCGCTGCCGGCCTGAACGAAACGGAAGATGTTATCGATGAAGAGAAGAACGTCCTTATGCTCGGTATCGCGGAAGTATTCCGCCATCGTAAGACCCGAGAGCGCGACGCGCATACGCACGCCGGGGGACTCGTTCATCTGGCCGAAGACCAGCGCCGTCTTATCCGAAACGCCGCTCTCCTGCATTTCGCGCCAGAGGTCGTTGCCCTCACGGCTGCGCTCACCGACGCCGGTGAAGATGGAATAGCCGCCGTGCTCCATGGCGACGTTGTGTATAAGCTCCTGAATAAGGACTGTTTTGCCGACGCCTGCGCCGCCGAACAGACCGATCTTGCCGCCCTTTGCGTAGGGCTCAAGAAGGTCGATGACCTTGATGCCAGTCTCGAGTATCTCGGCTGCGGGCTGCTGCTGGTCAAAGGACGGGGGACGGCGATGGATGTTCCAGCGCTCCGCGTCCTGAGAAACCTCGCCCTTGCCGTCGATGGGACGGCCGAGAACGTCGAACATTCTGCCCAGCGTGACCTCGCCCACAGGCACCTGAATGCCATGGCCGAGAGCCTCGACCTCGAGACCGCGGGACAGACCGTCGCTGCCGGACATCATGATGCAGCGCACCGTGTCGCCGGTGAGGTGCTGCTCGACCTCCATGGTATAGGTGTGCCCATTCGCGGTAAGGGTCAGGGCGTCATTAATGGAGGGCAGCTCGCCCTCGGCGAACCGAACATCGACCACCGGCCCTGAAATCTCTGTAACAATACCGTGCTTCATGCCTGATTGGCCTCCCTGCTTTTCTTGTTTTTCTGAGCGCGCGCACCGGCGGAGATCTCGGTGATCTCCTGCGTGATGGCGGCCTGACGCGCACGGTTGAACTGCTTGGAAAGATCGCCCAGCAGCTCCTCCGCGTTGTCATCGGCGGCGCTCATTGCCGCCATTCGCGCGCTCTGTTCGCTGCAGAAGCTGTCGACAAGCGCGCTATAAATATAGCCTGAAATATAGTTCTGGACAAGGCTGTTGAGCACGGCCTGCATGGTGGGGACGAACTCAAACGCCGGTTCCGGCTTCTCCTCGCCGGGCTTTGCCATGAAGTTCTGCCTGTGCAGCGGCAGAAGCTGAGTCTGGCGCACGACCTCCGTCATGCCCTTGGAGTCAGTATAAATGACGGAGAGACGGTCGACCTCACCGGAGGCGAAGCGGGAGAGCAGGTCGCGGGCGATCTGCTGCGCGCGGTATGTGCTCGGGCTCTGCGCGGTATAACGGAAGTCCTCAACGATAGGGAGCTTCCGCTGGGAGAACCACCTGCGGCCATATTCGCCGATGACGTAGAACTCGGTGTCCGGATGCGCGTCATATATCTTCTGCGCCTCCTTGAGGACATTGTGGTTATACGCACCGGCAAGACCCTTGTCCGCCGTGATGACGAGACATGCCCATGTGCCTCCGACGCTCGCTTCATCATTGCCATAGGCCATGAAGTACCGGCTGTCGACCGTTTCATCAACGGTAAAGACGCGCCGTATCTCATGGTTGAGAACGTCAAAGTACGGGCGGACCTCGTCAAGCTCGGCTCTGGCCTTGCGCATCTTCGCCGAGGAGATGAGGTACATGGCGTGGGTGATCTTCTGCGTCTCCTGAACGCTGGCTATGCGTCTGCGAATCTCGCTTGTGCTGGCCATACGATCACCGCCCGTTGCCAGCTTCGGCGCTCTGGAACGCGGCGAGGCTGCGCTTTGCCTGATCGAGGATGCGCTTGCGGCTGTCGTCGGTCAGGACAGCGGTGCTCTCAAGCTCCTGCATGAGCGCGGCCTGAGACGAGGCAAAATCGCCGAGCAGCTTGGCGTTGAACGTGCCGATCCTGTCGACAGGGAGCTGCTGCTGGATATGCCCCAGCGCCGTGACGAGCAGAACGACCTGCTCCGCCGAGCTGTACGGACGGCCGCGGTTCTGGCGCAGAAGGCGCATCAGGCTCTGGCCGTAGACGAGCTGCTGCTTGGTATCATCGTCCAGATCGCTGGAGAACTGGGTAAAGACCTCCATCTCGCGGTACTGCGCAAGATCGAGACGCAGGGTGCCGACGGCCTTCTTCATGGCCTTGGTCTGTGCTGCGCCGCCGACACGGGAAACGGAAAGACCGACATTGACTGCCGGGCGCTGGCCTGCGAAGAACAGGCTGCTTTCCAGATATATCTGGCCGTCGGTGATGGAGATGATATTCGTGGGGATATATGCGGAAACGTCGCCGTCAAGAGTCTCGACTATGGGCAGAGCGGTCATGCTGCCGCCGCCGCGCTCGTCACTGAGGTGGGCGGAGCGCTCGAGCAGACGGGAGTGCAGATAGAAAACGTCGCCGGGGTAGGCTTCACGGCCGGGGGAACGCTCGAGCAGAAGGCTCAAGGCGCGGTAGGCTATAGCGTGCTTGCTCAGATCGTCATAGACGATGAGGACGTCGCGGCCCTTTTCCATGAAG
Organism: uncultured Oscillospiraceae bacterium; assembly: GCA_934565615.1. Taxonomy (GTDB): domain Bacteria; phylum Bacillota; class Clostridia; order Oscillospirales; family Oscillospiraceae; genus Limivicinus. The sequence continues at coordinate 4,626 of CAKTIH010000033.1, read as the reverse complement.
TATTCGCCGAGGGCGCAGCCTGCGTAGGGGGCAATGTACTGCATGGAAGCAAAGTCGCTCGCGCTGGCGCAGACGACGGTGGTGTATTCCAGCGCGCCGGCGGCACGGAGCATTTCCGTCAGCTGCGCGACGGAGCTTGCCTTCTGGCCGATGGCGACATAGATGCACACCACGTTCTTGCCCTTCTGGTTGAGAATGGTGTCGACAGCGATGGCGGTCTTGCCGGTCTGGCGGTCGCCGATGATAAGCTCACGCTGGCCGCGGCCTATCGGGAACATAGAGTCAATGGAAAGAATGCCCGTCTCCATAGGCTTATCGACCGGCTGACGGTCGATTATGCCGGGTGCGGGGTTTTCAATGGGACGGTAAGCGTCGGCCGCGATGGGGCCTTTGCCGTCGATAGGCGCGCCGAGCGCGTCGACAACACGGCCGAGGTACGCGTCACCCGCGCCGATGCCGGCGGTCTTGCCGGTGCGGCGCACGGCATCACCCGCGCGGACGGCTTCATAGTCGCCGAAAAGGATGCAGCCGATACGGTCCTCTTTCAGGTCCTGCACCATGCCGCGGATGCCGCCCTCGAAGAGAAGTATCTCGCCGTAGGAGGCGTGCTCAAGGCCGCTGACATAAGCGATACCGTCAGCCACGCGCAGGACGGAGCCGACCTCGTAGGCCAGGACTTCCGGTACCCAGCTTTTAACGGTGTCACGTATCAGAGGGATAACGTCCTGACTGCCTGCGGATATCGAGGCGAGCTTTTCCTTGAGCTGATCGAGACGGCCGCCGGTCGTCCAGTCGATGACCTCGGTGCCAAGCTCGATGCGGAAGCCGCCGAGGATGCTCTTATCCTCGCTCCACGTCAGCTCGACGCTCTGCTGGTACTTCTTTTCAAGAAACGCGGTCAGCCGGCTGCGCTGCTCCTCACTCGGAGGGCAGGCACTGCGCAGGACAGCCTGCAATTTCACATCGGGTTTGCTCATTACTTGCTCTCCCCTTCAACCGTCTTGAGGAAATCATCATAGGCGGCGCTGGTATGCTCATTCACGAGCTTGTCCATAGCGGCCTCGGCGATGGCCACGGCCTCGCGGTTAGCGTCGTCAACGATCTTTTTGCGCTCACGCTCGCCCTCGACGCGCGCGGCTTCGATGATCTTATCGGCCTCGGCCTTGGCGTTCTCGCGCTGACGCGCGGCAAGCTCAGAGGCTTCCTTCGCGGCGCTCTCGCGCTGGGCGGTGAGCTCTTCATCAAGAGCGGCGACGCGCACGTCCGCGCTCTTGACCTTCTCCTCGGCCTCGCGCAGCTTGGCTGCGGCGTCATCATCAATGGCCTGATAGTGCTGCTCGCGCTTGGCCATGAAGTCCTTCACGGGCTTAAACAGAAGCAGGTACAGGCCGCCGACAAGGATGGAGAAATTGAAAAAGTGGAGCAGGATCTGCTGCCAATCTATGTTCAGAGGGATATTCATAACGTCCTCCGTTAATTAAAGCACAAAGATGATAAGGATAACGACCAGCAGGGCGTAGATGATGGCGGTCTCGATAAAGACAAGGCCGAGCATCAGAGTGGTACGGATCTTGCTTTCTGCCTCAGGCTGGCGGGAAATGCCTTCCGCGGACTTCGCGACCGCGAGACCCATGCCGACGGCGCCGGCACCGGCCGCGATACCGATGGCAATACCGGCACCGGTGGACTTGCCTGCGACGAGCTGAGCATCGGCAGCGGCAGTATCGGCGGCTGCGGTATCGGCAGCGGCTGCGTCATTATCTGCGTAGGCGCTGACAGGAGCGACAAGGATCATGCAGAGCATTGCGATCATGAGAGCGGCAAGGAAAATTGCTGCGTTTCTTTTCTTGGTGATGGTCATTTCAGATTTCCTCCTAAATATTTCTCAGGTTTCTCAGGCTTTTGCGGGTTTTACCTTTTTGGGCAGCGGAGCATTCAGCTCGCCGTAGAACATTGTGGTAAGCAGAGTAAGTACGTAGGACTGGATAAGCGCATGCAGCAGCGTGAACAGTACGGCGACGATGACCGGCAGAACATAGCTGAGGGATGCGTAGTAATACACGAGCTCAGTCACGAGCAGGCCGCTCAGCAGAGCGCCGAAGAGACGGAAGCTCATGGACAGCGGCAGCGAGAACTTCTTGAGGCCGAGGCTGATGCCCTTGACGCCATTGCCGAGGATACCGCCGGCGAAGATCACGAAATAGGACAGGACGCCCAGCGAGATCGCCGCGTTGACATCGGACAGCGGGGCGGGCAGCGAGACGGAGTGACCCGAGATCGTCATGACCTGAACGCCGAAGAGTTCAAAGAGCGTGCCGACAAAGATGTACACACCGGCGCCGAAAGCATATACGCCGAGGAAACTGTTGCGGCGGGGGCTGTTGGTTTTCGCGAGATTGTCAAAGGTCGACACCAGCAGTTCTATCGCAGACTGGAACTTGCCGGGAACCATCTTGAAGCGGGGGATGGCAAAAATGCGGATCAGCAGCGCTGCGAGCAGGAGGATCCCTGAGACGACCATCGCGGAGATCATCGCCGGGGAAACATCCTTGAGTCCGAAGAGGCTGCATCTGTTCTCCTCATGGAGAACGGCGTCGCGCATCATTACCTTGACTGTCTCAGTCTTTTCCGGCGACGGCACGACGAACGAGCCGACGAGGAAAACGAGCGTGATGATCAGCCAAACAATAAGGAAGCGCGTCTTTTCTTTCTTTCCCATGTTTTTATCACCTTCATTTTCTTGCGTTCTGCGACAGCAAAGCCCGGCAAAACGGGCTGCCGGGATATAAGCTTGCAGCCTGGAAAAATACTCCCTGCTACAGCCCCTTAGTATATCTGTAAGACGACTAAAAATCAAGTGGCACAGCAGAGATTTTGTTTAGTTTTAACCATAAATTAACATACTTTTGCGCCTATAATTGCCGCCAAAATCAACGATTGTTGAAAAATTCAAAATTTTTAAGCAAGTTTGCCGGAAGTGTAAAATAAATATTGGGGGCAGCTGCCCGGATGGGTGACTGCTCCCAACGATGTTAACAGTTCTATGAATTTCTAAGCAGCATTCACGTTTCTAATTTGACCGGTTCGGCGGGTTTTGCCTTGGCCGGGATAGCGAGAACGAGGATGCAGATAGTGATGAGCACAACGCCGACATAGTCCATGAACACCAGCGGGGTAGCGAGGAGGACGGCGGCGAGAACGGCGGTGGCGACCGGCTCGATAGAGGAGAGCATACTTGCTCTGGACGGTCCGATCATCGTCACGCCGATGAGGTAGATGCAGTAGGAGACCATAGTGCCGAAGATGAGCTGATATGCCAGCACGAGGACGAGCGGAGTATCGATAATGCCGTTCGTGGGCATGGAGAACTTCCAGATCGGGCAGCGGATGATGTTCATCAGGATGCCGGCCACAAACTGGCCCCACGCGAAGGTGTACACCGAGCCGTAGGTGGAGAGAAGGTGCTTGGGGAACACGCTGTAGAACGCGAGGAAGAAGGCCGCGAACAGGCCGATTATAAGGCCGGTCGTGGTGATGGCGAGAGAGTGGATATTGCCGTGGGTGGAGATGGCGAAAACACCGGCGAGAGCGCAGATAACAGCGATTATCTCCTTGACGCTCGGGAACTTGCGGTTCTTAACAGCAGTGTAGATGACAATCATAGTCGGGGAGAGGTACTGAAGAGTGGTAGCGGTAGGTGCGTTGGTGTGCTGGACGGCGAGCATATAGAAATAAAGGTTCATGCCGACGCCGAACAGACCGAAGATGACCATCTGGAGGGCGTCCTTCTTGTTCTTCCAGACCTTGAACAGCTCGCCCTTCATCTTGAAGCTGAGAATGATGAGCATGACCAGACCGCCGAAGGTCGTGCGGTAGGTCGTGATCCACGCGGAGTCAAGACCGCGCTGATTTATAAGATACTCACCGGCAACGCCCGTGCTGCCCCATATAATGGCGGCGGCGAGGACGATGAACATACCGAGAGCCTTTGTCCTTTTATTCTCCATTGTTATTCCTCACTTTTTTGTCTTGTGAAAGCACATACTGCGGTGGATAGGCCGCAGTATGTGCGCGAGTTTAAACAGCTTAGCCCTTGATGAGCTCGCCTTCCTTCATGATGACTTCCATGTTCTCGACGTCGATGGCACGGATGTTCTCAAGAGGATTGCCGTTGATAACGAGCAGGTCAGCGCTCTTGCCGGCTTCGAGAGAACCGGTCTTGTCATAGACGCGCAGGACCTTTGCGCCGTTGCTGGTGGCGGCAACGATGGTGTCCATCTCGCTGATGCCGACCTTCTCGACGAACATGTGTAGCTCGCCGACGGTGGTGTAGCCGTAAGGAGTGATCTCGTTATTGAAGCAGTCGGAGCCGATGGTGAGGATAACGCCCTTCTCGTATGCCTTGCGGAGGTTGTCGTAAATTCTGTTCATTTCCTTCTCGGCAACGGTCTCGCCCTCGTACTGGTCGTGGATCTCAGGAACGTAAACAGGCGGGAAGGTCTTGAGCCAGTCGGGCATGAAGTTTATGGTGGGGCAGAACGCGGTGCCCTGCTCGACCATCATGTCAGCGGTCTTTTCGTCGATCTCGAAGCCGTGGATGAGCAGGTCGACGCCGGCCTTGATGGA
>CAKTIH010000032.1 GCA_934565615.1 uncultured Oscillospiraceae bacterium | reverse complement strand
CATCGGCGTAGATATCTACAAGCTGCCAGTTGTCCTTGCTGGATATGAGTTCTGTGTAGTATCGGTTCTGAGCGGCGAAGGAATTGAGCTGCTCGTCAGATGATGAACTGACGCGGGCATAGGCTGCGACTCTCAGCCGTATATCCTGCGGCTGTTCGGTTGCCGCTATCGTTATGACTCTCGCGGTGTTTTCCTGTGCCATGCGCCGGTTCACCTCCCTCTGCAGCAACACACAATACCACAACACCTTTCACAAAGCTACTGAAATATCAAGAAAATGTGCAAGATAATAAGCAAGTTCCCTCCGGCTGCACTAACCACCCTCTGCTTCCTGATACGCAAGAAAGTACGCAAGATAATAAGCAAGATGTTGCTATTTCACACAGCTTGAGGTATAATAAAATAGGTATTTTAAATTGGGAGGCTTGCTATGAAAATGTATTCTCCGCCGTTTTCCATAACAAATGAAATGGTTTCTCTCATATCCGAGATTTCGGACAAGCTCGGTCGAATCAGTAATTATAAAGAATTTGAGAGCAAGCCGCATCTCAGACGGAACAACAGGATCAAGTCTATACACTCATCGCTCGCAATAGAGGCAAACTCTCTTTCGATGGATGAGGTAAGAGCCGTCGTAAACGGCAAAACCGTGATAGGCCCACAAAAAGAAATCCAAGAGGTTAAGAATGCCTACGCCGCATATGAGCAGATAGGCAGTTTTGACCCGTATTCAGTTGAAGAGCTGAAGCGCTTGCATGGACTCCTCACGAAATATACTGTCGATGAATCAGGCGCATTCCGCCGCGGCGAGGAAGGCGTGTTTGACGGAAACAGGTGCATTTTTATGGCACCTCCGGCACACCTCGTACCGCAGCTTATGGATGATCTGTTCGGTTGGATGGCTCGCGAAAAAGATTCAGTGCATCCGCTGATCCTATCTTCGGTATTTCATTATGAATTTGTGTTTATTCACCCCTTTGCCGATGGCAACGGCAGAATGGCTCGCCTTTGGCAGACCGCGCTCCTTACTCAGTGGAAGCAGGTCTTTCAGTATCTGCCCATAGAAAGCCACATATACAAATTTCAGACCGAGTACTATAACGCTATATCCGCATGCCATGTTGCCGGTAATTCCGATGCGTTCATCGTGTTTATGCTCACCATGATAAACCGTACCTTAGATGAGGTTCTGCAACAAACTGCATCCTCAGCTTCCGGCATGAGCGAGCAGGTAAAGCGGCTGCTCAATGTGATGGAGTACGGCGAAGCATATACAGCCAAGTGTATTATGGAGCTCTTAGGTCTGAAATCCAAAGAGGCACTCAGAAAGAACTATTTGAACCCTGCTATAGAAGACGGGTTCGTGATCATGGGCGAGCCGGACAAGCCGACAAGCCGTAATCAGACATATATAAAGCAGGAGCCGTAATTTTCAGACGGAAATAATAAGCGTCGCGCCGGTCTGTTTTGCGACGCGGGAAAGGATCTTTTCTGCCTCTTTCTGAGTTATCAGCCCGTTATTTCGCAGTTCTCTGAGTATCGTTGCCGTTACCCACAGGTCTATATCTACTGTCATATTGAACCTCCATATAATTCGAGCCGAGCGGATGCCCGGCTCTTTGCCTATTCACTTGCTCTCTCGCAAAATACAAGAAGCCTCTGCCGACCGCCGGTGTTCGGCGGATGGCAGGTCAGGAGAGTTACAAGGTCGCGACCCTCCTGTATCTTTATCGCGTCAACATCGTCTGGGGAAATAACCTGTATATCCGTTACCTCGTACTTCATCAGCGTCCATACGTTATCTATGTACACAAGGTCGCCGATCTGAAGCTCATCGAGGTTCAGAAAATACGGGTATCCGTTCCAGCCGCGATGCCCAGCGATCACGGCGTTTGTATTGACGCCGCCGATGGGGACGCTTGTCTGCCCAAGCACTGCCGCGCCGTTTGCCATGTTCTCATCGTTTGCACCGAGATACAGCGGCAGCGTCACCTCAAGCTTTGGGATATAGATTATCCCGAAGGTCTCATCCTGCAAGCCGTACTGTGTGAGGATAAATGCCGGCTGCTCATAAGCTGCCGCATTTGTGAGCGCGATTTGTTTGCCCTCATACAGCCAAGTGTTATATTGCTCTATCTGCTCGCGGAGCTGCGCATATGGTGTTGCTTCCGGCTCTGCATCTTTTACAGACTGTATCTGCTCCAACTGCTGAATAAAACTATCGTTGGCCTTCTCTACCTGCTTCTGCCGCGAAGCTCGCTCCATGAGCGGCTTGAAGGTAACAACGAGTCCTGCAATTGCGAGGAGCGCCATAAGAATAAGAAGAACTATCTTAGCCTTTTTCATGCAGACCTCGCTTTCTCCGCCTTGGTCGTATGCGGTTTATCTCAAAGGCTATCCCGATGGCGGCTATGCATATAACGCCGAGCCCGATGCCCTTGAAATATTCCTGCTGCCATGTGGACTGCGTGACACCTTCGCGCTCATTCCTCTCGGCCTTGAGATTTTCTACATACTCTGCTTGGTCGTTTCGTATTCTTGTGCCGCGCACCATGAGACGATGGGTGTTCACCCCGTATGGTGTGCATGTAACCAATGTACACACATCATGCTCCGGCAGGATCACGAGCTTGGAAGTGTCCTCCGGGAGCACAGTGTTTATCTCCAGCACCATGTATGCCATAGTTTCATCGAGCGTGCGGACATAGAACGTATCGCCGCACTCCAGCTTGTCCAAGTCCGAAAACAACCGTTGTCCGGCGAGCCCGGAGTGTGCTGTCAGAACCGTATGCGAAGTTTCCCCGCCGACCGGCAGGGAGCTGCCGAGCAGGTGCCCTACGCCCCGGTCAAGGCTGTCGTCCCCTGTGCCGTGGTAGATGGGCAGATTCACATCTATCTTCGGGATCTCGACGTACCCCATGATACCGTCGCCGCGGATGTTCAGCAGGTTATCATAATTTTCAGCGGCGGACTTGAGCGCCTCTTCCGAGAAAGAGAGATTATCTGCCACGCCTGGGATCAGCGTCCGATTGTACGCCAAAGCCGCTTCTTTTGCCTTTTGCAGTTCTGTATCATCCATATTGCTGACAGCTTTTTCGTATCTGGTCTGCACTATGGACTGGTACTTGACGGCGGTGAAGTTGCTTATGACCGGGTACAAGCAGACAAGCAGAGCAATTGAGAGAAGTATAATGCCAAGGATCATTTTTGTTTTTCTGCTCATACGCAAAAATGGGAGGCAGGTTTCTCAGCCTGCCTCCCTGACCTTTACTTATTTGTTTCTTTCTTCTTATCTCTGAACGCAAAGTATATGACCACAACTGCGACAGCCACAAGGCTCAGCCCAATAGCCGGGAACATCCAGTTGCCGTAACCGCCGGTCTTGGGGAGGTCAAAGCCCTTGGTGTTCACGACAGTCAAATGTACAAACGCGTTCGCCGAGCCGTTGTCCGAACCGAGCGTGACCTGCTTGTTGTCCACCTTTGCCGATGCGGTCAGGAGCTTGTGTTCCAGATGCTTCTGCGGCATATTGTGGAACAGTCCTTCCTCAACATCTGCGTAACGGGGATCGTTCTGGATGAGTCCGAGGACATCAGAGCTATAAACATCACAGACTGTGCTGCTCTCGCCGACGCTTATTACAAGACCTATACCATTCTTGAGAAGAGTATATGCTCCGTCTGTCTTGAGCTCGGTTATGGTGTACGCATCATCTTCAATGCCGTAGATGAGGAGTCTGCCGTCAGAGCGCGGAGTGAAGCGCGTTGCTTTTGCCTTATCATCGGTGCTGCCGGTCACATAGTAAGCCTTCGCAGTCTCGTCATACTTGGCGACGACATAGTAATCGTCTGCATCGTTCTGGAGGCAGAACTCAACTTTGCTGAGATCTCCCTTGCCATCAGAGAACTTCTTTGTGAGGTCAAGCCCAAACACGTAGACGTGACAGTCATCGACGAGCGTATCGTAATAACTGCTGTTCGTGCGCTTCCACGTAAGAACAACGTCGTTGGTGTTGCCCTTGTCGCCGTAGTTTGCGGACTTGTCCAGCTGGGCAGAGTATGTAATGCGGAGAGTACAGTCGGAGTACCCGGAGTTGACCATAGAAGCGTCGGCATACACGGCCTTGCTGGTGTTGATCTCGGAAAGGCCGGGTTCCGTCATCACTATACTCATAATGTAGCCGCCAGATTCCGTAGTGGTGTAGCTGACATTGAACTTACCGTCAGACTCAGTCCACGTCGCTATCTTGTCCGTGCATGCAGCGTCCTTGAAGAACTCAATCGTGACGCCGTTCTGGAGGTACGGGATGCCCTTTTCGGCGGTATCTATGAAGCTGTAATCCGTGAGATACGAAGCTGCCGAGGTAATAGACGGGAGCGTAGAGACGATCTGGTACTCGAGAACGTCGCCGACAGATGCGGTCGCAGTATGTGCAAAGCCATCTGTGATGTCTGCACTGCCGTTGTTCTTGCCGCTGCTGGTCTTTGCCTCACGCACGGTCTTTTCAAGTGTCGGGATGCCGGTGAGGTTCTTGGGGTAAAGCGTCACATTGTAAAGCCAGCTTGCGTTATCTGCGGTGCTGGTCATGGGCAGAGAAATAAGGAAGGGCGCGGTGGTCTCTGTGACCATCTCGGGAACGCGGGTCTCGACGAAGAGGTACAGGCCAAGCGGAAGATCTGAAACTGCGCTGTGGCCGTAGCCGTCAGTCTCCGGCATGGCAGTGCCGCCGTTCTCGCGGACGTAGGTTTCAAGCGCGTTCTTAACCGAGGTCGCATTATTTGTGAGCGAGTTCTTCAGCGCATCGACAAGGGTATCCGAATGGAAGTAGAACACTACTGCTCCGTCAACCTCTTTGTCCGCAGCGGCATAGCGGTCATTTTCACTGAGTCCTATCGCTTCAAGGAATTTACTCGTCTGCGTGCCGGATTTGAAACCGTAGAGAAGATCGGTGCTGAATTCGTTATCCGAAGCCCCGTTATAGCAGTAATTCTCACCGTCTATAACTTCGCAGTCATCAGAGCTGAAAGACTTGTCCACCTTTACGGGAAACGTACCGGTGTATAGCGGCTCTGCCAGCAGAGTGCAGCCGTCAGGCGCTTTCGTCTCTGTCAGTCTATATATAATAGAACGGTCTGCTTTGAGACCGGAAAATGTGGCAGTGCCCGCGCTGTTCACCGTGAGACGGCCGTTATTCAGCACGGAGCTGGTACAGCCTCCGGCTTCTATGCTGTCACCGGTTCTTGTAAACACCGGCTGCCATGATGCGCCGTTGTCTGTGGAGTATTCGAGCAAGTATTCAGCACCGGTGAGAATACTGCCATCTGTGCTTTTCTTCGTGACGGTTATGCTCCCATCACGCTCCGGTTTGATGGCTGTGTTATCTACCGTGACTGTGATAGTTTTGCCGTGCTCGGTAATATCCAAGGGATAAACGGTGTCGTCCAAAGCATATCCCGGCGGAGCTTCGCATTCCTGATACGTGTAGCTGCCCTTCTTGAGGTTTTCAAAGGTTATCTGTCCATTCTCATCGGTGCAGCCTTCGCCGACTATCTCGCCGGATGCATTGAACAAGCGGAATCCGGCGCCGGAAAGCGGCGTTTTTGTCTCGCCGTCCTGCTTGACGATGACGAGCTTTGCACGGAAGCGGCTGTTCGTCATGATGACCTCTAGGCGGGCATAAAAATAGCGCACTGCAATGGTTAGTAACCGTCACAGTGCGCAAATACGCAAACACGCGATGCATATTCTTGTTGGCTGGCGGCAGAGCGAATGGCTTTGGTTCAATTTGCTTTTCCGAATGCATAGGATAAGCAACACCCAGCTCTCCTCCGAGCAGCGTGGACACGGCTTCGGCATAACCGACGCCGTAGTGCCGCTGGACAAAACTGATTGCCGTGCCGCCTTTTTCCTCGGCATGGTCGTACCACTCGTTGCCGCGTATAGTCACGCTGTGGTCGCTGGCAAGGCGCTTGTCCCTGCCGGATGAAATAAGCCTTTCTCCACGACTGCGGAGAAAGGCTTCAAGGTCAACAGAGGCAGCTTTCTGCTTCTGTTCGTCTGCAAAATGTATGTAGGTTAAGTCAATCACCTCTATTACATAACTATAAAGCCGGGAATACACAGTTATCGAATTTTACATAGCGAAAATAAAAAGCCTTTCACAATCTTATTTTAACTTCGATGGCCTTGTGTTTTCTTATTTCCCTTCTTAGATATTCTATATCACTGGGTTCAACGCGGCGTATTCCTTGCAATTCTTTTAAAGTGTGGTCATTTTCTTCAAGTGTTGCACAACTAAGGTAGGTGCCAATAACAACGATCCGGTAGTCGTTGTCAATACGTCGTTCTTGTAAATTCAATTCTTTTGTACTATGCACGCCATCGTCTAATCTAATATATCCGCTCGATGCATCTTCATATGGATATATACCTCCGTCCTCTGTTACTACAACATGCGTATACTCCTCACCATTAATTACATAAGCACAGAATAAAAGCTATTGATCTCTTGCACTTGGCAGTCAGCTTTGACTGCATCGCCAATTTCCAATGCCTCCAGCAGCTCCATGCAGTGTGCGTACTGGTCATGTGGGATAGGAAACGGAATGGTTGCAACGCCGTATTCCGGGTGGTTTGGATTGCCGAGTACTGCATGTATCATCATTTTTTTACCTCCTGCATTTCAGTTCTCAGGCATTTGCCGTCGCCGTGCCAGCAAATAAAACCATGTGCCGGATAATTACACCCTTCACACTGCCTATATTCATGGCACGCCACCGTCTCATTGTCCGGACGTCCAGCGTCCGGCAGATTCTTGAACGCCTGTTTGATTTCGTAATTCTTCACTTCGATACCTCCTCCTAAATGCAAAAAGGCCGAAACCTTTGATTTCTCAAAAGTTCCGGCCTGACCAATTCAATATTCTTTTGTCTCTCTGACTTACTTGCTCATGTTTCACCTCCAACATTCAATAACACATATATAAATCTTGAAAAACCGTCAAGTAGCGGTTCGGGTCCTGTCAGTCGCTCGAAAACGGCGTTTGTCATCAATGGAAAAATAAAAAAATTTCCGAGCCTAAAAAGCCCGGAAAGCCTTGATGACACTGCATTTGGAGCAGTGTCATCAAAATTGGCTGACCATGATGGTATGCCCGACAGGATTCGAACCTGCGACCTTCGGAGTCGGAGTCCGACGCGCTATCCAGCTGCGCCACGGGCACGTATGTTCGGCCTGCGCCGGTCGGCGTGGGTCTGCTTTTTGCTTTTTGGTGGTCAAACAGTAGTCAAAGGCGTATCGCTTTTTTGTTTTCGCTGTCCTCGGTGCCAATGCCTTCAACCGCTTGCGGATTTCTGATACTCTACGCGCCGCGTATGTCGGAGTCTGACGCTCTATCCAGCTGAGCTACGGGCACATATTTACATTTACCGCAATATATGGTATACTGACTGTTGTTTCGGACACAAAAGCAGCGGCCATGATTACTGCGGGAATTATTATACCAAAACTTCCGGGTAAAGTAAATAGCGGTTTGCGGCTTTTTGAAGCCTTTTTTGGAGGGCATATTTTTCAGAAAAAGGATATATTGTATGAAGCACATAAACGTCTTTCACAGAATCGCCGCAGCTCTGCTCTGCCTGTGCATGCTGCTGCCCCTCTCCGCCTGCGGTGAGACGAAAATGTACCAGAAGCAGGTGTTCGCGATGGACACCGTCATGACGCTGACGGCCTACGGCAACAAGGCCGAAGCCGGGCTCAATGCTGCGCAGAGCGTCATCACCTCTATGGACTCGATGCTCGACCCCGACGTTGAGACGAGCACGACCTACGCCATAAACCACGCCGAGGGCGCGAATGTCTCCGTCTCCGGTCAGGTTGCCAAGATGCTCAGCACCGCACAGACTGTTTATAACCAGAGCGGCGGCACGCTCGACCTCTCGCTCTATCCCGTCATAAAGCGCTGGGGCTTCACTGACGGGCGGTACTACGTCCCGTCCGATGAAGAGCTTGCGCAGGATCTCGCGCGCCGCGCCTTTGACAAAATGATACTCACGAGCTTCCCGAGCTCCGGCTCCTACGCCGTCTCCTTCCCTGCCGGGACGGAGATCACCTTCGGCGCGGTTGCCAAGGGCTGCGCCTCTGACTATGCCATCGCCGCGATGCGCAACGCCGGCGTCACCAGCGGCATCATCTCCCTCGGCGGCAATGTCCAGACCCTCGGCCTCAAGCCCGACGGCACCAACTGGACGATCGCCGTGCAGGATCCCAACAACTCTTCGAGCTACCTCGGCGTCGTCAGTGTGGGCGAGACCGCCGTCGTCACCAGCGGCACCTACCAGCGCTACTTTACCCAAAACGGCAAGACCTACCACCACCTGATAAATCCCGAGACCGGCCGCCCCATCAATAACACTCTTACCTCCGTTACGATCATATGTGAGGACGGCACTCTGGCGGACTGTCTGTCCACCGCGCTCTTCATCATGGGCGAAAGCAAGGCGCTCAACTACTGGCGCACCTACGGCGGGTTTGAAATGATCCTCGTCAACAAGGATAATCAGATCACCTGCACCAAGGGTCTCATGGAGCAGTTCACTCTCGCGAACGACAGCTACACTCTAAGGTACACTGAGTAATGACCGACCTGAATACCGACGTCAGATACATCAAGGGCATAGGGGAGAAAAAGGCGCAGGCGCTTGCAAAGCTCGGCGTCTTTTCTCTCTATGACCTTGTTTCTTATTTCCCGCGTAAATATGAGGACCGCAGCACCGTTATGCCCATCGCGCTGACAAGCGGCGGCGAGAGCGTCTGCATCGAGGCACTGGTTGCCGACACTCCGCGCCTGACTCGCGTACGCCGGGGACTTGAGCTTGTGAAGCTGCGCGCCGTCGACGAGAGCGGTTCGATTGACATAACATTCTTTAACCAGCCCTACGCGAAGGATAATCTCGTCCGCGGCGAGAGCTATATGTTCTTCGGGAAGATAGAAGCCTCCGGCATGCGCCGCTCCATGGTGAACCCTGTATATGAAAAGTCCACCGGCAGCGGCACCGTTACCGGGCGCATCATCCCGATCTACCGCGTGTGCAATGGACTGAATCAGCGCACCATGCTCCAGGCCGTGCGTCAGGGGCTGGACGCGTGCCTTGACCGCATCCCGGACGTTCTCCCGCAGGACGTGCGCGAGCGCTGCCGCCTCGCGCAGACAGCCTACGCCTATGAAAACATCCACTTCCCCAAGGACTTTGACGCGCTTGAGCTTGCGCGGCGGCGGCTGATATTTGAGGAGCTTTTTGTCCTTGCCTGCGCGCTTGGCCGCATCCGCGGCGAGCGTGTGCGCGAGGAGGGCATCAGGCTGTCCGTCCATGATATGAGCCGCTTCTGGGCGTCCCTCCCCTTTTCCCCCACCGGCGCACAGAGGCGCGCGATAGATCAGGCGCTCGGAGATATAAGCTCGGGCGCTGTGATGAACCGCCTTGTGCAGGGCGACGTCGGCAGCGGCAAGACGCTGGTCGCGGCGGCGCTGATGTGGCAGTGCGCCGAAAACGGGTATATGAGCGCCTTCATGGCGCCGACGGAGATACTCGCCGAGCAGCATTATTCGACGCTCACCTCCATGCTCGCCCCGCTCGGCGTGCGTATCGGCCGGCTCACCGGCGCGATGAGCGCAAAGGAAAAGCGCGAGACAAAGGCAAAGCTCAGGGTCGGCGAATATGACATCGTCGTCGGCACGCACGCGCTGTTCAGTCAGGATGTTGAATATTCAAACCTCGCCCTCGTCGTCACCGACGAGCAGCACCGCTTCGGCGTCGGCCAGCGCTCGGCGCTGATCGGCAAAGGGCAGAAGCCGCATGTGCTTGTCATGTCCGCAACGCCGATCCCGCGCACACTCGCCCTGATAATCTACGGTGATCTCGACGTATCGGTCATTGACGAGCTGCCGCCGGGGCGGCAGAAGGTGGACACCTTCACCGTCGACGAAAGCTACCGTCAGCGGCTCAACGGCTTTATCCGCAAGCTCGTCGGCGAGGGGCGGCAGGTGTTCGTCGTTTGCCCGATGGTCGAGGAGAATGAGGAGCTGCCGATAAAGCTCAAGTCCGCGCAGGAGCATGCCGCCGAGCTTGCCGCGCTCTTCCCTGATCTCACCGTCGCCTGCATCCATGGTAAAATGAAGCCCAAGGAAAAGGACTCCGTCATGGCCGCCGTCGTCGCGGGGGAAGTCAACATCCTTGTCGCGACTACGGTCATTGAAGTCGGCGTCGACGTGCCGAATGCGGCGCTGATGATAATCGAGAACGCCGAACGCTTTGGCCTGAGCCAGCTGCACCAGCTGCGCGGGCGCGTAGGCCGCGGCAAGCACAAGAGCTACTGCGTTCTCGTCTCGGATAATGACAGCGAGGATGTGCGCGCAAGGCTCTCGATAATGACCAAGACCAACGACGGTTTCAAAATTTCCGAAGAGGACCTGCGTCTGCGCGGCCCCGGTGATTTCTTCGGCTCCCGTCAGCACGGTCTGCCGGAGATGCACGTCGCCGATCTCGGCGCGGACATGGACGTGATGCAGCGCGCGCAGAGCGAGGCTCAGCTGCTGTTGGCAACCGACCCGGAGCTTGCTTTTCCCGAGCACGCCGCCCTGCGGCAGAGCGTTGAGCGCATGCTGCGCGTGAACGCCGACAGCTTCAATTAAATACTGTCAATCAGCCAAAGCCAGCCCCACCGTGCGAAACGGTGGGGCTGGTTTATTGTCATGTGAGGATTCGCGTCTCATTTATAAAACGAGCGGCCTCGGGACTGAGCTTCAGTTTTTCATTATACCTGTGCCTTGCAAGGATAGCGTGCAGCCTGCCGATATAGTTCGGCTTTGCGATCTCCCTTGCTCTCTCCAATGACCGCCGTGCCTCGTCCGCTCTCCCGTGATGCAGGAATATCACAGTCTCCGCCACAGCGGTCCTGAACTCCTGATCTACAAAGGCTTTATAGAACTCATCGCCTTTTATGGCGCATGAGTAGTACTTTTCTGCTTCTTCTGAATATTTAAAGGAATCTATATGCAGCTTCATCCACATGAGGCAGCTTGACATCTGAATTTCATAGCTGTCGCGAACCTCGCCCAGAGCGTTCATGGCTGACAGATAGCTTTCATAAGCCTTACGGTAATTCCCGGCTCTTTCATATATCTGCCCCATGCTCCGATACGACGCATAATTCGAGTACCACCCGTCGTCCTCAAAGCTTTCAAGCCCGAATTCTATAAGCTTCACTGCCTGCTCGGCGCGCTCCGACGGGAAACGAACGGCTGTGGTGTAGCAATGCTGACGTTTCAAGAATCCGGAACGGACACGGTTCAGCAGCTTTGCATATTCGTCAAGGTCGCCTTCTCTCATTCCGCTGCTGATAAGCCCTTGCTCGAAGTCCCCTATCATGCTCATAGAAACGGCCTCCTAAAATCCGATAGACGTATGCTGCTCCGCCGTGCTCACGGGCAGAGCACCGACTCCGCAAGCCTTCTGCCGCTGGCTGTCCGCATTATTTTCTCGATAAAGTTTCTGACGTTCTTCTCACAGTTCAAGCTGCATCTGGATATGCGGTATCCCATCCTCCAAGAACTCCTCGGAGGTCTGTTTGAAGCCTGCTTTCTCATATAGACCGCGCGCGTAGGACTGCGCCTCGATGGTGATCCTGTCCGCGCCGAGCTTGTCCTTCGCCGTCTCTATCGCAGCAGCGACGATCTTTGTCCCCAAGCCGCAGCGGCGCTTCACCGCGATGACGCGCCCGAAAGCCGCCGTCGGAAAGGCGGCACCAGCCGGGAGCACACGGGCGTAGGCCTCGATACCGTCCTCGTCCCGCAGCCAGACATGGTACGCCGATTTATCCGCGTCGTCGATGTCCTGATACGGGCACTCCTGCTCCACTATAAAAACAGAGACACGCAGCTTATATATCTCGAACAGCTCCTCGGCGCTCAGCTCTGAAAAATGCTTTACTACCAGTTCCATATATGTTCTCCTTATGTGTTGATTTCATTATATTTTACCACGGCTTTGCCGCCTTGTCGACACTCCTCCGTATCATACATGTACAATTGTTGAGCTTTTCTTAATAATTCTTCACTTGATATACATCGCGCCGGGGTTTAGAATGTGCTTCACTATGATAAATCGCCTTGGAGGGACTGCAATGTGTACCGCAGCAACATATCTGACGAAGGACTTTTATTTCGGACGCAACCTTGACTATGAGTTTCCCTACGGTGAGAGCGTCACCGTCACGCCGCGCGGCTAGTCCTTTGCCCTGCGGTGCGGAGAAGAGTTCAAGCCCCGCTACGCAATTATCGGCATGGCTCATGTGCAAGGCTGCTACCCGCTCTACTATGACGCCATGAACGAAAAGGGACTCTGCATCGCGGGGCTGAACTTCGTCGGCAACGCGAAGTACCACGCACCGCAGAGCGGCAAGGATAACATCAAGCAGTTCGAGCTGATACCATGGCTGCTTGGCAGCTGCGCCGATATCGATGAAGCACGCACTATGCTTGAGCGCCTGAACATCACGGATATTCCGTTCTCTGCCGGGATGCCGCTTGCCCAGCTGCATTGGCTGATTGCCGACAGGCACGGCTGCATCACGCTCGAATCCACGCAGAACGGTCTGCATATATACGATAACCCCGTCGGCGTGCTGACAAACAACCCTCCGTTCCCGATGCAGCTATTCAGCCTCAATAACTACGTGAACGTCTCTGCCAAGCCGCCGGTGAACCGCTTCTCCGCGCTGCCGCTTGAAAATTACAGCCGCGGCATGGGCGGCATCGGCCTGCCGGGCGATCTGTCCTCGCAGTCCCGCTTTGTCCGCGCCGCGTTCACCAAGCTCAACTCTGTCTCCGGGAACAGTGAAAGCGAGAGCGTGAGCCAGTTCTTCCACATTCTCGGCTCCGTCGAACAGCAGCGCGGCTGCTGCGAGCTTGACAGCGGCAAGTATGAGATCACGCTTTATTCGAGCTGCTGCAACGCTGACAAGAGCATTTATTATTACACCACCTATAACAACAGCTGCATAAGCGCCGTTGACATGCACCGCGAAAACCTCGACGGCAGCGACCTTATAAGCTACCCGCTTATAGAGGAACAGCGAATCAATTGGTTGAACTGACCATCAGTTGACAAGGAGAAACACAAAATGAAAAAGACCGTATCTATCATCCTGTGCGCGTCGCTCTCACTCGCCGTGCTGACCGCCTGCGGAACCACCGCGTCGCCCGCTCCCACGGCAGAGCCTGTGCAGACCGCTGCGCCTACACCCGAACCTACACCGGAGCCGACGGAAGAACCGACACCGACGCCGGAACCTACCCCCGAAGCCGTGACAGATCCGCTGGTCATGTATAAGGACATCCTTGACGTGTACGCGCAGGCGCTCACGAATAACTACGGCGGCGAGGAACTCATCGGCAGTGAGATAAGCCTGCTCAATATGTACTGCTACGAGGGCAACGCCCTCGATAACGTCGGCTACACCTTCCTCGACCTCGACGGGGACGGCACGATGGAGCTGTTCATCGGTGCGATCGGCGGGGATGAATTTGTCGCCAACACCGTCTTTGACTTCTACACCTATCAGGACGGTCACCCCGTGCTGCTGCTCGATTCCATGGAGCGCGCCCGCTGCTATATCTGCGATGACAACACCCTCGTCGTCGACGGTGCAAGCAGCGCCTTTGACACCGAGCACAGCTGCTACAGCTACGCAAACGGAGCCCTGACCGAAATTGCGCCGACCGAAGCTGCCTACCAGCAGCTCGACTATACGCCGTTTTCCGAGTACGGCGCGTGAGTTTGTACAAAAAAATTCCCGCAGGAGCATGCTCCTGCGGGAATTTTTTAATACTTATCAGTTGATCTTCAGCGTCTCCCAGAGGGTGTTGACATAGTCGAGCATATCCGCGTCGAGGCTGCGGTAGGCGTAGGCGCCGTACATGGCGTTGAAGTCTATCTCGGGATAGAGGATGGCCATAGTGTCCTCGCCCATCTCCTCGATGTAGCCCTCGTCCTCGTATACAAGCGAGTTTGGGGAAGCATAGTAGATGTACTCAGCGTTCGCGATGGCGGGTTCGGGGGAGAGCATGTAGTTTATGAATATCTCGGCAAGCTCCTTGTTCTGGCAGCAGGACGGTATGCACATCGCGTCGATGAAGTAGTTCGTCGCGTCGGGGTAATAGAACTGCAGGTCTACATTGTCCGCCTGCGCGTCGACCATCGTGAAGTAGTCGCCCGCATAGTAGGCGGCTATTGCGGCCTCGCCGGATTCCATCATATTGTAGACCTCGTCCATGACATAGCTCTTCACAAGCGGAGCCTGCTTCTTGAGTGCGTCGAGCGCGGTGTCCCACTCGCTCTTGTCGGTACTGTTGACGTCAAGGCCGAGCATGTACTGCGCCGTCGCGAAAGCGTCGCGAGAGTTGTTGAACTGGAGGATATCACCCTTGTACTTGTCGTTCCACATGAGCTCCCAGCCGTGGGCGTCCTCTTCATCGACGCGGTTCGCGTCGTATATCACGCCGATGACGCCGTAGGTATAGGGCACGCTGTACATATCGTCAGGGTCGTAGTACAGACCGTGGAAGCCGTCGTTGATGTACTGGTAGTTCGGGATGTTGTCAAAGTCCAGCGGCAGGAGCATGTCGTTTTCGCGCATGCGGGCTATCATATAGTCCGACGGGATGACAACATCGAAGCTCACAGCGCCGGAGGAGAGCTTTGCGTACATATCCTCATTGCTGGCGTAGGTGGTGTAGTTCACCTTGACCTTGACGCCGTAGGTCTCGTAGTAATATTCCTCAAAGGCCTTTATGGTATCAAGGGTATCGTCGGAGCCGTCGGAGATATATTCGCCCCAGTTGTAGACGTTCAGCGTCAGGGTGTTGCCGCCGGAGAGGACGATCACCGCGATCATGCCGATGAGCAGCGCGCCGCCGATAACACCCGCGATGATGCGGTCGGTACGGGTGCGCTCACGTCTTTTCTTCGCAGCCTTGGCTTTGTCGGGCTTTGCGGTCTTGGGCTTGTCGCTGTCGATGAGGTTCGTCATAATGAGCAGCGCAAGGATAACGAAGAAGATGATCGTCGCCAGAGCATACATTTTCGGCGTGACGGTCTTTTTCGTCATGTTGTAGATGCGTATCGGCAGGGTCTGGAAGCCGTTGCCGGAGGTGAAATAGCTGATGACAAAGTCGTCCAGCGAGAGCGTGAAGGCCATGATGAGGCCGGTCACGACGCCGGGCATGATCTCCGGTATCTCGACTTTCATAAACGCGCGCAGCGGCGTGCAGCCGAGGTCCATCGCCGCTTCGGGCAGCGAGCGGTCCATCTGCTGGAGCTTCGGCAGCACCTGCAGAATGACGTAGGGCAGGCAGAAGGTCACGTGCGCGATGAGCATGGTGGCAAAGTTCAGGCTCGTCGCCGCGCCGAAAAGGCGGCCGACAAACACGAACATCAGCATCAGCGAGATACCCGTGATGATATCGGGGTTCACCATCGGGATGTTCGTCACGGTGTCCATCGCCGTGCGCAGCGCACGATTGCGCAGCTTGTTTATCCCGACCGCGGCGGCGGTGCCCATGACGGTGGAGATAAGCGCGGCGGAGGCGGCGAGGATAAGGGTGTTGCGCACGGCGCCGAGGGTCTCCGCATCGCGGAACAGCTCGCGGTACCAGTTGAGCGAGAAGCCTGAGAACACGGAAAGGCTCTTCGCCTCGTTGAAGGAGAACACGAGCAGTATCGCGATAGGCGCAAAGAGGAAGATCATAATGATCGCGGTATATACCTTTGCGGCAGGTTTCATTTCTCTCCCCTCCTTACGCGACTATGAGCTTGCGGTTGGCAAGCCGCTGCATGAGCGCCATGCACACCAGCAGGATTATCATGAGTATGAACGCGATCGCCGCGGCAAAGTGCAGGTTGTTCGCAACGTACTGCCCCTCGATCGCGTCGCCTATCAGATAGAACTTGCCGTTGCCGAGCTTCTGGGAAATATAGAAGGTGCTTATCGACGGGATCAGCACCATCGTGATCCCAGAGAGCACGCCCGGCAGGCTCAGCGGCCAGATAACGCGGCGCAGCACGCCCGCGCCGTTGCAGCCGAGGTCGCGCGCGGCTTCTATGAGCTTCACGTCCATCTTCGCCATGACCGAATATATCGGGATTATCATATACGGGAAATAGTCATACACCATGCCGATGACAACGGCGGCTTCGGTGCCGATGATGTGCACCGTGCCGAGGCCGAGCGCGGAGAGCAGGCCGTTGAAGATGCCGGTGTCCTGCAGGATCGTCATCCACGCATAGGTGCGGATAAGGAAATTCATCCACATGGGGATCATGATGAGCGTGACCATTATCTTCTGCGTCCGCGCCTTGGCGCGCGCCATTATGTAGGCGATCGGGTAGCCCATCAAAAGGCATATGAGCGTCGAGATAACGGCCAGCTTCAGAGAGCGCATGAAGATAAGCAGGTAGGTGTGTACCTCCCTGACAGCCTCGCCGTCGTCGACTACCGACGTCGCAGTGAAAAAGCGCGTGACGTTCTCCGTTGTGAACCGGAAGCTTGCGTCGGTAAAGGCATAGTAGGCCACGAATATCAGCGGCACGACGATGAACAGCGCCGCCCATACGGAATAGGGCGTCAGCGTCAGGCGCTGGATAAAGCCGCGGGTCTTTTCGTTCATTCTTCGCTCTCGCTTTCTGCGTTGCTCAGCTCGTCAAGCTCGTTGGAGAAGGACGAGTAGTCGCCGTACATGCCGGAGTACTCGGACTTGTGCATGATGTGTATCGCGTCCGGCTCGATATACAGTCCTATATGCTCGTCGACGTCGACAAAGTCGGTGGTCTGGATCATCCACTTAAAGCCGCCGATATCGACGATGATCTCATAGTGGACCCCAAGGAACGTGACCGAGGTCACGACTCCGCGCAGCATGCCCTTTTCCTCGGAAACAACGTCCACGTCCTCCGGGCGCACGACGACGTCGACCGGCTCGCGCTTGCCGAAGCCCGAGTCAACGCAGTCAAAGGTGTGACCGGAGAAGGAAACCTTTCTGTCCTCAAGCATGATGCCGTCGACGATGTTGCTCTCGCCGATGAAGTCGGCAACGAAGGCGTTGGTAGGCTCGTTGTAGATATCGATAGGCGTGCCGATCTGCTGGATGCGCCCCTCGGACATGACGACGACCGTGTCCGACATGGACAGCGCCTCTTCCTGATCGTGCGTGACAAAGACGAAGGTTATCCCCGTCGCCTTCTGGATCTTCTTGAGCTCCTGCTGCATGTCCTTGCGCAGCTTGAGGTCAAGCGCGGCGAGCGGCTCATCGAGCAGCAGCACCTTCGGGCGGCTGACGAGCGCGCGCGCAATGGCGACGCGCTGCTGCTGGCCGCCGGAGAGGCTCGTGACGCTGCGGTGCTCAAAGCCCTTGAGCGCGACGAGGGCGAGCATCTCCTCGACCTTTTCCTCTATCTCATCGCGGTCGACCTTCTTTTCGCGCAGGGGGAAAGCGATGTTCTCAAAAACGTTCAAATGCGGGAACAGGGCGTAGCGCTGGAAAACGGTGTTGACATTGCGCTTATAGGGCGGCACGTCGTTGATGTTCTCGCCCATGAAGATAATGTCGCCCTTGTCCGGCGTCTCGAAGCCGCCGATGAGGCGTAGCGTCGTGGTCTTGCCGCAGCCCGAGGGACCCAAAAGCGTGAGAAACTCATTGTCATAGATATCAAGACTGATATCGTCCAGCACGGTCTCTCCGTCGAAGGATTTGGTGATGTTCTTCAGCTCGATGATTTTTTTCATAGCCTCGCTCTCCCTGTCGTAAAAAATAAAGGCAAGTCATGCAAAAAGCACGACTTGCCTGAAAAGAGCTGTGATGATATGCAGATATGCACTGCCCCCGCGCACGGGGACATCAGCCCAAATGGATTTGAGAGTCTATATAGCAAAGATTACTTTTACTA
>CAKTIH010000031.1 GCA_934565615.1 uncultured Oscillospiraceae bacterium | reverse complement strand
GGCGTACTGTGGGCAGTGCTCGCAGTTTACTACTGGCTGGCCGTCATCGCGTGGCTCTACAAGAGCGCTGTGAACGAGAAGATGAACAAGTCCCTCTGGCCGATACTCGGAATTTTCTTCAACATCTTTGCCGTCATGGCCTTCTGCATCGTCCGCGACAGGCCGGGAAAAGCGTGACACCAGCCTTAATAAAGGCTTAAAGAAAGTTCAGCTGTCATTAATGGCATTTTGCCGGAACTATTGGTATGCTGTCGCCATAGATAAGAAACGAGGTGCGTTACCGTGCATACAGTCGAAACGATAAACTTTATAATCATGTGCCTGTTCTTCGCGTGCTACGTGTATCAGTTCGTATACATACCCATCGCGTGGCTGCCGAGGAAAAAAGAAACGCTCCAAGCGCCAATGCACCGCTTCGCCGTGCTCATCGCCGCGCGCAACGAGGAGGCCGTCATCGGCAAGCTTATCGACAGCATAAAGGCGCAGAGCTATCCCGGCAGGCTTGTGAAGATATTCGTCACAGCGGACAACTGCACGGACACGACCGCCGAGGTCGCGCGCAGCCACGGCGCGGAGGTATACGAGCGCTATGACACTACACGGCGCGGCAAGGGCTATGCGCTGGACTTTCTGCTACGTGAGATAAAGCTGCGCGGCCACGGCCGCTTTGACGGCTACATAGTGCTCGACGCGGACAACGTCCTCGACCGTGACTTCATTCTGCGCATGAACGAGACCTTCTCCGACGGGCACGACATCGTCACCTGCTACCGCAGCTCCAAGAACTACGGCGACAACTGGATCTCCGCAGGCTACGCGCTGTGGTTCCTGCGCGAGTCACGCTATCTCAACGGTGCGCGCTCGCGCCTCGGCTCAAGCTGCGGCGTATCGGGGACGGGTTTTCTGTTCTCGCAGGCGGTGCTTGACTCGCAGGGCGGCGGCTGGCCGTTCCACCTGCTGACGGAGGACATTGAGTTCACCATCGATAACGTCACGCGCGGCATGAAGGTCGGCTACTGCCCGGACGCCATAGCATATGACGAGCAGCCCATCAGCTTCCGTCAGTCATGGGCGCAGCGCCTGCGCTGGTCGCGCGAGTACTTGCAGGTTTTCAGGAAATACGGCCGCGCGCTCGTCTCCGGCATTTTCCGCGGCAGCTTCTCCTGCTACGATATGGCGATGAGCATCATGCCCGCCGCCGTGCTGACGGGGCTGAGCATCGTTGTGAACATCGGCGCCGCGCTCGTAAACGTCCTCTATTACCATGAGTGGGGCGTGCTCGGCGTCTCCGCGCTGCAAGCGCTTGTGAACCTCTATCTCACGCTGTTTATAATCGGCGCGATAACGACCGTGACGGAGCGCAAAAGCATCCACTGCGAAACGGCGAAGAAGATATTCTATGTGTTCACCTTTCCCCTGTTCATGCTCAGCTACGTGCCGATCGTTATCCAGTCGCTCTTTGTCACGCCCGAATGGACGCATATCGACCACACGCGCACGCTCGATGTGCAGCAGATATGCACCGGGCAGTACCGTGATGCAGTTTAATTTTCAGACTGTCAAAAATATGCTTCGATGTTGGATAACAGAGCAGCAGGGGAGCTTGAGGGGGGCAAGGCCCGCCTCAAATTTGATAAACCGCCGTCGAAAGCCTTGATATATCAAGGCTTTCGATAATAGCATTTTGAATGCTTTCAAAATGCTCGGCGGAAAGCGCGGTCAAAAAAGTCCTCACAGGACTTTTTTGACAAGCTGAATTAAGGCCGCCCGTTTGGGCGGCCTTAAGCAATTTCGTTATTCTGCTGCGTCACACTATGCGGCGGGCTTCGTAGCCGCGGCTCGCATAGTAGCCGGCAAGCTCCGTCACGACAACGCCGGTCGCGGAGTTCTGCGCATGGACGAACTTATTATCGCCTATGTAGATGCCGACATGGCCGATATAGCTGCTGCCGGAATAGAAGCAGAGGATATCGCCGGGCTGAAGGTCGCTCACGGAAACGCCGTTATTGGCCTGGTCGCAGGCGACACGGTTGAGCGTGTAGCCGAACTGACCGTACACATAGTAGACAAGACCGGAGCAGTCAAAGCCGCTGCTAGGCGAGGTGCCGCCCCAGCAGTAATTGTAGCCGACGAACTGGAGCGCGTAGTCCGCGATCTGCCGTCCGAGCTCGCTGCTGTCACCGGAATTGATGATGTCCGAATAATTGAGGCTGCCCTGCTTTACGTAGCTGGAATATATGTAGCCGTACTCGCCGTTATAATACACGGCGGTCCACTCGCCCTCGGTGCCGACAATGGTGACCTTGTTGCCGTAGAAGAGCTCATGCAGTATCCCGGAGCTCATCGACGCGCCGCTGCGCATACGCACATTGTTTGCGCTCACATAGCCCTCGCTTCCGGTGGATTCATCGGGAACAGCGGGCTGCTGCGGCTCCTCTGGCTGCTCGGTGCCGTTATCGGGCTCGAGCTCGATCCCCCCGTCGCCGACAGAGCTGTCGCTTCCGTCGGTACGGGCGACATACTGCGAGTAGACAAAGCCCTCGCGCCCGTCGATCACGCATTTCGTCCAGTCACCGGAAACGCCGGTGATGTAAAGCTGCGTGCCCCAGTTATAGGAATCGATAATGGAATAGCTGCTTGAGGGGCCGGTGCGGAAACGGACAAAGTCGCCGCAGATATAGCCCTGCGCCTGATCCGCGACCACATCGGGAGTGGGCTCGGGTGTCGGCTCCGGCGTAGGTTCAGGAGTCACAGAGGGCTGCTCAGGGTACACAGGCAGTTCGGGCTCAGTATGATCGCCGCTGTTGTCAACGCCGCCAAGCTCAAGCCCGCCCTCGGGACCGTTTCCGTAATCCACGCCGGGTGCGGGACTGTAGCTGCCCTCGGCGCTGACATAGTCAGAGTACACGTACCCGGACTGCCCGTCGATAATGCAGGCGGTCCAGCCGCCGGAAACGCCGGTGACGGTCACGCGTTTGCCGCGGTTATACTCGCCGAGGATCGACGTGTCCGAGCCGGGGCCGCTGCGGAACCGGACATACATCGCGTTGATGTACGCGTTGCCCTCACCGCTGGGGGTGGTGACATCGCTGTAGTCCTCTTCGGTTATGCTCAGATATGAGGAGGACATAAAACCGCTGCCGCCGTTATATTCCACCGCGTACCATGAGCCGTTGGATCTGTCGCTGACATTGACCGTCGCCCCTCTCGGCAGTGAATCTATCACGCGATAGTTCGTGCCGGGTCCGGAGCGCAGGTTGACGCCGTTGCCGGTGACGACAGCGCTCTCGGCATAGGCCGGAACACTCATCATCGAGGCTATAAGCGCCGCCGCGACGGAGATCCTCAAAGCTTTTTTGCGCATAAGAACCAGATCCTTTTTTTATTTTATCTGGAGGAAAGGGCCCTTTCCAGCCAAACGGCTGCGACGTCTATCGCGGCGTAAAGGCCGTCCTTCTCGGACTTTTTCACAACGCGATCCCGCGATTTGATGCTCGCGTCCGTAAGCTGAAGCTGGACGGATACCTTGGTGGCAACGTCAAGGCCGCCAACCTTCTTGGTATCCAAGACCTGCAGCATGATGATATACTTATCAGCAAAGCTGCCGTAATAAATGATATTGTCCTTCCGTTGGAGGGGATGTCCCTTGTACTCCAATGTCTTAGCCAATATAAGCACCTCCAGTAATGTAATCAAATTGTAACTCAAATTAGTAAATTTGTCAACGTAAAATAATGGTAAATCGCGAAATCGCTCGAAAAACGTGCCTTTTTTGCGGGCAGCCGGGGGCTTACCAGCTCATTCTGCCGCCCCCGCCGCCGAGGAAGTCATTGTCGGAATACGGGTCGTTGACCGTACCGGAGCTTGAATTCCCGCTTGAATTTCCGTTGGGGATATAGTTGTCGCGGCTGGAGCTTGTTCCGCTGCCGCCGTCGCTGTAGTTATCCTCGCTGCTTGTATCGTCGAGGTAGTCATCGTCCGTGAGGCTGCTGCTGTCAAAACCGAATATGCCGGTGTTCTCGCCAAGGTAGGGATAAGTGAAGGCCTCCCAAGGCAGCCCGTCATGCACGGGGGTCATGACCTTCTTCCAGAGCTGAGCCGCGGGGTTGCCGCTGGCATGGATACGCTCGGGCATGTCGTAACCCGTCCAGACCGCCGCAACATAGTACGGCGTGCAGCCGACGAACCAGCGGTCCTGATAGTTGCTGGAGCTGCCGGTCTTACCGGCAACGGGCATCGTCCAGAGCGCGGCCTCGCCGCCGGTGCCGTTCTCAACGCCGTTCTGCATCATGTAGGTCATGGTGTAGGCGGTGTTCGGCTTGAAAGCCTGAATGGTGCTCGGCGCATTGTCGATGACGACGTTGCCGTCCTTGTCGGTGACAAGGGAGTAGGTGCGGCTATAGGTGAAGATACCGTCGTTCACGAACGGGCAGTAGGCCTGTGCCATCTCGCGCACCGTAAGGCCGTAGGTCAGCTCGCCCAGCGCCATAGGCGCATAGTCGCAGTCCTCCGGCACAAGGCTCGTCACGCCGAGGTGCGTGGTCAGATAGTCATAAGAGGTCTGCGGCCCCATAGGGAGCTTGTCGACTATCTGCGCGGCAACGGTGTTGAGCGAGTATTGGAGCGCCGTGTATATGGTTATGAGGCCGTAATTCGTATAGCTGTCGTTATTCGGGTACCAGCTTGTGCCCTTGAGGGTGATGCTCGGCGAGTCGTCCACGATAGTGTCGGGCGTTATGAGTCCGAGGTCGACCGCCGGGCCGTAGGACGCGATCGGCTTTATCGAGGAGCCGGGAGAGCGGTAGGTCCCGGTGGCACGATTAAGGCCGAGGTTTATCGTTTTCTCGCCGACGCCGCCGCAGAGCGCAAGCACCTTGCCCTCGAACGGGTCCATTATGACTATCGCGCTTTGGAGCTGCTGGTCGCTGTACGCCGTCTGCGGTATCGCCGACAGGTCGCTGTAGACCGCGTCGACATTCGCCTGAATGTCCGCGTCAAGGCAGCTGTATATCTGGTAGCCGCCGTTATAGAGCAGCGTGCGCGCGGTCTCCTCGCTGATGCCCTTCTGCTTCATGAGATCCTGCGTGACATCGTCAATGACCGTCTCGGTGTAGTAGGACATTATCTCCTGAGTATAGCCCTCGTCGGGGGTGTGGGTGAACACAAGCTCCTCATCCACGGCCTGACGGTACTGGGTATAGTCGATATAGCCCTGCTCGTACATCTCGCGCAGGATCGTCTCCTGGCGCTCCTTGTTGTTCTGCCGGTTATAGAAGGGATCGTAGTATGTCGGCAGATTCGTGATGCCGACGATCGAGGCGCACTCGGCAAGCGAGAGCTCCGACACGTCCTTGCCGAAGTAGGTCTGCGCCGCGGTCTGCACGCCGAAGCAGCCCTCGCCGAAGTACACAGCGTTGAGGTACCATTCCATGATCTCCTGCTTGTCGTACTTCTTTTCAAGCTCCAGCGCGGAGAATATCTCCGTGAGCTTGCGCTGGATCGTGACCTCTTTCTCGCCGGTCAGGTTCTTTATGAGCTGCTGGGTGATTGTCGAGCCGCCGTAGCCGCTCTCGCCGCGGGTGAATATCGTGACGAACGCGCCGGCCGTGCGGTACCAGTCCACGCCCTTGTGCTCATAGAAGCGCTTATCCTCGATGGACACCAGCGCTTTTTCCATGTACCACGGGATCTGGTCGTAATCGACCCATATACGGTTCTCCTTGCCGGAGAGCGTGGCAAGCTCGCGCCACTCCCCTACGGAGTCCTGATACCATATCGTGCTCGACTCGTTGAGCTTGAAGTCCTCAAGCGAAAGGTCAAGGTTCGGGGTCAGGCAGGTCTTGACATAGTAGGCAAAGACGCAGGCAAACATCATCCCCGTCACAAGGAGGATGAGCAGCACCGTCCCCGCCGCCTTGAGCACCGTGCTGACGGTGGTGGAGACCATATCAACGGTTATATTCGCCGCTTTCTTTGCGATGCGGCCTGTTTTCGCGGAGCCTTGCTCCGGTTTGTTTTTCTTGCTCATTGGGCTTCAGCATACCTCCTTCTTGCAGGAAACTGAAAACGAATGCGGCATTTTGCGCCGCTGCGCACTATCTCTTATTATATACTGAATAAGTATTATAACACAGGCTGTCAATTTCCGGTAGAGTAATTGTAAATTTTTCTATTAGGGCAGCCGCGTATAATGCGCCTGCGGCATTTTTCGCTGCTTCTCTTTCTCAATTATAACCAGTTTTCCCGCGAATGTATAATTTACCATTCCCGGCAGATACTTCATCTGACGGAACCTACAACCACCGACGAAGGGAGCCTTCAACATGGGGCTTAAAATAAAAACCGGGCTTCTGCTGTGCCTGATGTCCGCGGCGATATGCTCCTGCCTTGCGGCCTACCGCAGCATGCATGCTTCCTCCTCCGCAGTCCCGGAAGAGATATACGCGCAGTTCATGGACAGTGCAGAGCTTGCGGAATACTACCTGCGCGACAGCGGCGGGCACGTCGCCGTGTTCTCCTCCCGGCGGGATAAAACGCCGCTTACCGTCACGCCCATTGAGACGGCCTGTCTGCGCACAGCCGACCGCGCGATGCTGCGCGGCGGCATCCCCGTGGAGAACGAGGACGAGCTTCTCATGCTGCTGGAGGATCTCGGCTCGTGACAGGGGTGTGCAAAGAAATAGCGCGCCGCGGGCAGAAACTGTTGATTTATTCTCCGTAATGGTATACAATACTTTCAGATACCATTACGGAGGTTATATTTATGAGCGAAGATTTCGGCAGCGATTTTATCACCATAGTTGACGATGACGGTACGGAGTTCGAGCTTGAGCTTCTGGATACCATGGATTATAAAGGACAGACCTTTGTGGCTTTTCTCCCCGCCGACATGGATGAGAACGACCCGGACTACGGTCTTGTGATCCTGCGCTCCGTTATTGACGAGAACGGGGACGAGCTGTTCGAGTCCATCGACGATGAGGACGAGCTTCAGGATGTGTATGAGCATTTCTCCGTCCTCCTGTTTGACGACGAGGACGAGGAATAAGTTTCCATCGCGGCATTTTTCCTCCGGGCGCGGAATATGCTTTATTGCCCCCCCGGCGGTATAGAGAAAAATAAATTCCTGCTGTGTGCGTGTCGTCTGTTTTAGACCTTGTGGCTCGTTAAACCCACATCTCTAATAAGGGATGCCGATTTGAATCTGCGGATTGCAGGCCTCCCGGCTTACGTCGGAAGTTGGAAGCAGCGAAACAGAACTTAGGCGACCCACCTGCCCTATTGTGCAGGTTATAATTGAGCCAGCACGGCATTTGCGGGGGTGCTCCTCCGGGGAAACCCGGAGGAGTTTTTTAATATTGAAATAAGCCGTCCGAATCGGACGGCTTATTTCAATATAGTTGCTGTTAATCCACTATCCGCCCGTCGGAGGCTATCGTTACGACGTTCCACGGGATGAACCTGCCGCTTGCCTTCAGAGCGTTCTTTGCCGCAAGCTCCAGCCCGCCGCAGCACGGGACCTCCATGCGCACTATCAGCACCTCGCGGATATCGTTCGAGGCGATGATGTCTGTGAGCTTCTCGGTATAGTTCACGCCGTCGAGCTTCGGGCAGCCGATGAGTGTGACGCGCCCGCGGATGAAATCCTCATGGAAGCCTGCATAGGCGTAAGCCGTGCAGTCAGCCGCGATGAGGAGCTTCGCGCCCTTAAAGAACGCCGCGTTCACCGGCACGAGCTTTATCTGCACCGGCCACTGCGAAAGCCGGCTCTGCTGTTTTGCGGTCGGCGCAGACTCGGCAGCGTCTGCCGTGTGCTCTATTGCTTTGACCCTCGAACCGGGGCAGCCGGTGAAGCCGTGCGCCGCGGCCTGCGCACGCAGCTTCTCGCGCTGGGCATTGAGAACGGCGGCCTCGTCAAACGCGGCGGCCTCCCGCTCTATGAAGCTGATGGCGTTCACCGGGCAGTTCGGCAGGCAATTGCCGAGTCCGTCGCAGTAATCGTCGCGCATGAGCTTTGCCTTGCCATCCACCAGCGCGAGCGCGCCCTCCTGACAGGCGTTTACGCACAGGCCGCAGCCGGTGCATTTTTCTTCATCTATATGAATGATGCGTCTTTTCATGGTTCCCTCCACCTTTGCGTTGTAAGCTTAGTATAACACAAAAAGCTCTTGATGCAAACCGGGACTGGTGGGGGTAATGAGAAGAGTTCTTAGTCCAAATCATTCTTCAATACCAAGCAGCCATAGCACAGATACGTTGAGGATCTTTGCAAGTGCAACGACCTCGTAGTCCGCGACAAAGCGCTTGCAGCTTTCTATTTTACTAATGGAGTCGCGCTCAATGTTGACGCCGGAAACCTGCAGCTTTGCAGCCAAGTCAAACTGTGTAATATGCGCGCGGGTACGCGCTTCATATACGCGCTGGCCGCATATATTCTTTTTCCCGTTATAATCATATATCTTCAAATAAAAGTACCTGCTCACAGTGTGGTAATAACCAGCATTTTTCTTGACATTAGCACATTATCCCCCGATAATTGTGCTAATGATTCGCATTGCCGCAAATAAAGCAGGTTTATGTACTTTTATTATTTGACAAACGAGGAAAATTGAACTATGGTAAAATCGTTAATTCGCCCAAAGGTACGTGACATCATGGTAATAGCAATATGCGATGACTACGCCGCAGTGGCGCAGGAATTAAAATCGAATATTGAAAGCATCTGCGCCCAAAAAGATTGGCCGCTGAAAACCACTGTTTATACATCACCCGCCGCGATCCTGCAAGCAGACCTATCCAAAACGCAGGTCGTTTTTCTGGACATTGATATGCCGCAAATTAACGGACTTGAGGTCGCCGAACAGCTAAGAGCAAAATTTCCCGAAATCATAATCGTCTTTGTTACGTCTTACATAGAATACGCCCCGGAGGGATACCGGGTAAATGCATTCAGGTATCTTCTGAAGCATCGCATGGATTCGGAACTCTGCGGTGTTATGTGTGACGTGCATCAAAAATTGACCGAGTCGGCAAGGACGGTTTCTATCCGCACAAAAAGTGAGATCATCACCTTGCCTATAAACAGGATCCTTTATATTGAAGGGACCTCCGGACGTGAAGTTCTGTTCCACACAGAAACGGAGCACAATGTGATACATGCTGTCGGCAGACTGGCAAGCTACGGCGAGGAGTTGAAGGATAAGGGCTTTCTAAAGCTGCAAAAGAGCTTTATAGCCAACATGGTGCACATATTAAAGATCAACAACTATCATGCATACATGAGCAACGGAGAGGTCCTTAAAGCCTCCGAACTCAATTATAAGGAGATTCAGACCGCCTTTTTGCAATGGAAAGGGCTGCACTTATGACGATCACGGTTGCAAACATACTCAATATAGCATTGGTCTTTCTTGAGTATACCATGCTGTATTTTTTAATAAACGGGCTGTTTGAGAGTAAGCGTCCTCTCGTGATTGAAATTCTGTCCTTCATAATTGCCACATCTGTAAACTGCGTCGTCATATATTTTTCTCCGGACAACTTCTGGACAAGAACCTGTACTCTTGCTGCAACGATGATCATCTGGATGCTTTTCAGCTTTCGTGTCAGTTTTGTGAAATGCCTGTTTCCGGTGCTCTTCTGGCTTGCATATTTAATGATATGCGATAGTTCAATGATTTCTCTCCTCGGCTCAATTATCGGAGACAAAATTACTATCGCCTTAAATGACCCCGACTCGTATTATCTCATCTCGCTAAGCATAAAAACCGTTGAACTATTTGGCATAACGATCCTTAACATATGGTTAAAGCACCACTTTGAACATAATGCGGCATCGGTTTCGGACTGGCTACGGGTGTTGATTTTCCCTTTGACCACTATGGTCATGTCGCTCATGCTCATACGGATATTTTATTTATACCCGCTTGCTGCCCACGAGCTGCTGATGTGCAACGCGATCCTGCTCGTTCTGGATGTAACATCAATTTTTATTCTGAACTATTTTGAGCAGCAGCGAAAGAAAGAAAAAGATCAGCTCATACTGCGCCGCAGCATGAAAGCTGCGCTTGAAAGCGTCGAGACATGGAAAAACGCATATGAACAGCAACGCAAACAAACGCATGATTTCAAAAATCTTCTGATCGTGCTGCGCGGCTTTGCCGAACGCGAGACCTCGCGTTCTGAAATGATAGATTATATCGAAAGATTACAGCATTTTGACACTGCAAATTCAACTATGATAAACACCCATCGAACAGCGGTCGATATTATTCTGAACCAGAAGCTTGCCGTGGCAGAAAGAGTCAATATCCGTTTCATGCCGCAGTTAGACGATCTCTCAAAGTTTCCCTTGCCTGATGATGAATTTATAATCGTGCTGTCAAACCTGATCGACAACGCAATAGAAGCCTGTGAAAAAATCGAAGATGGCAGGCAGCGCTTCATCAGGCTCAATATGAAGGTCGAACAGCAATCGGCGTATCTGCGTATTGAGAACCCGACCGCCGCTCCGGTGGAGATAAAGAATAACCGCATTGTTACTACCAAGGCAAAAACCGCCGAGCACGGCTACGGTATTCAAAATATGATCGCTGTATTGGAAAGGCATTCCGCATACTATTTGTTTGAGTACAACGAGCATGAACGCACATTATCGTTCACATTACAACTGATGATGTAAGCCCCGGGGACACAGGTTCCCCGGAGCTTACCCCTTTTTTACGGCAAAAAGCCCGGTCTTACGACACTTTTTACACAAAGCCGTTTTTATGTGATAGCATGCAGCAGGTGAGAAATATGATTCATGCTGCAGCAGCCAGACTCGCAAAAGTCTCCTGTGAAAGAGGCTGGATAGACGAAGAAAACTACGAGTGGTGTATATATGCACTCGAAAAAAGAATAAGCGTTTTTCTATATATAGCAGTCGTATTTCTATGGGCTGGTATATCCGGCCTATTTATTGAAAACTTGTCTTTTCTCCTGCCGTTTTATCTTATAAGGCAGCGTATAGGCGGGTGCCATGCCCGGAGTGCAGGTGTTTGCTTCGCACTAAGCATTCTGTTAGTTATATTCGTCAGCTCGTTTGTGAGTGAAATAGCTGCATATCTGCCTCAAGTCATTTTAATTTTTGCTGATGCGGCAGCAGTAATTACCGGTTTGCTGATAAAACCGGTCTATCCTCCCCAAGTACATTTTACATCTGCTGAGCAGCTTGCAAACAACCGTCGAAAAAATGTTCTGCTGTACATAATTCTTTTTGCTCAGTGTATAAGTTTATATATTCACGACCTGCGTATATTTACCGGCAGCTTTTGTGGTGTTTTATTTGCTGTGTTCACAGCAGTAATTCAAATAATGAAAAACAAAAGGGAGAATCAATCATGAAAAAATCTGCAAAAATCGCATCGGGCTTCATAAAGCAGGTCACCATTTCGGAACGCTTCGGATGGCCGCCCGTATGTTATGGTATTCTTTATCAGCCGGAACGTCCGAGCAAAAACGCCGCAAAACCTGCTGATAAAATGGACGCCGTGAAGAAGTAAATACGCGCAAACCAGCTCAAAAGAACCCCATCCTTAATTTTATTCTTGCAAAGTAGTGAAGGCGTGAGCGGCGTGCCGCACACGCCTTTGCTGCATATTAAAACATACGCCTGAACCTATAATAGTTTTGAGAAAAGTATGAATCAGGCAGTATCGTTCCTTGAGGCAGCTGCATGCTGCTCCCAAGCTGAAAGCATCTTAAATAGAAAGAGAGCGAAAAAGATGTTTTCAAAAAATCTATCCATGTCCATCCGCCATCTGTGCAGCAGCCGCAATCTCAGTTATGAGAAGGCCGCAGAGCTTTGCGGTCTCAGCCCAAGATACTTCGGCAGCGTTGCCAGAGGACAGGTCCGTGCATCGATCATTACCCTTGAGAAGCTGTGTGTCGGTTTTGCGCTCACGCCGAACGAACTGTTGAGGATACCTCCGCTGTCAGCTTCCAGAATACCTATGGCCGTTATGGAGATCCGCTTTATATGCGGACTTGGCTGTTATCCTGTATGTCCGCACTGCAAGCTGACTCTTGACCGGGAATACCAGCACTTCTGCGACCGCTGCGGACAGGAGCTCGATTGGAAGGATTACTCCAAGGCGATCATTATCTTTCCCAGCCGGTCATGAAGCGCAGTGAAGATTACGGTTTCTAAAGGCAGTAAAGCTGCTGGTGCCGAATGTACCGTCTTGCGTGACGTATGCCGCAGCTGCATCATATACTGCTCTGAGGGAGACCTCAATCTTTCTTTCGGAGGATAGTCATGCAGGATAACGACCTCTACTCCACCAAGATATATCAGAACGGCTGCAACGGCAGCGGAAGCTGCGGGTGCGGCTGTGGCTGCGGATGCGGCAGCAACGTCGGCCCGGCAGGTCCGATCGGGCCTCAGGGGCCGATCGGACCGCAAGGCCCCATAGGCCCCCAAGGCTCTGCGGGTGCCGCCGGTGCAGTCGGCCCGCAGGGTCCGGCTGGTGCAACAGGCGCGACCGGTGCGACCGGTGCAACTGGCGCAACAGGCCCGGCGGGTCCTGCTGGTGCAACGGCCACGAACGAAAACGCCATGCTCTATAATACCGACGCGACCGCCATCACGAACGGCGGCGACGTCACTCTCGGCACAAACGTCATCAACTCCACCGGCAGCATCACCGCCTCCGGTACTACCGGCGTCACGCTCACGGCGGGGCAGTACCTTGTGACCTTCGCAAGCGACGCGTCAGTGACCGCCGCCGGGACGGTCGGCGCGGCGCTCGCGCTCGACGGCACAGCGCTCACCTACGCCGAAACGGCGCAGACGCTGACCGCCGCGGGCTCTGACCGCATCGCCCTCACCGCGATCATTACCCCCACGGCGGGGCAGATACTGACGGTGCGCAACAATACCGGCAACTCCGTCACCTATTCAAACAGCACCCTCACCATCGTGAAGCTTGCCTGAGAATCGGCGGCACACAAAGACCCGCATCCCATTTTCCGGGATGCGGGTCTGTTATTTATCCTATTCGCTCATTTCCGGTTGCGGTCATAGAGTACCCACAGCCCCTTGAGCAGCAGGTCTGCATCGTAAACGATGTCATGGCTGCAATTCTGCACGACAGTCCTCGCCAAGCCGCCGGTCGCAACGACCGTGCAGGGATAGCCTATCTCCTTCTCCATCCGTTCGATCATGCCGTCAAGCATCGCGGCCGTACCGTAGACCGCGCCGCTGCGCATGGAGTCGACGGTGTTGGTGGCGATGACCTTCTTCGGCGGGAGGATAGCGATATCGGGCAGCAGGCTCGTCCCGGAGGAGAGCGCACCGTAGGACAGCTTTATGCCCGGAATTATCGCGCCGCCGCGGTAGCTGCCTTCGTTATCGATAAGCACCATCGTCGTCGCGGTGCCCATGTCTATGACTATGAGCGGTGCGCCGTAGCATGCGATCGCGGCGACGCTGCCGACAACGAGGTCCCCTGCCATAGTCGACGGATCGTCTATCCTGACGTTCATGCCGGTTTTCATTCCCGGCGCGACGATCAGCGGCTTCTTGCCGATAAGGCTCTCCACCGCGAGGCGCAGCGACTCCGTGACCGGAGGCACGACCGAGGAAATGATCGCCCCCTCGAAGCTCTTGAGGTCGATCCCGTAGAAGTCCGTGACCTGCCGCAGCTTTATCGCGTACTCCGTCCCCGTCTCGCGCAGATCGGTATGGATGCGCACGACGTTCTGGATCTCCCCGTTCTCTATCATGCCGAGGACGATATTGGTGTTGCCGACGTCAATCGCGAGGATCATGTTCAGCTCCTGCCCTTCTTTGCGTATTTGATGACGGACGTGATACCCGACGCGAGGACGAGATTGACAAGCAGCTCGACCACGAAGTTTATTCCCATCAGCCCGAAAATGACATAGTACAGCATATTCTGGCCGCCTGCCCAGCTCTGGATAGTCGAGTTAAAGAACAGGAGCAGGCCGATCACCAGTATCCCGGTGTTCACAATGGGGCAGACGACGCCCGCGGTAATAACGCCCGCAAGCTCGCTCTTCTTCGCAAGCAGCCTGTACACGAGCCCCGATACCCAGCCGGCTGCGGCTCCCTTGCCGATGCAGATAACGATGCAGGCAATTGGGTTGATGCCCATCAGCAGCATGACTACGCCGCCGTCCCACCCGGCAAGGCCGGTCAGGAACACTACCAGTCCGAACACTCCGCCGAGCAGTGCCCCGGCAGAGCTGCCGTATACCGCGGCTCCGATGATGATCGGCGCGAGAGCCAGCGTTATCGGGAACGGGCCGAAGCGCACGAAGTTGCTTAAAACCTGCAATACAACGATGATTGATGCGAACAGGGCAAGACCGGTCTGTCTCCGGAGCCCTTTGCGGGGTGCTGTGTTACTCATATTAAATTCCTTCCTGCTGTCGCTCCGCTCAAGGCGGATGCGGCGCAGCTTGATTATATACACGGACACCTGTTCTGTCAACTAAAAGGCACGGCGGTTTTCCGCCGTGCCTTTGGTTATGGTGTTTTGGGTGTTACCAGTGGTCAGGTTTCACCCAGTCGGGATCATCCGTTCTTGCTGTATCTCTTACAGCCACATCCGCAGTATTCTCACTTGTTGGTGCTGCTTCAATATCTTTCCCTTCCTCGGGTTCATACGACACGTACGAATCCTTTTCGTTCTCCTTCGTGGGACCATCGTAGTTCGGCACATCTTGCTTCAGTTTGCCGTTCTCATCATATATCTCCTCTGGCGTTGGGGTCTCATCCTTGAGGTTGATAGTCATGATGATCCCGTCATCGTTTTCGTCTGTGAACACAAGGATCTTATCGGCAAGTATTGCTTGTTCCGGCTCAAATTCCCCGGTCTTTGCTTTCGCTGTAATTTCAACAAGCATTCCATTGAAATCAGGACTTTTGGGATTCAGCGAGGCCAAATCGCCGACCGGCACATAGATACTGCTGTTGTCGCCATCAAAGATAACTTTTATATAATACTTGTTGTTATCGCCTTCGGCATTCGCGATGCCTACCCAGCCATTTTTATTTGAGCCGGTGTAATATGCATCGTTCGCCTGGGTTCCGGCATTCGCATCAGGAGCACTCAGCGGTCCAACTTCCTGCTTCATATAGTAGTCCGTGGTTCCGCCGTAGATGATAAACACTGTGGTTCTCTCGATTTTGGCAACTTCATTCATCCCTTTTTCGATAGTTGCCGCCTCATCGATAGTTGTCGTCCCATATGGGCCTTTTTTGTTTTCTACGCCAACACCCTTGACATCAAGCACGCTCTTGACCGTTTCCTGCTCGGCAGCAGTTTCTTCGGCAGCAAGGGTCGCAAAGCCCGCGATCTTCACCTGCAGCTTCGCTTCTCCGCCGTTGCCGACGTCGAACGCGTCACCCGAGACAAGGCCGATGACCGCCGCACGGGTGAGCTTATCGAGCTTCCCCTTCAGCTCCTCAGCCTCCGCAGCAGGAATATCCTCCTTGACATGGATCAGGCCGTTCTCGATATAGAGCTTGGCATAGTCCAGTCCAAGCTCCTTGGCCTCGTCCGCGCAGCAGCGCAGCAGCTTTGCCGCAGCAAGGTCAAGAACATGGACATGGAGCGCATCCTCCGTGGTCTTGGTCTTCCAGCTCACGCCGTCTATCGTGATGTCGTCATCACTCAGACCGTGTTTGTCAACGCCCGGCGCATCGGAAAGTCCGACGCCGTAGCTGACGTATTCGACAGGCAGCCCGCTGTCCGTCTTGTCGGCAAAAGCCGCGGTCCCCATGGAGAGCATCAGCGCAAGCATCAGCACCAAGGAGAGCATATAGCGCAGTGGTTTCTTCATAAGCATGACCTCCCGATCAATATAATTTGTCCGCCGAACGCATTCATATGTCCGTGCGTTTTTACACAAGTCCAGTATATGTTAAAACACTGCTTTTGTCAACGTAAACTTGGTATGCACGCCAGTTAAGATTTATTAAGAATCCCACTGGACTTTGTCCAGTGGGATTAAATACAAACATTATTCTGCTTTTTCTTCCGGCACATCTGTCGGCTCCGGTGTCTCAACGACCACGGGTTTCTCGGTCTCCGCCGCGGGCAGCGTCACCGCCGCGCCGTTCACCGTCATGTCCGGCAGCGTGATCGACTCGACGCTGTCCACGCCCGTCACCGTGAGCTCGACCGGTACACTGTCGATTTTCAAATCAGGGTAGAAGCCGAAGCCCGACTCAGCTATGAGATATTTCAGCAGCGGAGCAAGATCGGCACTGATGTGCGTCGGGAGGTTTGTCTCCTTGTCGACGGTCAGGTCTATCGTTATATTATCCATCATGCTCTTGTGCTGCCCTTTTCCGCTTATGGAGTTCATCAGCAGCTTGCCCGGCAGCTCAAGCGTCAGCGGAATCACCGTCGATTCCTCAAGCTCTTCCTCCTCGGATTTTGAAATGGGCTGG
This sequence comes from uncultured Oscillospiraceae bacterium, assembly GCA_934565615.1. Classification (GTDB taxonomy): domain Bacteria; phylum Bacillota; class Clostridia; order Oscillospirales; family Oscillospiraceae; genus Limivicinus. The sequence continues at coordinate 1,653 of CAKTIH010000031.1, read as the reverse complement.
GTGCTGTTCTCGAACATCGCGATAACGCTCGCTATGTCTATCTGCGCGTCCTCGCCGTCGGTCTTGATATCCACCGCCATCCATACCGGTTCATCGCTGCTGCCGAGGCCGAGACCGAAATACAGCACCAGCTTCTCGCCCTCCATCGCGATGTACATCGGTACGTTCAGCCGCCCCATTCTTTTTAGCGAGACGGTCGTGTCTATCTTCATCGTGAAAGGCTCGAGGACCCAGTCGCAGCTACCATTGAGACGAACCATGAGCGGCTCGCCGTTCGAGGTGCCGTTGGCCGTTCCCTTGACGTCAAAGCTCATGCTTTGGCACTCCTCGATGGCTTTGTAGGTTTTTTTGACCGTGAACATCGCGCTCAAGCTCTCTGCACAGCCCGTCAGTCCTATGCACATCACAAGGCACAGCACAACGGCAATTATTCTCACAAGCCTTTTCTTCAAAACGCATCCGTTCCTTTCAACTGCCGCGGCAGTGCGGTAATTTTTTCACATATGATCGTTGTTTAGTATATATATTTTTTACTCAAAAATCAAGCGCCACATGTCCCCCGCGCTGTAAATAAAATGTTAACGCGGAGTCCTAAGAAAAATATTAAAAGAAAAGGCATCCATGCATGTCATTGCTCTGCACACTTCAAGGACGATATAGGTGCCCTCTGTGCTCTGCGTGGGTACGCCGCCGGACCTTACGGCCCGGCGGCGAATTAAAATTATAGGTATTTGCAAGGATGTGCCTGACGGCCATCTTAGCTTCTTACTTTGTGATTGCCTTGAAGGCCGCGGCCTGCGCCTTTATGCCGCGCTCTGCCGCAAAGCGCTCGATGGAGGAAGCACCGAAGAAACCGTCGATCTCGGGGATCTGATGGATGATGTACGCCGCGTCGCTCGGCTCGGCAATGGGGCCGCCATGGCAAATGACCATAATGTCGGGGCGCACGGAGCGGCCGGCGGCGATGATGGCTTTGATCTTCTCTACGCAGTCATCAAGGGTGAGCGCGGTCTTGGCACCGATGGTGCCCTTGGTGGTAAGACCCATGTGGGCAACGAGTATGTCCGCACCGGCTTCGGCCATTGCCTTTGCCTGCTCGGGATCGAATACATAGGGGCAGGTGAGCATATCAAGCTCATGTGCCTTCCTGATCATCTCGACCTCAAGGCCGTAACCCATGCCGGTCTCTTCGAGGTTCTGGCGGAAGATGCCATCGATCAGGCCGACGGTCGGGAAGTTCTGGACGCCGTTGAAGCCCTGATCCTTGAGCTGCTTGAGGTAAATGTCCATCACGCGGAAGGGGTCGGTGCCGCATACGCCGGCGAGGACCGGAGTGTGCTTAACGACGGGGAGCACCTCTGCACCCATCTCAACAACTATCTGGTTTGCATCGCCGTAGGACAACAGTCCTGCGAGGGAGCCGCGGCCTGCCATACGGTAACGGCCGGAGTTATAGATGATGAGCATATCCGCGCCGCCCGCTTCGCTGCTCTTCGCGGTGATGCCGGTGCCGGCACCGACGCCGACGAGTATCTTGCCGTTTGCGATCTCTTCTTTGAATTTGGCGATTATTTCACTTCTGGTCTGAGTGTTCATGTTGTTTCTCCTTAGACAGTAAATTTTTTATATGCCAAACAGTCTCTCCGGACTGCC
>CAKTIH010000030.1 GCA_934565615.1 uncultured Oscillospiraceae bacterium | reverse complement strand
CTTCCACATATCCTCCTCACGGTCACGGTCGTGCTCATGGTCATGCTCTCCGTCCTGCTTATCGCCGCCGTTGTCCACGGAGCTATCCGCAGCGCTGTCAACAGCGTTCTGCTTTGCGAGGGCGTACTCCTGCTTGAGCGCAGCCGCGTCGCTTATCTGCTGCGAAAGGCTCAGCGGGATCGCGACCGCCGTGACGACAGCCAGCAGGATAAACAGCACGATGATGCGCTTAAAGGTCTTTGCGTAGTCGAGCAGCACGGGGAAGATTATGTTCTGCTCGACCGTCAGCTCCGGGATCAGGTTGAAGGCCTGAAAGATAAAGCCGATGTTCCGCCGGCGGAAAATAGTCAGCTTCTTATCGTCCATAGCGAAAACGTCCCTGCCGTCTATCAGCACCTTACCGGCGGTGGGCGTGTCCAGCGCGCCGATCATGTTAAGGAGCGTACTTTTGCCCGAACCGGATTCACCGACTATCGCGACATACTCTCCCTTGGGTACGGAGAAGCTCACGTCCTTCAATGCTCTGACCGCGGTCTCCCCGCTGCCGTAGGTCTTACAAATGTTTTTGACTTCTAATAGATCCATAGTGCAAACACCTCTTTCTGTGGGACAGGCCATATTCTTTCGGCCTGTACATGAAAGAATAGCACCGGAATATTACTGCGGGCCTACAGGAATCCTACAATTTTGTAGGATTCAGAAAGTTCACGGTAAACACCGTGCCGCGGCCAAGCTCGCTGTCGACTTCGATAGTCCCGCTGTGCGCTTCGATTATCGCCTTTGCCAGCGGCAGGCCGAGGCCGACGCCCTGCGTGTCCTTGGAGAAACGGCTGCGGTAAAAGCGCTTGAAGATGTAGTGAAGATCCTCGGGATGGATGCCGCAGCCGTCGTCTGTCACCTTGAGCTGCACGGCGGAGGGCAGAGCGCACCACTCGATGCGCACAGTGCCGCCCTTATCCGTGTGGTCGAGCGCGTTCTTCACGAGGTTGCCGATAGCCTCAATGAGCCAATCACGATCACAGAAAAGGGAAGTGTACTCCGCACCGGCGAGGATGAGCTCCTTCTCCTCCAGCTTTGCGCGGTACGCGAAGTGCAGCGCGATATCCTGCATCATGTCAGCGACGTTTTCCGTGGCCTTTTCAAAGGCAATGGAGCCCGCGTCGAGCCGCGTTATCTTGAGTAGATTTTGTACCAGCGTTTCGATGCGGTCAAGCTCCTGTTCGGACAGTTCGGCAAATTCCTTCACGGTGGGGGCGTCAATGTCCTCGTCCTGCAATAGCCCATTATAAATGTTCAGAGCTGCAAGCGGCGTTTTAAGCTGGTGGGAGATATCGGATATCGTGTTTTTCAAAAATTCCTTTTCGCGCAGCTCATTATCTGCGTGAGCGTTCAGCACCGCCGCCATTGAGTTGACCGAATGGAACAGGCGGTACAGCTCGCCCTCGCTGTCGCATTCGATGCGGGCGCTGCGGTCGCCGTCGAGATAGGCGCTTATCTGCGATACCGCCTGCTCCATTGAGCGGTTCTGACGCTTAAAATATCCAAGGCAGAGCAGCCACACCGCGCCGCCAGCGAGCAGGAACAGCAGCGGCAGCCACAGTGAAAAGCTCCGGCAGCTTAGCCACATGAAGCCCTCGACCATCAGGAGCAGGACGCATAGAACGAGCGTGAGCGCGAGGAAGAGATCCCGTATATCCTTATTTGCAAGTATTTTCATGCTGCACCTCAGCTGATAATGTTCCACTTGTAGCCCATGCCGCGGACGGTCAGGAGCATCTGCGGCGTGCCCGGGTCGTCCTCTATCTTCATGCGCAGCCGGCGGATGTATACCGTGAGGGTGCTGCTGTCGATATAGTTCCCGTCGCAGTCCCAGAGCTTGTCTAATATCTGCCCCTTGGTGAGCACAGTGTTCGGGTTATGCATGAACAGGCACAGGAGCTTATATTCCGCGGCGGTCAGCTCAAGCGCCTCGCCGTTCTTGAAAGCCTGTCCTTGGAGCAGGAGCACCCTGATGCCGTTGGAGCACAGCTCCGTGTCCGCCGCGCCGAAAGCGCTCGCCCGGCGCAGCAGAGCATTGATGCGGGAGATAAGGACTCCAAGCTTGAACGGCTTTGTGATATAGTCGTTTCCGCCGATGTCGAGACCCATGATGATGCTCGTTTCCTCGTCAGATGCGGTGAGGAAGATGATCGGCACCTTCGATGTGCGCCGCACCCTCTCACAGAACTCAAAGCCCGAACCGTCCGGAAGAGAGACGTCCAATACCAGAAGGTCATATTTTCTGTCTGCCCACAGCGCGTCCGCGTCTCTGAGCGTTCTGGCGTTGTCCGCTTCAAAGCCCTGCTTTTTGAAAGCAAAGGAGAGTCCGGTTATAAGGCTCAGATCATCCTCTAAAAGTAATATCCTGCTCATGCTCATACCTCGCGCAAATAGTTTCTTCATCCATTATATACATTCGCCGTGGCTGCGGCAAGGTCACGGCATGCGTGTTACACCTTAAAAAATTTTTACTTGACTTTACAATTACTGTAGAGTTCATTATAATGCAGTAGTCAGAAATCCGGAGGGAAACGCAAATGGAAAGAAACCTTACAAGCGGAAGCGTATTCAAAAACATTGTCATATTCTCGCTGCCTTATCTGCTGTCTTACTTCCTGCAGACGCTTTACGGGCTTGCCGACCTGTTCATAATCGGCCAGTTCGAGGGCGTGGCGAGCACGACGGCAGTTTCGGTCGGCTCTCAGGTCATGCATATGCTGACGGTCATGATCGTCGGACTTGCTATGGGCTCGACGGTCAGCATCGGTCAGGCTGTCGGCGCACGCGACAGGAAGCGCGCGGCGCAGGCCATCGGCAATACGGCGACGCTTTTCATGACGCTCTCCGTCGTGCTGACGGTCGTGCTGCTCGTTCTTGTACGGCAGATCGTTGCAGTCATATCAACGCCCGCCGAGGCAGTCGAGGGGACTGTTGCGTACCTTACTATCTGCTTCATCGGCATTCCGCTCATCACGGCTTATAATATCATCAGCTCCGTTTTCCGCGGCATGGGCGATTCAAAAAGCCCGATGTACTTCATCGCTGTTGCCTGCGCGGCAAATATAGCGCTGGACTACCTGTTCATGGGCGCGCTCAAGATGGGGCCTGCGGGCGCGGCGCTCGGCACAACGCTTGCGCAGGCGATAAGCGTTGCGGTGTCTCTCGTCATGGTGCTGCATCAAAAGACCGGCATCGCGCTGCGCCGTGAGGACCTCAAGCCCAGCCGCGACATGATGGGGCAGCTGCTGTCTATCGGCGTTCCCATTGCCGTGCAGGACGGGCTTATTCAGGTCGCCTTCATTATTATAACTATCATCGCCAATCGCCGCGGGCTTACCGATGCGGCGGCGGTCGGCATAGTTGAGAAGTTTATTAGCTTCGTGTTCCTCGTGCCCTCGTCCATGCTCTCGACCGTCTCGGCGCTCGGCGCGCAGAACATCGGCGCGAACAAGCCCGAGCGCGCCGTGGCGACGCTGCGCTACGCCGTCATGATCGCCGCGGGCTTCGGTGTGATCGTCACGATAGTTATCCAGTTCATCGCCGAGAGCGTCGTCGGACTGTTCACACCGGACACTGCGGTCATCGCCGCGGGCGGGCAGTACCTGCGCGGGTATATTTTCGACTGCATCTTCGCCGGCATCCACTTCAGCTTCAGCGGATATTTCTGTGCCTGCGGAAAGTCCGGGCTGTCGTTCATGCACAATATCATTGCCGTCGCGCTCGTGCGCGTTCCGGGTGTGTATTTCACCTCCAAGCTCTTCCCGACGACGCTTCTGCCGATGGGACTTGCGACGGCGGCGGGCTCGCTCGTGTCGGTCATTATATGCGTGATCGCCTTTGCGGTCATAAGCCGCCGCGGGAAAGCTGCCGCGGCAGAGGTGTGACAGAATGGAAATGTCGAAGCTGTTCCAGATCGGGGACATGGCAAAGCTGTTCCACATCAGCGTCAGCAGCCTGAGGTATTATGAGAGCCTTGGTCTGCTCCAACCGGAGCGCGTCGACCCCGACACGGGCTACAGGTATTACAGCGTGCGCCAGTTCGAGGCGCTCAATACCATCCGCTATCTGCGCGAGCTGGACATGCCGCTGCCGGAGATATCGGACTTTCTGAAGAATCGCGACATTGACAGGATGGAAGAGAAGCTGCGCCAGCAGAAGGCCGGGGTCGAAAGAAAGCGGCTCGAGCTCCAGCGCATCGAGCGGCGGATCGACAACAACCTGCGCCGCATACGCGATGCGCGCGGCTCGGAGCTTGACGTGATAAAATGTGTTGCCATGCCCGCGATGCGCATAGTGTGGATGGACGCGGCACTGAAGATCAGCAGTTCTCTGGATATGGAGATGCCGATCCGCGAGCTTGAGCAGTCACAGGCGGAGACGGCCCTGTTTCTCGGCAAGGTCGGCGTCGGGATATCGGCGGAAAACCTTGAAACGGGGAGCTTCGGGCAGTACGACGGCGTGTTCCTCATCCTTGACGATGAGGACAGATTCGACGGCAAGACCGTTCTCCTGCCCGAGACGCAGTGCGTGTCGGTGCGCTTTCGCGGAAGCCATACAGAAGCGGCGGAGCAGTACCGGCGGCTCATGGAGCACATCCGCGTACACGGCATGAAGCCGTCCGGGTTCTCGCGCGAGATAACGATGATCGACTACGGCATCACGAGCGACCGGGAGAAGTTTGTCACCGAGATCAGCATACCGGTTATATAAAGTTTACCCCGCCGAGTTTGAACCGGCGGGGTAAAGTACTATATTGCAAACATTCCCGCAGCGAGGCGGGCGAAGAATCCGAAGAAGCCGAGCCGCGGCACATCCTCCGCAGCGCACACCGGCACCTCCGCGACGGTACGGCCGTCGGCGCTGACGGTAAGTGTCCCGAGTCTGTCGCCTTTACACACCGGAGCGGGCACACTGCGGCGCAGTTCCAATTTGTATTCCGGTTCGCCGCCCTTGGGGATAACGGCCACGCTGTCGCCTGAGTATTCGGCCTTGACGCACTCGGCACGGCCAAGCTCTACATGCACATCCGGCAGCGGCTCGCCGTCATTGAGCGGGCACAGGCGGAAGCTTGAGAAAGCGTAGTCGAGCAGCACCTCCGCGTCCTTGTTGCGCGAGTCGCTCGTCTCGCAGTGCATGACGACTGCGATGTATTCCACGCCGTTGCGCTCGGCGGTCGCGGAAAGGCAGTAGCGCGAGGTCGAGGTATAGCCGGTCTTGAGCCCCGTGCAGCCGGGGTACCAGTAGGCAAGCTTGTTGGTGTTGCTCAGTTCAAACTCCCCGCCGCGTATGCTGTCCATCCATATAGTCGTGTAGTCCTTGATAAGGTCGTGCTTTATAAGCTCGCGGGACATGAGCGCCACATCGTAGGCGGTGGTGAAGTGCGCGCCGTCGTCAAACAGCCCGCTGCAATTGGAGAAGTGCGTGTTCTCAAGCCCAAGCTCCTTTGCGCGCTTGTTCATGCGCTCGACGAACTTTTCCTCGCTGCCGCTTATATGCTCCGCCATCGCGACAGCGCAGTCGTTTGCCGAGACGACCGCGATGCACTTGAGCATATCGCTGACGCTCATCTGCTCCCCGGCTTCGAGGTACACGCAGCTTCCGCCGAAGGACGCCGCGCGCTCGCTTGCGATGACCGTGTCGTCGAGCTTGAGACGGCCGTCCTCGATGTCCTCAACTATGAGCAGCATCGTCATTATTTTCGTGATGCTCGCGGGAAAGCCCGGTTCGTGCGCGTTCTTCTCATAGAGGACCGTCCCCGTCTCCTTCTCCATCAGGAGCGCCGAAGGGGCGTTGACCTCCGGCTGCGCCCGCCCGTCGGCTTCGAGCGCGAAGGCCGAAGGGGAGGCGAGGGTGAATATCACCGAAATCAAGATGACGAGCGGCAGCAGACGTTTCATAGCGTTCCTCCATGCGGCGTGTGCCGCAATAAAAAAGTCGTAAAGATTTTTGCCGGGATGGGCGGTATTCCTTGCTTAAAGCTATGTGTAACAAAGCGTATCTATGTTTCGGTTTACAAAATTATGGGAATTTCGAGCGAATACGACAAAATATTCAATACCGGCGTATAGCGCCGAATGCTGATGGCAAGGGGAGTTTTTAACACTTTCAACAGGGTTTTCAACACAAAGAAATGAATAAAATATGACCGAGTCGTCAAATTAAGTTTACATAAAGACAAAATCTGTCCGCTTTTGATTCCTTCAATTGCGCGTCAAAAATTTACAAATCACATATTGACGGCAACAAACACAGCAGAGTACAATAAGCTATACAAAAGAAGCTGGCATTGGAGGAAAGCCGTATATGAGACGACCGTTCAGATGGGATAAAAAGTATCTTTATTGGGGCATAACAGCGTTCTGCGTTGTTGCCGCGGCAATACTGTTTTATATGGCGCTCAACTATATCGGCGCCGTCGGCCGCGCGATAGGTGCGCTTTTTAAGATCCTCAGCCCCTTTATCTGGGGTCTTGTGATAAGCTATCTGCTTGGGCCGCTCGTGCGTACGCTTGAAAATAAGGTGTTCCGTCCGCTGGCGTCCAAGCTCTATAAGAAGAACAAGCGCTCCGACGGGCACGGCTTCGCGCGTGGCATGTCGATCCTCTTCTCGGAGATCATAATGCTGGCGATAATAGCTGCCCTGATCTACCTCATCATCCCGCAGCTCTACAGCAGCATTGAGACCATTGTCGTCAACAGCCCGACCTACATAGACAACGGCACGCAGTGGCTGACAAGGCTGCTTGAGGATTACCCGGAGATAGAGCAGTACGCTGTCCAGACGCTGGGTGATGTGAACGAATTTCTCGCCAACTGGCTCAAGAACACAGTGCTTCCCGGTCTCGGCAACCTTATCACTAACGTCGGCGCGGGCGTGTACTATGTCGTGATGGCGGTGTATAATCTCGTCATCGGCATCATCGTCTCGGTCTATATGCTCGGCAGCAAGGAGACCTTCAAGGCAAACGCCAAGCGCGTAATGTACACTCTCTTCTCCGTCGAGACCGTGAAGAAGATATTCGACGGGCTTGACTTCACCGATAAGACCTTCATGGGCTTCATAAACGGCAAGCTCGTTGACTCGGCTATCATCGGCCTTATCTGCTACATCGGCTGTGTCCTGCTGCGCATGCCTTATGCGCTGCTTATAAGCGTCATTGTCGGTGTGACGAATATAATCCCGTTCTTCGGCCCTTTCATCGGCGCTGTGCCGAGCGCGCTGCTCGTGCTGCTGGTCGATCCGTTCAAATGCCTGATCTTCGTTATCTTCATTATTGTGCTCCAGCAGGTCGACGGCAACATCATCGGCCCGAAGGTGCTCGGCAGCTCCATCGGCATCAACGGCTTCTGGGTCATGTTTTCCATCATCCTCGGCGCTGGGCTGTTCGGCTTCTGGGGAATGCTCCTCGGCGTGCCGGTGTTCGTCGTTATCTATACGCTTATCAATAATCTCATAGACAGAAAGCTCAAGCGCAGCGACCTGCCGTATGAGACTGAGGACTATATGGACGTCGATTACATCGACCCCGCAACTCTCCAGCCCGTGAAGCACGAAAAGGAAGAGCCCGGCGAAAAGGCGTAAAATTCAATAGATTTTCATTGCAGCTCCTTCGGCATTTGCCGAAGGAGCTGCGTTCACATTTGTGCAAAAACTTCTTGTATTTTTTGTGAATTATATATAAGAAGGCCGACGAAACTATTGACAAAGAAGCGCGGCGATGGTATATTAGCACTCGAAAGGTAAGAGTGCCAACAGTCGGATGTGTTGAGTGCTAAAAAGGTTCGGCAGGTATAAAATGGCGATCAGTGAGAGAAAAAAGAAAATACTTGCGGCAGTCGTCGATGAGTATATCCAGACTGCTGAGCCTGTCGGCAGCAAGACCATTGCGCAGACTGCCGGGCTTGGCTGCTCCTCCGCCACGATAAGAAACGAGCTTGCCGAGCTTGTGAGTCTCGGCTATCTCGAACAGCCGCATACCTCGGCCGGACGGGTCCCGACCCCGAAGGGGTACAGGATGTACGTGAACGAGCTTATGCAGCGGCAGAAGCTCAGCACTGAGGAGACGGAGGATATAAACCGCCGCATGAATCAGCGCCTGCAGCAGCTTGACGATGCGATCGGCGATATAAGCCGCCTCGCCTCGCAGCTCACCGATTACCCGGCGCTTGCGCTCACAACACGCGCCGCCGTGACGATAAAGCGCGTCGACCTCATCTATGTCGACGCAAACACCTTTATCATCGTCCTGATGCTCAGCGACAATTCCGTTAAAAGCAAGCTTGTGCACCTTCCGCTTTCGGTGGATCAGCGGCTTGTGCAGCGGCTCTCAGCACTGTTCAACTCAAACTTCACTGATATCACCGAGGATCAGATCACCTCGCTTCTGATAAACACCACCGAGCGCGCGGCGGATGATACGATCGGCCTGACCTCCGTTATCTCCGCTTTTGCGATAGAAGTTCTGAGCGGCGCGCATGCTCCCTCCGCCTATGTGACGGGCGAGAACAGGCTGCTCAACCAGCCGGAGTACCGCGACCCGGACAAGGCGCATAAGCTCATGGGCTATCTCTCCGGCGGCGGATACATCCTCCCGCCAGAGGACGAGATTGGAGACGATGTGGGCATCAAGGTGCTCATAGGCCCAGAGAACGTGGCCGAGGAGCTGAAGGATTCAAGCGTCGTCATCGCAAGCTATGACGCGGGCGACAACACCCGCGGGCTGATCGGCGTGGTCGGGCCGACGAGGATGGATTATTCCGCGGTCGCCGCGAAGCTCAGCATACTTGCCGCGGGACTCTCGCGCAGGCTCGGCAGCGGCGAGACGCCGCCCGAGGGTATGCACAACAAACTGATAATCAAGGGAGATGACCACAATGAGCAAGGATAAGAAGGAAGAAAAGCAGCAGACGGCTCCCACCGCCGATGAAATAAAGGAAGAGGTCAAGACCGAGGAGCCCGAGATCGAAGCCAAGGAGGCCGACGGCAAGAAGCCCGAAGCTGAAAAGGCCGGAGAGAAGAAGCCCGAGGAGAAAAAGGGCAAGGAAAAGAAGGAAGAAAAGAAGCCCGACCTCAAGGCCGAGATGGACGCGCTCAATGATAAGTACCTGCGCATCTGTGCCGAGTACGACAACTTCCGCAAGCGCAGTCAGAAAGAGAAGGACAGCCTGTACGGCGACGTCAAGGCCGAAACGCTCAAAAAGTTCCTGCCGGTTTATGACAATCTTGTCCGCGCGCTGGCACAGTCCACCGAGGACGAGGCCTATAGACGCGGCGTGGAAATGATAATGAATCAGTTCAACGTCACGATGGAAAAGCTCGGCGTGACCGAGATAGAGTGTCTCGGCAAGAAGTTTGATCCCGCTTTCCACAACGCCGTTATGCACGTTGAGGATGAGGAAAAGGGCGAGAATGAGATCGTCGAGGTGTTCCAGAAGGGCTTTATGATGGGTGATAAGGTAATCCGCTTCGCAATGGTCAAAGTTGCGAATTGACTTGGTCTTTTGCTTTGATACTTCTTCAGCCGCGCTCGCAGTACCTTGGTACAGCGTCGCCTGGCTTCATCGTCTGAAAGCAAAATACCCGCGTCACATTCATTATATTTAAGTTGGCTATTACCGCTTTGCGGTTTTAGTATATAAATTCTCAGTAAAAAAACAAATCCACATATATCAGGAGGAATTCACAATGGGTAAGATCATAGGAATAGATTTGGGCACAACTAACAGTTGCGTAGCAGTCATGGAGGGCGGCGAAGCCGTCGTCATCGCAAACGCCGAGGGCGCACGTACCACTCCGTCCGTCGTTGCATTCGCAAAGACCGGCGAGCGTATGGTAGGCCAGGTCGCAAAGCGTCAGGCCATCACCAACCCCGACCGTACCATCTCCTCCATCAAGCGTGAGATGGGCTCCAACTACAAGGTCAATATCGACAATAAGTCCTATACCCCGCAGGAGATCTCCGCGATGATCCTGCAGAAGCTGAAGGCAGACGCCGAAGCTTACATCGGCAGCCCCGTCACCGAGGCCGTCATCACCGTCCCCGCATACTTCACCGACGCTCAGCGTCAGGCGACTAAGGATGCCGGCAAGATCGCGGGTCTCGACGTCAAGCGTATCATCAACGAGCCGACCGCAGCCGCTCTGGCCTACGGTCTGGATAAGGAAAAGGCCGATCAGAAGATCATGGTCTACGACCTCGGCGGCGGCACCTTCGATGTCTCCGTTCTGGAGATCGGCGACGGCGTTATCGACGTCCTCGCGACCGCCGGCAACAACCGCCTCGGCGGCGATGACTTCGACGCCTGCATCACCGATTACCTCGTCTCCGAGTTTAAAAAGACCGAAGGCATTGATCTGAGCGCAGATAAGGTCGCAATGCAGAGACTGCGTGAGGCAGCTGAGAAGGCAAAGGTCGAGCTCTCGAGCGTGACCACCTCGAACATCAATCTGCCCTATATCACCGCAGACGCAACCGGCCCGAAGCACCTCGACGTTACTCTGACCCGTGCAAAGTTCAATGAGCTGACCCACCACCTCGTCGAAAAGACCAGCGGCCCTGTGAAGCAGGCTCTGTCCGATGCAGGCCTCAAGCCCAGCGATATCACCAAGGTCCTGCTCGTCGGCGGCTCCAGCCGTATCCCCGCAGTTCAGGACATGGTCAAGTCCCTTATCGGCAAGGAAGGCTTCAAGGGCATCAACCCTGATGAGTGCGTTGCAATCGGCGCAGCTATCCAGGGCGGCGTTCTGACCGGTGACGTTGAGGGCATCGTCCTCGTCGATGTCACTCCTCTGTCCCTCGGCATTGAGACTCTCGGCGGCGTGTTCACCAAGCTCATCGAGCGCAACACCTCCATCCCCACCAGAAAGAGCCAGGTATTCTCCACCGCGGCGGACAACCAGACCTCCGTTGAGGTCAACGTCCTGCAGGGCGAGCGTGAGATGGCCGCATACAACAAGAGCCTTGGCCGCTTCCATCTGGACGGCATCGCCCCGGCACGCCGCGGCGTTCCTCAGATCGAAGTCACCTTTGATATAGACGCAAACGGCATCGTCAACGTCTCCGCAAAGGATCTCGGCACCGGCAAGGAGCAGCACATCACCATCACCGCTTCCTCCAACATGTCCAAGGAGGACATCGACAAGGCAGTCAAGGAAGCCGAGATGTACGCTGCCGAGGATGCAAAGCGCAAGGAAGAGGTCGACGTTCGCAACCAGGGCGATCAGATGGTCTATCAGACCGAAAAGACCCTCAACGAAATGGGCGACAAGCTTGACGCTGCCGACAAGAGCGAAGTTGAGACCAAGCTCTCCGCACTCAAGCAGGCTCTCACCGGCACCGACACCGCAGCCATCAAGGCCGCGACCGAGGAGCTGACCCAGGCCTTCTACAAGGTCTCCGAGAAGCTGTATCAGGCAGCGGGCGGCGCACAGGGCGCAGGCTTCGATCCCAGCCAGGCCGGCGGCGCGAACCCCGGCGCAGGCGCACAGGGCGGTCAGGACTACTACGACGCTGACTACACCGTCGTGGATGACGACAACAAGAAGTAATTCCCAAGCAAAATAACCTCTTGAGGCGGGGTGCAGCACTCCGCCTCAAGAGTGCGTATTAAGGTACGCAAGTATATAGTATCGAATAAAAAGACTCCATGCAGTCCGATGTTTTTGGGGTCGCATAGGAGGTGTGGGCAGACCAAGGTGCACAGCGGCACCGTGGCTGCAAGGACAAAATGGCTGATAAAAGAGACTATTACGAGGTGCTGGGCGTCAGCAAGGACGCTTCAGCCGATGATATAAAAAAAGCATACAGGAAGCTGACTAAAGAGAACCACCCCGATCTGCACCCCGGCGACAAGGCCTGTGAGGAGCGCTTCAAGGAGGGCAACGAGGCATACGAAGTTCTGTCCGACCCTGAGAAGCGCAAGAAGTACGATCAGTTCGGTCATGCGGCCTTTGACCCGAACGCCGGTTTCGGCGGTGCGGGCGGCTCAGGCTTCGGCGGTTTTGGCGGCTTCGGCGATTTGGGCGATATATTTGGCGACATGTTCAGCGGCTTCGGCTTCGGCGGCGGGAGCACGCGCAGTAATCCGAACGCGCCGAGACGCGGCGAGAGCATAGAGACCACTGTGACCGTGAGCTTTGAAGAAGCGGCCTTCGGCTGCAAAAAGGAAGTCACCGTACCGCGTATCGAGCAGTGCCCCGACTGTAAGGGTACGGGCTGCGCGCCCGGGACCACGCCGGAGATATGCCCCGACTGTAAGGGCAGCGGCACAGTCAAGACTACGCAGCGTACCCCGTTCGGTGCGGTGCAGTCTATGGGACCTTGCCAGAAGTGCCGCGGCACCGGAAAGATCATTCACCAGCCGTGCAAGACCTGCCGCGGCATGGGCAAGATACGCCGCCAGCATAAACTGACGGTCAATGTTCCTTCTGGTATTGACGACGGTCAGGCTTTCTCCGTCAGCGGTGCGGGCAATGCCGGCTCAAACGGCGGCCCTGCGGGCGACCTTATCGTCACGGTACTTATTCGTCAGCATGAGCGCTTCGAGCGCGACGGCACGTCCGTTCTGCTCGAACAGGATATAAACTTCGCTCAGGCGACGCTCGGCGCGGAGATCGAGGTCCCGACGCTCGATGGCAAGGTGAAGCTGACCATACCCGAAGGCACCCAGAGCGGTACGACCTTCCGCCTGCGCGGCAAGGGCATCCCGTATGTGCGGGGCAATGGCCGCGGCGACCAGTTCGTCACGGTAAATGTCAGGACGCCGAAGAACCTGACCTCCTCCCAGAAGGAGCTGCTGCGTCAGTTCGCCGCATCAATGGGCGACCTTGACGGCGAATCCGGCAAGAGCATCTTCGGCAAAAAGAAAAGATAATGAATATGAAAAGGCGCTTCGCGATTTATCGCGAAGCGCCTTTTCATATGATGCAGTTATGAACGCCTGAGACTCACACGCAGTGATAGCAGAAATACTCGACTATCTTGCCTATGCCGGCGTAGCTAATGGTCTTGCCGTCGGGAGTGACGAACTCGTCTGAGATATATCCGTCGCTGCCGTTGAGAATGGAAGCAAGGTCAGCGTAATACACTCCGGTGTCCGTGCATATCTGCTTTATCCAATTGTTCGCCTCGGCGATCTTCGCCGAGGTCACCCCGTCAACTCCGGGGTATGAGCTGCTGACGGAGGCGAGGGAGCAGCAGATTATCGTCGTGCTGCTGCTCGCGGCTTGAACGCTGCTTATGAGCTTCTTATACCCCGCCGTAAAGCTCTCCTGCGACGCAGTACCGAGCCCGTCCGTGCCGATGTAGATGACAAGGCGCTTCGGCTGGTATATGGCCGCGGCCTTTGACGGGGTGACGAGCGAGCCGTCGTTGAGAAGAACTTCAGTGTCGGCAGCCGCGGAGGCTGGGATGCCGCTTCCGCTGTCCGTCCACATGATCGCGTTCGCGCCGCCGCCCATAGTGGAGGTGTAATCATTGATGCCGGAGAAACTCGATGTGCAGAGATAGGTCATGCCGAATACGTACTCAAGCCCGCCGTCCTGCGTGCTCGGCAGCTCCTTGAGCGTGCCGCCGCCGACGATAGGGGAGTACGGGTCGGCGTCCAGCCCGGAGCCGCGGCTGTCGATTGCCTGACTGCCGCTGCTGAGCACGAGAGTACCGTCGGGAGCATCGCCATAGTTGCGCGCAGCGACGGAAAAGATCAGCCCGACCAGCAGTGCGAGCAGTGCAATGACGATGGCCAGCGCCCATATTATGTTCTTTATTCCGGACAGACCGTTGTTCATCTTATCTCCAATCAAGCCAGATGCTTATCTACAGTATACATAGGGCGGCCTTAATAGGCCGCCCTTTTGTTCTTATTGCTTTGGATTATTCCTTATCCTCGGCTGCCTTTGCTTCCTCAATGACCTTCTGCTGGACATTGCCGGGAGCCTCTTCGTAGCGGATGAACTTGCAGGTGAAGGAGCCGCGGCCTTGAGTCATGGAGCGCAGGTCGATCGTGTAGGAGCTCATCTCAGCCATAGGAACCTCAGCCTCGACGGTCTGCATGCCGTCCTCGGCGGTCATGCCGAGCACGGTGCCGCGGCGCTTGGAGCTGATATCGCTCATGATATCGCCGAGGTTCGCGTCGGGAATGGTGACCTGGAGCAGGCCGATAGGCTCAAGAATGGTGGGCTTAGCCTTGGGGATACCGTCCTGATATGCCAGACGTGCAGCGGTCTGGAAGGCCATATCGTTGGAGTCGACAGGGTGGTAGGAGCCATCGTACAGAGTGGCCTTCAGGCCGACCAGCGGGTAGCCGGCGAGGACGCCCTTGACGACTGCGTTGCGCAGACCCTTTTCAACGGAGGGGAAGAAGTTCTTGGGGACGGAGCCGCCGAAAACTTCCTCGGCGAAAATCATGTCGTCCTGCTCGTCCTGCGGCTCGAAGCGGATCCAAACGTCACCGAACTGGCCGGAACCGCCGGACTGCTTCTTGTGGCGGCCGTGTGCCTCAACCTTGCCCTTGATCTTCTCGCGGTAAGCGACGCGCGCGGGCTTGAGCTCGGTCTCAACGCCGAAGCGGCTCTTGAGCTTTGCGCAGAGAACGTCGACCTGAATGTCGCCCTCGCCGGAGATGACCATCTGGTGGGTCTCGGCGTTGTTGACGAGATGGAAGGAGATATCTTCCTCGTTGAGTCTTGCAAGACCGGCAGCGACCTTGTCGTCCTGGCCCTTGGTCTTGGGGGAGATAGCCATAGAGTAGCAGGGCTCGGGCAGCTCGATAGCGGGCAGCTCGACCTCGTTCTTCGGATCGCAGACAGTATCGCCGGTTTTCCAATCCATCTTGCCGACGGCGACGATATCGCCGCAGCAGGCTTCCTTGACCTCGGTGGTCTTTTTGCCGCAGACGGTGTAGAGACGGCCGAGCTTATCGGTGCTGGAGGTGCGGACATCGCGCAGGGACATGTCAGCGGTGATCTTGCCCTGCATGATCTTGATGAAGCTGTACTTGCCGAACTGGTCGGAAATGGTCTTGAACACAAAGCCGACGGTGGTGCCGGCGGGGTCGATGCCGTCCATCTCGGCGGGGTTGGAGACGTAATCAACGATGCCCTGGAGCATAGCCTCGGTGCCGATGTTGCTCATCGCGGCGCTTGCGAAAACGGGAACGACGCTGCGCTCTCTCAGACCGATGCGCAGACCCTCGATGGTGTCCTCTTCGCTCAGCTCCATGTTCTCGAAGAACTTCTCCATGAGCTCCTCGGTAGCGCCGGCGGCGGTCTCCATCAGAGCCTCACGCAGCTCCTCGACCTTGCCAGCGTCGGAGGCGGGAACGACGACCTTTGCGGTTTTGCCGCCCTTGGTCTGGTAAGCGACGTTGTGGACAACGTCGATAACGCCGGTGCCGTCGGACATGGGGACGGTAACGGCACAGACGATGCTGCCGTACTTTGCCTTGAGTGCGTCGAGCACTGCGTAATAGTCGCCGTGATCTTCATCGCACTTGGAGATGCAGAAAGCGACGGGGACGTTCGCGGCCTTGAGGTACTTCCAGGAGCGCTCTGCGCCGACGGAGATACCGTCCTTTGCCGAGCACAGGATGACGCCCGCTTCAACGGCACGGATGGCTGCGAGGGCTTCACCGACGAAGTCGAAGTAGCCGGGGCAGTCAAGGACGTTGATCTTGCAGCCGCCGAACTCGACCGGTGCGACTGATGCGGATATGGTTATCTGGCGCTTGATCTCTTCGGCGTCGTAGTCGCAGACGGTGTTGCCGTCGCTGACCTTACCCTGACGGTCGATAGCGCCGGTGGTGAAGAGCATGCTCTCAGCCAGACTGGTTTTGCCGCTGTTGCCGTGGCCCAGCAGGCAGATGTTGCGAATGTTTTTGGTTTCGTAGCTCATTTGTTGCTTCCTCTCTGTTGGTTTATATGTGCTTTTATGCAAAATAGTAATCAGCAATCAATTTATTATACACTATGAAAATCAGCTTGGCAACAGAAAAATTGAAAAAAGCCCGCGCCCATGAATTAAAGGCGCGGACTTATAAGGTTTAGCTTGTCACTTCGTGTTGACGTACAGGCTGACAGCCGCGGCAGGCAGCGCCCACAGTAGCGCCCATAGCAATATAAAGCCGAGGCTCACGCTTCCTGCGGTCAGGAACTTCACGAACACGGTGAACACACCGATCACCGCCGCGAGAGTCGTCAGCAGCAGGTTCGTCCTTGTTGACATATATATTTTGTGCCCGACATCGGCGACTTCAGTGAGCGGCCCAAGCCCCTCGTTGCATACAACGGCGGCGATGCGGCTGTCCTTGCCTGAGGACGGGGTCGACAGCTCGAAGCGCTCCACATAGGGCGGGAAGTCGTAGCCGTCGGTCGCAATGTCAAATATGTTGTGCAGAAGCTCGGGGTTAATATTGAAGTCACGTATCGCAAAGACAGGGTGCCGGTCGGAGCGCACAAGGTCAATGAGCGCGCGGCGCACCTGCGGCATAGGCTCGTAGTGCAGGGAGAAGATGCCGTAAAGTATGCCGTCGATCGCGAGGAGGACGGAGGTCTTGTCTGTCAGGCGGAAGGGGATGCGCACGTTCATCAGCCGCATCAGATCGGTGCTGCCGCACAGGACAGTATGACCGTCGATAATGCCGCTTGCACCGCCGCCGGGGAGACATTCAAAGTTCTCCACATGCTTGAGCGAGCAGCCGTTTTCCTCCATGAGCTTTCCGAAGCAGCCCGCGGCGCAGGAGCCGACCGCCGCGACCATCGTCCCGGCGTAGGATATGACGTTCTTCGCATCGCCGTCGGCGAATATGCGCACGTTCTCCATCGTCACGCACTCCTCGGGGAAGAGGTCGCGGTCGGTGACGATGAGGCTCTTGCTCACGCCGAGGTCGCACAGTCCAGACCATCCTGCAATAGCGCCGCCTACTCTGAACACGCGTACTGTGCCGAGAAAATACGGCAGCGCGAAGGCGGACAGAGCCATGAACGGTACTGCTGGCGCGAGCAGCGCGGAGAATATGTAGACAAAGTCTGAACCGCAGCCGGAGACCGCGGCGACGATAACGGCCAGCAGCAGCGCCAGCACAGCAAGGATCGGCGCGAGCCTGAGAAACAGCGTCTCGTCGGGCGGCGCTTCCTCGGCACGGCGGACAAAGCCCGTCGCCGGGCGCTGTGACTTGAGCAGCGTAAGCTCTCTTTTGCCGAGCTTGTTTTCGCCGGTCACGGAGTAAAAGCGCTTGCCGATGGCCGGGACGCGCGTTGCCTTGCGCAGCCCCTTGACGTTCAGATATGTCGATATCAGTATGCCGAAAAGCGAGAGGCTTGTCAGCGCGCAAAGCGGGATGTGCGCCCTTGCCGTGTCGGACAGCGCGACTATCAGTGCGTCCGCGCCGCTTATAAGGCATGAGAACACCGCGAGAGTGTCCGCCCCGAAGCGCAGCCTCATGACATTGAGGATAGCCGTCGTGACAATATCGAGGCACAGCAACATGACTGCCGCTTGAAGCCCGAAGCACGCGGCGGCGGAGACGGGCAGCGTGCGCAGCATACCGGGCAGCGGGAGCTGGAGAGATATGTAGCACAGCAGCGCCATCAGCACCGCGCTTATTTTAATGCGCAGTGACATTGACCGCGTGAACGAACCGTAGTATTTAGAGGCAGCGGCGGGCGTGACCTCGGCGCCGAGATCCTCCTCGCTGTCGCTCATCGTCGCGGCGGTGTCGCCGCGCGCTGTGCCCCTGACGCGCAGGAACAGTGACGCAAAAAGCGAGAGCACATATTCGCGGAAGCTCGGCGGGAAGTACGCGTCCTCCTCAGAGAACTTCTTGCCGTCCCCGCCAGCGTCCGCATCAAAGCCGTAGTCGTCGTCCTCGGCGTATTCGCCGTTTTCGTCGGCGGTGTCGTCATAGCCGCTGTAGATGGGTGTCCGTTTGCCGGAGACGTCGGTCTCAGGCTCTGCGGCCTCGGGCGCAGGCTTTTCTTTTTTCTTTTTCTTCTTGCCGAATTTATGTTTTTTGCGGACGGGCTCTTCTTCCGCGCCGTCGTTTGCGGGATCGTCATAATCCGGCGTCCATTGCGACGGACTGTACCCGGTCTGCGGCGTCGGCTCATAGCTTTCATCGGCGCTCAGGTCGACGGTCTTGCTGCCGTACTGCATGCGGCTTGCCGCGCGCTTGCCGCTGAGATTGAAGCGGCTGTCTATCTCGTCCTCGCCGTCAGTCTCAGCTGCATATACGGTGCTGCCGCCCTCCGCGGAATAGCGCGTCGGGTCCGCGTCGTAGCCGTCGGTGCTCGGGTCGTATGGCTGAGCCTCCTCGACCTCGGGCTCGGCATAGTCTTGCTCATAGCCCGCCTGCATCTGCGCAATGTACCGGCGCGCCTCCTGCTCCATCGCGCCACGCGCACCGGAGTGCTCGGTGGCGGGAGCGGTGTATTCCGGTTCCTCAACCGGCTGCGGCTCGTCGTAGCCGCCGTCGTCATTATACTGCCACGTACCCTGCGTGGGTGCGGAGTCATAAGTGCCGCTGCCGTCGGGAGCGTAGCCGTAGTCGTCATCGGTGTAGTATGTATCGGTATATTCCGGAGCGTAGTCCTGCGTGTCGGCAGTATATGAATGATCGTAGTCGTATTCATCTACAGGCTCCGGTTTACTCCGCCCGCCCGC
>CAKTIH010000029.1 GCA_934565615.1 uncultured Oscillospiraceae bacterium | reverse complement strand
TCGCGTTGGTGCAGAACTCTGCGACCTCGGTGGCAACGTCACCGCCGCCGCCAATGCGCTGGAGCATGTTCCACCACTCGGTGCGGGCGGTCGCCCAGCCGGAGGTGACCTGATAGTAGTCGCCAAGGTAAGGCATGAGCTTGGTGTACTCGTTCATGATGGCGTTGTCAGCCCAGATGCCGGTGAGGTCGATGCCCTCGGCGGTGTCGCGCACGGCAAAGTAGTTAGCGGCCTTGACTGCGTCGGGCGTGCCCTCGCCGTCAGCGAAGTACTTGATGAAGGTCTTGGCAGCGTCGATCTTGGCAGCGTCGCCGTTATCGAACACGCCAAAGCCCCAGATACCGCCCTGAAGCTTGCTCTCGCCGGTCTCGGAGGGGAAGCTCATGAATACGATCTTCTCGCCGTCGTTGGTGAGCTCAGCGTCATTGTTGTCGGAGTTGAGCTGCTGGGCGATGTTCCAGCAGAATGCCATCTTGAGGATGCCCTGACGGAAGGCGGTGATCTCCTCGCCGCCGTTCTCGGCCGCGTTGAAGTAGATGCCGTCCATGCTCTGGAGAAGCTCAAGAGCCTTTATGTTCTCGGGGGAGTCAGCGGTATATGCGGTGTGCTCGGCATTGGTGAAGGTGCCGCCGTAGAGGTTGTTGACGAGGGCGCGGGTACCCTGATCGCCCCCCTGACCGGAGCAGTAAACGTCGCCGACGGGCTCCTTATAGTAGGCATACAGTGCATCGACCGCGGCGATGAAGTCCTCAGTCGTCCAGGTGTGGCTGTCGATATCGACATACTGGTCAGCACCGGCCGCGACGAAGGCATCATAGTTGATGGCCATGCAGTGCGCGGTCATGACGAGGGGGTACTCATAGCAGGCGCCGTCAGCGGTGAAGCAGGCAGCGACGCAGGCAGCGTTCACTTCGGCCTTATCGGTGGCGTCCCACATATCGGAGAGGTCGACCATGTAGCCCTTTGCGCCCCAGTTTGCGACGAGACGCTCAGGTCCTTCCATAATGAGGTCGGGAGCGGAGCCGCCTTCGAGAGCGGTGTTGACCTGATCGTCGCCGTTAGTGTAGTCGAGGTACTCAACAGTGACAGTGATGCCGGGGTTTGCATCCTCGAACGCGGCGATGAGCGCATCGACGGTATCGGCATTGCCCCAGCCGCCTATCGGGTATGTCCAGAGCGTGATGTTCACAGGCTCCGCCGCGGGTTCGGCGTCAGTCTGAGCGGGTGCGGGGTCGGCAGCGGGAGCGGGTGCGGCGGTCTGGCCGCAGGCGCACAGTGCGAACACCATGCACAGCGCAAGCAGCATTGCAAGCAGTTTCTTCATGTTGTGCCTCCTTAAAAATTTTTGTTCCGGTTTTAATATTTCAACGGTTCTCACCGATGACTTCACTCTTTTCACCATCATATTAACCAAAGTCGCCGCAGATGTCAAGAGATTTTTGAAAAAAATTTTCTTCAAAATAATATTAAGAAGATTTTTTGCAGAACTTCATAAAACGTATCCCCCGGCAGCGGCGCGCACTCTGGGGGATGGGATAAAGAATATCAGCAAGAAAATTATTTTCAGCCATGTCACATGTGCTTTTCGGCGAGGGCGTCGGCGATGCGGGCGCGGCTCTGGCGGCACTGGTCGAGATTGCGTCGGCACAGCTCCGAAAAGAGCACGTCCATGAGGTACATCTGCGCGATCCTCGCGCCGATGGAGCCGAGCTGAAGCGGGCTTTCATCCGCGCCGCACAGCAGCGTCACATCCGCAAGCTCCGCGCCGGGGGAGTTGGCAAAGTGCGTGACAAGGATAGTGCGCAGCCCGCGCTCCCGCGCGTAGGACAGCGTCTCGACAAGGTCCTTCGTCGCGCCGGAATAGGAGAAAAAGAGAATAACATCGTTTTCGCCCGCAGTGGTGACGGCGATAGTCTGCATATGCGAATCGGTCACGGCGAAAAACTTCCCGCTCGCGGTGGAAAACAGGTGCGCCGCCTCCATCGCGATTATCATCGAGCCGCCCTGGCCCATGCACAGCACCTTGTCCGCCTGCTCAAGAAGATCCGCCGCGCGGATATAGTCCTCCGGGCGGACAAGCTCGAGCGTCTGCGTCATGGCGCTGATGTTCGCGGTATAGAGCTTTTTGCAGACGTCTGAAAAGCTGTCGTCATCGAGCACCTCGCCCGAGAGCGGGTTCGACTGCTCCGGGCGCTGGGCAATGGAATTGGCAATGGCGAGGCGGAAGGCGTTATAGCCCTTGCACCCGAGCCTGCGGCAGAAGCGCGACACGGTCGCCTCCGCCACGCCGCTTGCCGCGGCGAGCTCGGTTATGCTCATGTCCTGCGTTTTTCTCTGATGCGAAAGCACATAGTCCGCCGCCTTTTTCTCCGCGGGGGTGAGATTATAATATTCCGCGCTTATCCGCTCAAATACATTTGTGCTGCTCTGCCCCATACACTTCTCCTGTAAAACTTTTATTCCGCGAGCAATTCCCCTGCCATGAGGTCCGTCATGATGAGCATGCGCGGCAGGTGGAACGGCCCCTTGAAGGTCGAGCCCTTGCACGGCGGCTCGGTCGGCTTACCGTCGCGGCGGAGGTAGCCGTACCACTCGCCGTACTCGCTGTCGGCAAAATGCGCCTTGCAGTAGTCAAGAGTGGTATAGAACCAGTCGAGGTACTCCTCCTTGCCGGTGTCCTTATACAACATGAGCGAGGATATGAGTATCTCGTCATGCGGCCACCAGAGCTTCATGTCGTGCTCATAGGCCTCGGGCGGTCTGCCGAGGGCGTCGACGAAGTACAACAGTCCGCCGTATTCCTTGTCCCAGCCGGCGTTTATCGCCCAGTTGAATATCTCTTCCGCGCGGCTCACAAGCTCCTTATCGCCGGTACGGCGCGCGTGCTCCAGCAGGAACCACACGCCCTCTATATCGTGCCCGGGATTTACGACGCGCCCTTCAGTGTAATACAATCTCGCGCTGCCGTCAACTGCGACGTTTTCCAGCACGCACTTGAGCTCCTGGTGGACATGATAGCGGAATATCTCGTCAACGCATATATCGGCGCGCTCTTCATAGAGCTCCGCATGTTCCGGGTCGACGCGCTGCATAACAGCCGTGACGTTGAGGTATATCATCGGTATGCCGAAGGCGCGCCCCGTGCGCGTCTCGGGCTCAGTCTTGGGGCCGAGCCCCGTGGGATCGGGCATGCCGTGATTGAGGTCCCAATAGAGATCGTAGGCGCGGCGGGCGCGCTCAAGGTGCTCCCGCTCGCCGGTCACGCCGTAATACTCGGCGTTTGCCATAGCATAGAACGCCTCGGAAAAGCAGTACCGGCGCTGGCGCAGCGGCGCGCCCTCGGCGGTGACGGTGAAGTACATTCTGTCCCCCGCGGCGCGGTTTATGCAGTGCGCCTCCATAAAGTCCAGACAGCTCTTCGATGCGCGCAGCCACTCCTCGCGCACGCCGTACACATGGCAGAGATACGCGAATATCCAGCCGCAGCGCCCCTGCATCCATACGCTCTTGTCAGTGGAGTATATCTCGCCCTTGCGGTCAAGGCAGGTGTATATGCCGCCGTTAACCTCGTCCATGCCGTTTTTGAGCCAGAAGTCTATGCTCTTTTTCAGCTCGGACTGTATCCATTCTCGTGCGCCGCGCAGTTTTTGTTTGTCCATGATGTTCTCCCCTTTCAGGCTTGTTCATTCATCCGGGTTCCATATTTCATATAGTATCATTAGAGAAAATAATTTTCAAGAGTATTTTTATTTGAAATATTTTTTTATTTATGATGACAGCCGCGGAAAGCCGTGATATAATATATTATACCGTTAATTTTTCCTTACAATGGAGGACGCACAGCATGAACTATCTCGGCATTGAAGCAAGCGTCAGGAACCTTCCGGAGCTTGACCGTGATTTCTTCCCGCTCTATAAGTTCAACCACGCCTTTCTCGCCTCGGCGAAGAAGCCCCTCGGCGTCGCCGTGGAGCGCAGCGGCGGTGAGATGGCCGCCGTTCACACATTCATTCACGGCACTGCCGATATGAAAGATGCCGACCGGTATTACATCCGTCGCCTCGTCAAGACCCTGCTGTGGATGAAGGGCGGCTGGCGCGTGTACATAAGCGGCGACCGCGATATGTATGAGTATATCCGCGGCTGCTTTAACGCGGGCGGCTGTCAGGAGTTTGACTGGGACTATTTCTCCAAGATATATGAGCGCCCCTTCGAGGTCATCTATACCGACACGCTGCCCGAGGCGAAGGATTCGCCCAAGCCCGCGGGCGGGCACTTTGACGGCTGCCGCATAGGCTTCGACGCGGGCGGGAGCGACCGCAAGGTCTCCGCTGTCATCGACGGCGAGACCGTGTATTCAGAGGAGGTCGTGTGGTTCCCCAAGACGAACTCCGACCCGGACTATCACTATGACGGCATCGTCGCCGCGCTCAGATCGGCGGCGGCGCATATGCCGCGCGTGGATGCGGTTGGCGTGTCGAGCGCCGGCGTGTACATAAACGACCGCACCATGAACGCCTCGCTCTTCCTCAAGGTGCCGCAGGAGCTCTTCGATGCGAAGGTCAAGGACATCTATATCCGCGCCATTACCGACACCTTCGGCGACGTGCCCTTCTGCGTCTTTAACGACGGGGACGTCACCGCGCTCGCCGGGGCTATCAGCCTTGAGGACACGAACATCCTCGGCATCGCCATGGGCACGAGCGAGGCCGGCGGCTATGTCGACGAAAAGGGCTACATCACCGGCTGGCTCAACGAGCTGGCTTTCATCCCCGTGGACGCAAACCCCGGCGCTATGCGTGATGAGTGGTCGCTTGATATCGGCTGCGGTGTGAAATACTTCTCGCAGGACGGCGTCATAAAGCTCGCCCCTGCGGCGGGCATCGAGCTTGACAGCGCTCTTTCCCCTGCAGAGAAGCTCAAGGCCGTACAGGCACTGATGAACAACGGCGACGAGCGCGCCGCCGCGATATACCGCAGCATCGGCGTGTATCTGGCGCACTCGCTCGCGCTCTACCACGATATGTATCACTTCCGCCATGTGCTGCTGCTCGGGCGCGTGATGTCCGGGCGCGGGGGCGAGCTCATTATCAGCGAATGCGAGCGTGTCCTGCGCGATGAGTATAGCGCGCTTGCGGAGAAGATACATCTCGCCCTGCCGGATGAGAAGTTCCGCCGCGTCGGCCAGTCCGCCGCCGCCGCTTCCCTGCCGGAAATCAAGAAGTAACAAAACCATAATAATCAAAAATAATCAAACGCATCACACCTAAAAAGGAGATCGCGCACATGAAAAAACATATTGTCTGCTTTGGCGATTCTAACACTCACGGCTACTGCGCAGACCCCAACGACACCGCTGACCGTACCGACCGCTTCACCGAGGACGAGCGCTGGACCTGCCTTCTGCAAAAGGCGCTGGGCGAGGATTACCTTGTGCTTGAGGAGGGCCTTTCCGGACGCACGACCGTTTTCCGTGACCCGCTGCACGAGTGCATGTCCGGGCTCGACGTGATATATTCCACGCTCATGACGCATGAGCCGGTCGACCTGCTCATCATCATGCTCGGCACGAACGACACCAAGGAGCGCTTCTACGCCAGCCCCGCCTGCATCGGCATCGGCATGGAGCGTCTTGCGATGAAGGCGGAAACCGTCGGCGCATGGCGCGGCGGCAGGCCGAATATCCTCATCGTTGCCCCGCCGCATATCGGAGAAGGGCACAACGACCCCGCTATGGGCGCATCCTGCCATGCGACTTCTATGGGCGTTGCGGAGCAGTACCGCCAGAAGTGCGCCGCGCACGGCTGGGCGTTTCTCGACGCCGAGGGCGTCGCAGAGTTCAACACCGTGGACTATATGCACCTCAGCCGCCGCGGACACAGCCAGCTTGCAGACGCGCTCGCGCCGCTGGTGCGTGAGCTGACATAATGCTTGGCCGCGTCTTCCGTTATCAGGGCGGGCTCTGGAGGGTACTCAATACGCTGACGGATATCATGGCGCTGAGCGTGCTGTGGCTCCTGTGCTCTCTCCCCGTGCTGACTCTCGGCGCGGCGACGACCGCGCTCTATGACAGCGTTGTGCGCTGCATACGCTATAAGCAGCCGAAGCCCTATGCCCGCTTCTTCCGCACTCTTAAAAACGAACTTGTGCCCGGCATACTGCTGACGCTCCTGTGGGGCGCCGTCGCGGCGATCGGGCTCTGGATGCTGACGCTGCTGCGGCAGTACAGCGCCGTGTCGCCCTCCGCCGGGACGGCGGGTGCGGCGTACTATGTCGCGCTGGTGCTGCCGCTCGGCGCGGCGTGCTGGGTGTTCCCTATCCTATCGCGCTGTGAGCTCGGCTTCGGCGCGCTGAACAAAACGGCGCTGACCCTCGCCGTGGGGCACCTGCCCTCGACGGTGATCCTAGTGCTGATGACGGCGGAGCTTGCGCGCCTGAGCACTCACTGGCTCTTCCCGCTCGCGTTCATGCCGGCGGTGTTGATGCTGCTGTGGTCGCTCTTCACAGAGCCCGCGTTCAAAAAGCACGGCGCGGGGATCGTCACAGAATCGGAGCAGGGCAACGCCGAGGACGCAGAAAACAACGAGTGACCGACGGTGGGCACCGCGCTGCTTCCCCGTTCGCATAAAACGCCTCACCGCCGGTTTTTAACCGACGGTGGGGCGTTTTTAATTTTGCGTCAAAAATTTTGTGCCCATTCCATGCAACCTTTTCGTCCAAACCGTTTCTATTATTACAGATAGCTAAAGAAAAGGAGGAACCGCAAATGGACGATGCCGCAATCGTCAGCCTTTACTGGGCGCGCTCCGAGGACGCCATATCCCAAACCGCGGCAAAATACGGCTCGTACTGCCGCACGATCTCATACAACATTTTGGCAAACGCCGAGGATGCGGACGAGTGTGTCAATGATACATATCTGTCGGCATGGAACTCCATGCCGACCCACCGCCCGACGTATCTTGCGCCGTACCTTGCAAAGCTGACAAGGTGGCTTTCCCTGAACCGGCTGCGCGACGGCAGCAGTCTCAAGCGCGGCGGCGGGGAGATTCCGGCAGTGCTGGACGAGCTCGCGGAGACGCTGGATCCCGGAGCCGATGTCGAAAAGGAGATCGGTATGCGCGAGCTGAACGCGGCGATACGGAGCATGCTTGAGAGCTTAGGCAAAACCGAAAGGGACATATTTCTCAGCCGGTACTGGTACGCCGCCTCGATCTCTGAAATTGCCGGGAAAAGCGGCTTCACCGAGAGCAAGGTCAAGTCCATGCTGCACCGGACAAGATGCAGGCTATTGAAGCAGCTAAAGGAGGATGGGCTATGCTGAACTGTGAAAAAGCGCTGCTCGCGATGAACGATGTACCCGACGCCTATATAGAAAGCGCCCGTGCAATGCTTGGCTACCGGGTCGGAGAGCAAAAGCGTTTCTCCGTCAGAAAGCGTATCATCGCCTTTGCTTTGGCGGCGGCGCTGATCCTGTCTCTTGGCGTTGCCGCGTATGCGGTCTATATGCATTGGTCACGGGGCATGGAGCGGAAGCTTCCTGCCACGGACACCGAGAAGCAGCGCGCCGAGGAAAGCGGCCTGTCCGATACCTCCCAGACTGTCAGCGCGACAGCCAACGGTGTGACCATATCGGTGGAGCAGACGGTCATTGACGGCGACACCGCCGAGATTGCCCTGCGCATTGAGGGCTGGCAGCTCGACCGCGCGCAGGAGCTCAACGCCGCGATCTGGGGTGGCTTCCCAACCTTTGACGGAGAAAACGCGCCCGCCTCGGGCGGAAGCTTTGTAGAGGAGCGCGGCGCGGATGACCGCGCGCATATCATTGCCGGCGATGGTTCCATTGAATACGACATTTGGGCGCGAGCCGGGGACAAGCTGGGTACGTTCTCCGGCAAGGAGATCAGCATAACCATAGAGAGCCTTGGCGTCAGCGGCAAGGGCGGACCGTATCAGCCGCTTGTGGAGGGGCCGTGGGTGCTCACATGGACGCCGCGCAGCAATCGCGACCGTCTGTCCGTCCTCCCGGACGCTCCCATCGGGGACACCGGATTGCGCCTTCTCGCGGCGGAGATCAGTCCCGTCTCCGCAAAGGTCAGCCTAAAGCTGGATAAGCTGTGGGATGGCTATGAAACTCTGGAAGATTTCGACTGGCAGCTTGTGGGCGTCCGTCTCAAGGACGGCACCGCTTTGACCGGCATCTTTGGTCCGCCCACAGAGGTGGGCTATACGGACATCGACGCGCTGATCCTTGAGATGGCCTACTCATCAAACCGCATTCTTGAGCCGAACGAGGTCGAAGCGCTGATCTTCGCGGAGAACTATCCTTGGGCACGGACACTGGCAGATGACGAGCTTATCACCGTCTCATTGGCTTAGGCATAAGGCACATAATTTGACAGAGGCTGCGTTCGCATTTTTGCGGACGCAGCCTCTGTCGGCTGATGGTATATTTCTCACACCCCGCCGGTCGGGTCGTAGGTGCGGTACTGTATCGCTTCGGCGATGTGCTCAGGCGCGATATTCTCCTCCCCCGCAAGGTCGGCTATCGTGCGCGCGACGCGCAGTATTCTGTCATAGCTGCGTCCGGAGAGGTTCATCGCGCTGAAGGCCGCCTTCATAAGTTCTTCGCACTCCTCATCGAGTACGCAGAACTCGCGCAGACCGGCGCTCCCGATGCGCGCGTTGCACATGCTGCCGTCCCCGGCAAAGCGCGCGTGCTGGCGCTCCCGCGCAGCGTCGACGCGTTTTTTTATCTCGGCGGAGCTTTCGGCCGGTGTACGGCTGCGCAGCTCGTCATACTCCAGCGCGGGCACCTCGACGATGATATCTATCCTGTCGAGCAGCGGGCCGGATATCTTTGAATGGTAGCGGCGGACGTCCTTCTCAGAGCAGCGGCAGCGCCCGGACGGGTGCCCGTACCACCCGCATTTGCATGGGTTCATCGCGCACACAAGCATGAAGCGGCTCGGGAACGTCACCGAACCCGACACGCGCGAGACCGTGACTTCCCCGTCCTCAAGCGGCTGGCGCAGTACCTCAAGCACATCGCTGCGAAACTCCGGCAGCTCATCAAGAAACAGCACGCCGTTATGCGCAAGGCTTATCTCCCCGGGGCGCGGGAAGCTGCCGCCACCGGCAAGGCCGATTGCCGACACCGTATGATGCGGCGCGCGGAACGGACGCTGTGAGATTATCGGATGCTCGCGCCCGGTAAGCCCCGCGACGGAATGGATCTCGGTACACTGGATCATCTCGTCCCGGCTCATTTCCGGAAGTATGCCCGGCAGACGCTTTGCCATCATTGACTTGCCCGCGCCCGGCGGGCCGACGATTAGGATATTGTGCCCGCCCGCGGCGGCTATCTCGAAGGCGCGCTTGACGTTTTCCTGCCCCTTGACATCGGCAAAATCCGGCAGTGGACGCACGTCCTCCCCGGGTCTCGGCGGCTGCGCGGGCTCTATCTTTTCCTCGCCGCGCAGGTGGCGCAGCAGCTCCTGCACGTTCTTCACCGGGTACACAGTTATCCCCTCGGCAAAGGCTGCTTCGTCCGCGTTCTCGGCTGGGACAAATATCTCACGCACACTCTCGCGCGCCGCGGCAAGCGCCATAGGCAGCGCGCCCTGAACAGGGCGCAGCTCGCCGAGCAGGGACAGCTCGCCGATAAATGCCGTGTCGCTACCTGGCGCGTCAATGTCCCCGGAGGCGGCGAGGATGCCGACGAGTATTGGCAGGTCATAGACCGTGCCGGCCTTCTTTTTGTCCGCGGGCGCGAGGTTCACCGTTAGCCTGCTGACCGGGAAGCGGAAGCCGTTATTCTTTATCGCGGCGCGCACACGCTCGCGCGCCTCCTTGACGGCAGCGTCCGGAAGCCCGACGATGTCAAAGCCCGGAAGCCCGTTCGATATGTATACCTCGACCTCGACGCCATAGCCGCCGATGCCGCTGACACCGAAGCTGTTGATGCTCGAAAACATATTTCGTCCTCCCCGCCACATATAGCACGGCGGAGTACACCACTGGAAATCTTTCCAAGGCGCGCTCCGCCGTATATGATTCTAATGTTATTCTTCGAGTTCGCCGACGGTGGCAATGTGCAGCTCGTCAAGCTGCTTCTGCTCGACCGTGGAGGGCGCGCCCATCATGACGTCCTGCGCGTTTTTGTTCATCGGGAAAGCGATGACCTCGCGGATGCTCTCCTCACCGGAGAGGAGCATGACCATGCGGTCGACGCCCGGGGCGATACCGGCATGAGGTGGAGCGCCGTAACAGAAGGCGTTGTACATCGCGGGGAACTTCTTCTTGACGTCCTCTTCGCCGAGACGCACCATCTCAAAGGCCTTTATCATGATCTCTGGATCGTGGTTACGGACAGCACCGGAGGAGAGCTCAACACCGTTGCAGACAAGGTCGTACTGGTCGGCGGTGATGGTGAGCGGGTCTATCTCGCCGCGCTCTGCCTTGAGCAGCACATCCAGCCCACCGGAGGGCATGGAGAACGGGTTATGGCAGAACTCAAGCTCGCCGGACTCCTCGCCGATCTCGTACATCGGGAAGTCGACGATCCAGCAGAACTCGTAGCGCTCCTTGTCCATGTGGCCGGGAACTGCCGCGCCGAGCATCTTGCGCATGACGCCGGCGGTCTTCTGCGCGGCGTCCTTCTTCCCCGCCGCGACAGCGACGAGATAACCCGGCTTCAGGCCGAGAGCCTCGGTGATGCTGTCCCTGCGGTCATTGAGGAACTTGCTGATGCCGCCGACGAACTCGCCGTTTCCTTCGACCTTGAACCAATAGGGCTTATTGCCGGCCTGCACCTCAACATCGGCGCAGAGCTTGTCTATCTGCTTTCTCGTCATCTCGCAGCCGGAGACAGCGACGGCCTTTATGACGTTGCCCGGTGCAAAGGGCGCAAACTCCGTGTCCTGCACAAGCGCGGTGATGTCCTGCACAGTAAGGTCAATGCGCAGGTCGGGCTTATCGGAGCCGTACTTCTCCATTGCCTCAAGATAGGGGATGCGGGTGAACGGAGCCTTGGAAGCGATATCATAGGTGCCGTACTTTGCGAAGATCGGAGGCAGCACGTCCTCAAGGACGGCGAAAACATCCTCCTGAGTGGCGAAGGCCATCTCCATATCGAGCTGATAGAACTCGCCGGGGGAACGGTCGCCGCGGGCGTCCTCATCGCGGAAGCAGGGGGCGATCTGAAAATAACGGTCGAAACCGGAGGTCATGAGCAGCTGCTTGAACTGCTGCGGAGCCTGCGGCAGGGCATAGAACTTGCCGGGGTGCTTTCTCGCGGGGACGAGATAGTCACGCGCGCCCTCGGGAGAGGAGGCGGTGAGTATAGGCGTGGTGATCTCAAGGAAGCCGTGCTCGGTCATCGCCTGACGCAGCGCCGCGACGACGTTGCAGCGGAGGATGATATTCTTCTTGACGGCGGGGTTTCTGAGGTCGAGATAGCGGTACTTGAGACGCTGGGTCTCGTCGGCCTCGCGGCTGCGGTTTATTTCAAAGGGCAGCTCGTTATAGCGGCACTTGCCGAGGACCTCGATCTTCTCGGGGACGACCTCGATATCACCGGTCGGGAGCTTGGGGTTCTTGCTGGCGCGCTCGCGCACGGTGCCTTCGACAGAGATGGTGGATTCCTTATTGATGCCCTTGACGACGGCCATCATGGTCTCGTCCTCAATGACGACCTGAGTCGTGCCGTAAAAATCGCGCACGACGACGAACGCAAAATTGCTGCCGACCTCGCGGACATTCTCCATCCAGCCGACTATTTTGACCTTCTGCCCCACGTTCTCGATGCGGAGCTCATTGCAGGTATGTGTACGGGATTGTGTCATACTCTTTTCTCCTATCTATAAACAGCAGCTTACTCTTTTATAACAGCGCCGCTGTTTCTTTCTTTTATGACGGCAGCGATGTGCTCCGCCGCGTCCGCCGGGCTGAGCTTTACCTGCTCGCCGGTCTGCATGTTCTTGACGGAGAGGACTCCCTCGTTTATCTCGTCCTCGCCCACGAGCACTACAAACGGCACCTTCAGCTTATCGGCATAGCTCATCTTGGCCTTGAACTTTTTCTTCTCGCCATAGAGCTGGGTGCGCACGCCGCCGGCGCGCAAAACCGTCGCGGCGGAGATTGCGAAGCCCGCTTCCTCGGTCATGGGGATGACGAGCGCGTCGCACGGCGCGGTGACTATCTCGTCCGACAGCAGCCCCTGCTCATTGAGCACGTAGAACAGCCTTGTCAGCCCTATCGATATGCCGACGCCGGGCAGCTGCTTATCGGTATAATACTCGGCGAGGTTATCGTACCTGCCGCCGGAGCAGACGGAACCGATCTCCGGGTGCTCGGTCATTTCGGTCTCATAGACCGTGCCGGTGTAATAATCCAGTCCGCGCGCGATAGTGAGGTCGACGGCGAAGTTCTCCTCCGGAACGCCGAAAGCCGCGAGGTAGCCCGTGACGGTCCTGAGCTCGTCGAGCCCCTGGTCGAAGGTCGCGTCCATGCCGCGGTAGCGCTCGAGTGCTGCGATGACCTCGTCATTGCTGCCGCATATTGCCATGAAGTCAAGCACGTTCTCCGCCTTGCAGGGGAGCATTTTGACATCGTCAATGAGGAGCTGGCGCACCTTCTCCGCGCCGATCTTATCGAGCTTGTCGACAGTGCGCATAATATCCCCGGCGCGCTCGTTCATGCCGTTCATGGCATAGAAACCGTTGAGGATCTTGCGGTTGTTGACCTTTATTTTGAACTTCGTTATGCCGAGCTTTGAAAAGGTGTTATAGATAATGGCGGGGATCTCCGCCTCGTTTATGATGTCAAGCTTGCCGTCGCCTATCACGTCGATATCGGCCTGATAGAACTCACGGAAGCGGCCGCGCTGGGCGCGCTCGCCGCGGTAGACCTTGCCGATCTGATAGCGGCGGAACGGGAAAGTCAGCTCACCGTAGTGCCCGGCAACGTACTTTGCCAGCGGGACGGTGAGGTCAAAGCGCAGGGCAAGGTCACTCTCGCCCTTCATGAAGCGGTATATCTGCTTCTCGGTCTCGCCGCCGCCCTTGGCGAGCAGCACCTCGGCGGACTCGATTATCGGTGTGTCAAGCGGCGTGAAGCCATAGACGGAATAGCTCTGACGGAGGATCTCCATCATGCGCTCCATCTTCATCTGCTGCTCCGGCAGCAGCTCCATAAAGCCGGAAAGCGTGCGCGGTGATACCTTTGCCATATATGTGCATCCTTTCAATATACGCATGAATTCCGAAGCCGTTCATGCAGACGGCTTCGGAATAAAAACGCGCAGTATAGCTGCCGTGCGGCTTATCTCTTCTGGGGGTTGACGATGTTGCGCCAGTCAAGGTCGCCGC
The DNA here is from genome assembly GCA_934565615.1 of uncultured Oscillospiraceae bacterium. Lineage (GTDB taxonomy): Bacteria > Bacillota > Clostridia > Oscillospirales > Oscillospiraceae > Limivicinus. The sequence continues at coordinate 5,703 of CAKTIH010000029.1, read as the reverse complement.
GGCGCAGGCCCTGAACGAGCACCTCCGCCGTCGCGGCGTTGGTCGCAAAGGGGATCTGGTACTGGTCGCACAGACGCTCTATCTTGTTGATATCGTCAAAGCCCTTGGGGTTTGCAGGGTCGCAGAAGAAGAGCACAAGGTCGATCTCATTGAAGGATATGCGCGCGCCGATCTGCTGTGCGCCGCCCTGATCCGCGTGGAGGTAAAGCGTTATCGGAAGGCCGGTCGCCTCCGAAACAAGCTTGCCCGTGACATGGGTCGCGCAAAGCGAGTGCTCCGCCAAAATGCCGCAGTAGGCAATGCAGAACTGCACCATAAGCTCTTTCTTTCTGTCATGCGCCATCAATGCAATATTCATACTCTTCTCCGTTTCCTTGTAGTTACATATCTTCGGTCAATAATTATATACACAAATTCCCGAAACTTCAATAGCTTTATTTAAGAAGCGTCATTTCCGTCTCGGAGGTGTCGCTGTAGCCCATTATGGTGATGTAGGCGTCCATGATGTGGCGCGCGATGAACTGCACGTCAGCACCGGCGCCGCCGCGCTCGACGACGACGAATATCGCGACCTCGGGATCCTTATACGGGGCGTAGCACATGAAGATACCGTCGTTCTGGATGCCTTCGCCCTTCTGTGCGGTACCGGTCTTGCCGGCGACGCGCCACGGGCAGTCGACCCAGACGTTGACGTTCTTCTCGTTTATATAGTCATTAAGCACCTGCCACATGCCTTCATGCACCGCCGCCCAGTTATACTCGGCGGACTCGACAGTGCTCATAACGGTAGGCTCGCGGTCATAGAGCTTTTCGCTGTAATCGAAGTTTCTGATGGATTTGAGGATGGACGCGGAATAGCGCGTGCCGGAGTTTGCGACGGTCGCGCAGTATTCGGCCATCTGTATCGGTGTGAAAACGCTGTCGGACTGGCCGATGGCGGCCTGCAGCGTATCGCCTATTCGCCACTCGGGACCGGCATAGTCCATGTGGTTTGCCTGGTTTGACATGTTGCCCTTGGCTTCGACAAGCTCAATGCCCGAGTATTCGCCGAGGCCGAAGTCCGCGGCAAATCTGCCGAGGTCGTCGACGCCGAGGAAGTTGCCGATGGAGTAGAAGTAGTAGTTGCACGAGTCGCGGATAGCCTCGGTAGTAACGTTCTCCTCGGGGTGGGTCAGGTGATCCTTTGTCGAGTTCCAGATCCAGCACTCAGGCGCGTAGCCTTCGGCCGCGTACCTTGTGTAGACGCCTTCGCACTTTATTTTGTCCTCGGTGTTTACTATGCCCATTGTGAGCGCGGCTATTGCCGTGCAGGGCTTGAAGGTCGAGCCGGGGGCGTAGGTGCCCATCAGCGGGCGGTTAAAGAGCGGCGCGTTCTCCGCTTCAAGCAGATCCTGATAATCCTCCAGTATCGTTGCGACATTGTAGGTCGGCCAGCTCGCCATTGCAAGCGGCTCACCGGTCTTGACGTTCACGACCACGGCGGCAGCGCCGGTGATCTCGTCCTTGAGGTCGACGTTATAGTCGCCTCGCGCCGTGCCCTCGGCGCGCTTCTGGGCGATGTTCTGCTTGAGTATCGACACGCCGTTTGCAAGGATACGCTCGGTCTGCTCCTGCAGGACGCTGTCGATCGTCAGGTACACGTGGTTGCCGGGCTCCGGCTCCTCCTCGTATACCGTCGCGAGCACCGTACCGGCGGAGTTTCGCGTCTCGATGACCTTGCCGTCCTTGCCGTGGAGGTAGTTTTCAAAGGCGTATTCGACGCCGTCCTTACCGACCATTGCGTCGGTCGAATAGTTCAGCAGGGAGTATTTCTCGTACTCCTCCTGCGTCATAAGGCCGGTGTAGCCGAGGATGTGCGCGGCGTACTCCGTGCCGTACTTGCGGCTGTAGGCGCGCTCGACCTCGATGCCGACGAGCTTATTCTCCATGATCGACGAGATGAGCTTCATGCTCGCGTCCTCGACGAAAACATAGTCAGCGGTATTGACGGCGTAGCGGACGTTTATCGAGTAACGCACGCCGGCGATGATGCGCATTTCCTCAGCGGAGTAGCTGTTGTCGATATTATATCTCGTGCGCAGATAGCTCATGAGCTCAACCGCCGTGGAGTTCGGGTCTATCTCCTGACGGACATAGTATGCATCCAGCATCGTGCGCTGGATAGCCGTCATGTCCGGGTCATATTCAAACGGCGGGGTCATGGTTATGGGCAGGTCGTCGGTATACTCATCGCCGTAGCCCTGGACCATGTGTACAAGCTCGAGGATGACCGAGTTCGGGTCCTCGTTTGCGAAGAGCTTGTCCGTGTCGATCTTCAGGTTATAGGTCTCCTCGTTGCTGACGAGTGTACGGCCGTAGCGGTCATAGATGTTGCCGCGCGCGGCGGTAACTATGCGCTCGGAATTTGTAAGCTCGCTGCTGCGGTTGTAGTTTGCCTCGCCCTCTATGATCTGGAGCTTATAAAGCGCCACCAGATACACCGTGAGGAGCAGCAGGATAAGGATAATAAGTCCCGCAACTCTGCTCGGTTTTACAAGTCTGTTGTGCATTGCAAGTCCTTTCCCTTACTTGATCCACTTTGCCGGCGGGAAATACGCTACCGCCGAAAACGGCATCGACCAGAGCGTCTGGACAATGATCGTCGAGAGCATTGCCCCGCTCCATGTATCGCCCGCCAGGGTCTTGAGCATCTGGAGCGCCGCCGTGATGAACAGCGCCGCAAGCGTGATGCCCATAAAGGCAAAGAAGCGCCGGTTTATAAAGAACTGGGACACGAACGCCGCCGCGAACGACAGCGCCGGCAGAACCAGCGCGAAAAAGATCGTATGCTCCACAAAGGACATATCCGCGAATATGCCCATGATGAGTGAAAACAGCGGGCCGAGCGTCGCGCCCTCGAACATCCCGACCGCCACGGCGACCGCCGGCAGCACCATCGGGCACGAGCCGAACAGTCTGAAATGGCTGAGGATCATGTTCTGCGCCATTAGCGTCAGGAGCATGAACAGCGCGTATCTCAGCACGCGGTGTATATTTATCTTTTCAAAAAGATCCTTCAACTTTTATTCCACCACTTCAAAGCTCTTGATAATGAACACCTGCACGAGCGAGTCCAGATCGCACTGCGGCTCGACTATGCCGTATTCTATCTGCCCGCCGGCCTCGGTCTGCACGGCTGTGAGCGTGCCAATCACAAGCCCGGAGGGGAACGCGCCGCCGGAGCCCGAGGTCAGGACATCGTCCCCGACGAATATCTGCGCGCCGTCGGCAAGGAAGGTGAGCTTCGCGGTCTTGTTCTTCATGAACGAGTATTCACCGACGACCATGCCGGAGTTGCCCGCCGCGCCGACGAATGCGCCGACGCTCATGTCAACGTCGATAAGTGTGCTGACCGTTGCCCAGTTCGTGCCAAGCTCGGTGATCTGTCCGACGACCGCGCCGTACTCGGTTATGACGGGGTCGCCTATCTCGATGCCGCTGGTCTCGCCCTTGCTTATCGTGAAGGAGGACGACCAGTTCGACGACGACCAGAGCACGACCTTGGCCGATTCCATCTCATAATCCGTGTGCTTCTCGCGCAGCTCAAGGAGCTTGCGCAGGCGCGTGTTCTCCTCGGAGGCGGCAATGCCGTCACGCGCGGACTGCTGCGCATCGGCAAGCTGAGAGCGGAGCGATTCGTTCTCCGCCATGAGCGAGTCATAATCGTACAGGTAGCCGTACAAGCTGTCGAACCAGTTGACGGCGGAACTCAGAACCTTCTGCATAGGTGCCTTCACAATGCCCGACACATTCTGCATAAAGCTTATCTTGCCGCCGCGCGCCGCAGCGCCGAGCGCGATTATCAGCACGACCGCGCCGACGATTATGCCGACGCGTATTCCGTTTTTCTTCAGGTATTCTTTCAAAGAAGTCCAACTCCCTGCCTGTTGAGCATTTTACCGAGCCTGCACAGCGGCAGACCCATGACGTTGAAAAAGTCGCCCTCTATGCCCTCAACGAAGAGCGCGGCCTTGCCCTGCGCGCCGTACGCGCCGGCCTTGTCCATCGGCTCCCCCGTGGCTATGTACGCCTCTATCTCCCGCTCTGAAAGCTCGCGGAAGCGGACGCGGCTCATTTCATATTCAAGCGTCTCCTGCCCGTCCTTTATGACGCACACGCCGGTATACACCTCGTGCGTCTCGCCTGATAGCTCGCGGAGCATTTCGGCGGCCTGCTGCTTTGAATGCGGCTTTCCGAACACCTTGCCGTGGTGCCAGACGATGGTGTCCGCAGCGATGAGAACGTCCCCCGCCGCGCAGTGCTCGGCGACCTCGCGCCCCTTATGCGCTGCGAGCGCCATCACAAGCTCGCCCGGGGTGAGCCCCGCAGGCGCGACCTCCTCCCCCTTTGCGGGGATGATCTTCATGTCCTTTACGCCCAGCATCTCCAGAAGCTCCTTGCGTCTCGGAGAGCCGGATGCGAGAATAATGCTCATTTTCTTTTCCTCTTTGCTGATTGCTTTTTAATCCACGCCTCTGTAATACAGTCCTCTAGTAAGTACGTTCGGCTTATAATCCGACAGACCCATATAGCCCTTTGCGACCTCGACGCACTCTCTCATGCCCTCGGTCGTGAACATCATGCGCAGCCCCCACGCACCCGCGGCATAAACGTCCTCCGCCTTATCCGCAAGGTAAAGCTTATGCGCGTTATAGATAACGTTGCGGCAGCCGAACTCCTTCACGACCGGGAACACCGAACCCATACGGTCTGCCATCTGCCCCGGAGTCTGGCAGTTGCAGCGCCCCGCGCTGTGGCGGATGATGCACTGGTCGGACACCATGAGCGGGATGCGGCCGTATATGATAAGCTCGGTATCGAGCGGCTTTATCATGTCCCTGATCTGCGACAGGCGCAGCTCAAACGACGCCGTGGCGGAAATGAAGCCCGCCTGACGGATGACCTCCATCGACATGGAGTTGAAAGTATTTAGCCCGAAGTCCCCGCGCAGCTTCATCCCGGCCTTCTTCGCGAGCATCGCATGGCCGAGGTTGCCGACAAGCGCTTCGTTCACGCCCTGGTCGAACATACGGCTGAGCATATCGTACACCTCGGCGGCCTCGTTATCTGCAATGACGCGCGGCAGCACCGCGACGGGTATCGTCCCCTGCTCGGCAAATGGGCGGAGCAGGTCGAGCTTCTCCGTCATGAGCGTGAGGGGAACATAGAGGTACTTGGGCTTGAGAGCGGCAAGCTCCGGTGAGAGCTGCTCCTCCGTCAGCACCTGGAAGATCATTGCGGGGTCGCCTGTCGGCAGCTTGCCCTTCGGCTTCTCCGGGAGCTTCCCGACGCGGCGGAGCGGCGGCTTTGCGCGCTGCTCCGACAGCTCTGTCACGAGCCTGCGGCGCAGGTCGTTTATCTCCGACGCCGGCAGGTACAGCCCGGGGGCGGCCTGCGCCCGGTTCTCGACGCAGTTATAGGGCGTGCCGCCGGTCTTGAACATCTGCTCCGTAATATACGCGGCGGTGAGTCCCTGCCCGCGCGCTTTCTCCGGCACGCCGCCCATAGCCGCGGCGCGGTTGCCGTCATCGTCAAAGGCGATGGCCTTGACGGGCATCCCCTTTTCGGACACGGTGTAAAAATGCACGGGGACGCGGCGCAGCTCGCCCTCGGAATAGCCCTTGCGGGCGAGGGTGAAGAGCTTTTCAGTGTCCTTATCCGGTT
>CAKTIH010000028.1 GCA_934565615.1 uncultured Oscillospiraceae bacterium | reverse complement strand
CGTTATAGCTGTCCCCGTCCAAGTCGAGCAGCTCCATCGGGCTTTCATGCACACCGGGGATGCTGCCCGTCACGCTCAGTCTGCCGGGGAAGGAGAGCGTGGGCACAAGCAAGAATTCCACACCGTCACACGGCACACGTGTGTAACCCACGCAGACATTGTCAATGTCGAGCCGTACCTCAGTGATGACCGCGCCGATAGCATCCCACCATTCCTTCTCTGAAGTGTAATTCGGTATCAGCGTCTCATAGCTCAGGCTGCGCATCGTCCGCATCGAGAGCGGCTCCATGTCCTCCCACGTTCTCAGTGCCGCGGCCTGCTCAGTTGCCTCCATGATCTCCATCGGCGAAGTATATTGCAGCTCAATGAGAACCCCGCTGTTTGCCATGCGTATAGTCAGGCTTTCTGGATAGCATTCCACTCCCACGGCGCTCTGCCAATTGACCGGGTAACCCTCGTAGACAGGCATGCCCGTCACTTCTATCTGCCAGCCCTCGCCGGTACTCTCTGTCCTGTCCACCGCCGCGGCGGTGAAACGCCATTCGCCGAGCCCCATTTCATCTGCCAGCTTGACTGCTTGCGCGCAGGCCGAGTCAAGCGCGCTTTCATCCGCCGCTGTGTCGGAGTATAGCCCCATGCTCATGTACCATTCCCGCTTTTGCACTTTCCGCTCCTCGGCAGTGCCCCCGGAATCGGGCATGAGCACAAAGACCGAGAGACTGTGATTGCGAAAGTCCTCCCGCTCATTGTTGTTGACCCAGAACTCATACGGCACACCGCCGAGCTCCGTCACAGCGCGCAGGTCTACGGACATGCCCGCAGGGAAAGTGCCGGTGTAGTATGGATCGTTCCCGGCATAGTCAAAGCCGTGGACGGCGTAGTGCTCTATCGGATAGAACTTCCATTCGCACGCTCTCGGCGTGACCTCATCCCGCGCCATAGCGTAGGCATTGCGATAATATTCCAGTATCGCGAGCCGCGCATCGCGCACGCTCTCTATCCAGCTCTGCGGCGCATCCGCCCCGTGGTCGGCCTTTATGCTCTCGTCAGTGACGGCGTATTCATATACATCGATCATATCCGCGATTTCTGCCTTACTCAGCTCCTCGGAGTACTCGAACAGCTCAGCCTCCCCGAACAGACCCTTTGCCATCTGCCGCGCCATGTCGGACGTGATGACCTTTGGACGCACCCGAAGAACTGGCATCCCCGCGGGAATGGCGTCCGCATTATCGTCATGGATGCTGATTTTAATTTGACCGTCACCGGTGGTGAACTCAGCGTTTACGGCTCGCACGGCATCAGTGCCCCCGCCCGCGGCGGGTATCTCCAATGCATGTTCCGGACTGCCGCAGGCGCACAGCCAAAGCGCCGCGCAGCAGAGAAGCAGGGAAATATATTTTTTCATATCAGTTACCTTTCAAAATCAACACAGCGTTCTCCGGTGTATCTGCCCCGGCGACAGCGTAAAAATCTATGCTGTCAGCTAAGCTTTCCGCAAAGAGCTTTTCATCACCATCCCCGCACTGATAGCCATAGCTCGCCCTGACTGTCATCACAGCGCCGTCACCGGAATAAAACACCAGCAGCTCATACTGTGCCCATGTCTCGTTCGTGCTCACATCGCGCACGGCGATGCTGACCTTATCGCCGCGCCCGGTCGTGTATTCCCACTCCTCGTATTCGCAGGCTCCGCCCGCTGTCATATTGTCGCAGGGCAGACAGCCGCTCTTTTCAAGATACACTTCGTACAGATACCGCTCCTGCGCGATCACTGCCGACGCCGAAATGTGAAACGATCCGTCCTCATATGCGCCGTACTCGCGGCTCTGGTCCCCGGCGTTCGTGATCGCCCGGCGCTCCGTGTGCAGCGCCAGTCCGTACCGGGCGGCAATCTCCTGCAGCTTTGCCCACATCGTCCCGTCCCAGACCTGATATAGGCGGCATATCTCACGCGTGCCCTCATCCGGTGCAAAGCTGCGCTCAAGGTCGCGCCATTCGTAGTAGGGCTGACCCTGCTCTGTCTGCTCCGCGGTTTTCTTGTCGGCGTAGTCGACCTTGAACGTTAGCCATTCAGCCGCCGCCTGATACTCTGCCGAGCCTATCACGCCGCCGAGGAAGACATAGTCCCGGTGGTGCACTGTGCGCAGCCTGTCTACCGTCTCTCCCGCCTCGCCGGGGAGCGCGCTGCCGCCGGGGTCGCTTATCACCCTGCCCGCAAGCCCGAACCACCCCGCGGCGTACGCTGTCAGCGTCAGCAGTGCCGCAATGACCGCCGCGATGATGAGCGTGCGCACAAGCTTTTTATATGATACGTGCGCTGTCTCGGTTTTCCCATATATTGCATCCCCGGCGGCGAGAACGTAAGCGCCGTCTATCTGCCCGAAAGCGTCAAAAAACTGCTCCTTCGTCACTTCAAGCCCTCCTTTTCGAGCCGGTCACGCAGCCGCAGCCGCATGCGCCGCAGCGTGGACAGCGCCGTGTTTTTCTTCATCCCGAGCTTCGCGGCTATCTCCTCCACCGGCAGACCGTACCAGTACCGTGCGACGAAGAGGTTCCGCTCCGCCTCCGGTTGGGATGCCAGAAAGGCGTTGAAGGCCTGTATCAGTATTTTGTTTTCAACAGTCCGCTCCACGCTGAAGCACGAGGGGATGCACTCGGCAAGCTCCTCAAGTGCGATGAGCGCTTCACCCCCGCCGCGCTTTGCGGCGGCGCGGCGGCGCAGCCGGTCGACGGAGATGCGGCGGGTCAGCGCGCCGAAGTATGCCTTGAGGCAGTTCGGGCGTGTTGGCGGTATGGCATTCCACGCTGCAAGCCATGTGTCGTTTACACTCTCCTCGGAATCTCCCGGATCGCGTAGAATGCCGTCCGCGACGCGGTAGCAGTAACCGCCGTAGGACGCCTGACTTTCATCTATCGCCCGCTCCGAGCGTTTGAAATATAGCTCTATGATCGAGGTGTCTGTCATATCTGAACCCCCTTACATTACCAAAGTCGTAATTCGCGGGAGAAAATTGCACCTGACGAAAAAATTATATCATCTCATGCGCCGCTTGCAAAGCCGCGGTGCTTACTCAGAAATAAAAATAAGGCTGTGTACAAAGCTTTCACGCAATTGTACACAGCCTTTTATAATAGCCGCCGCGCATCTTAAAGTAAGCGCCGGTTAGTGACCTATCCGGCATTTACCATAGCACATCCGGTGCGTGGGCGGGTCATTATCCCATTCTGTCCGTCCCGAAGAAGAACAGCGCGACTGTCCCCGGGCCGACATGGGAGCCGGTCACCGGCTCATAGCAGACGCTCAGGCACTTGCCGGTCAGTCCCTTGTCACGCAGGCGCTGCACGAGATATGCCTTGCCCTCCTCATTATCGGCATGGGCGATGCCTATCGTCTCCGCCTTATTCAGCACGAGCTCCGCATAGCGCTCGGCAAGCGCGTCGAGCGTGCGCTTCATTCCGCGCACCTTGGACTTCACGACTATTTTGCCCTCATAGTCCCCGATGAGGATCGGGTGGATGCTCAGGACATTGCCGATGATCGCCGCCGCGCCGCTGACCCTGCCGGTCTTTTTCAGATACTTGAGGTCGTCCACGGTGAAGCTCTGGCACATACTCGGCACCTGCGCGCGGATGTCCTCTTCTATAGCATCGAGCGCGACGCCGTCCCTTAACTGCTCCGCTGCCTTGATAACGAACAGCCCCTCGCCGAGAGACGCGGCGAGCGTATCGATGACGATGATCTTCCTGTCCGGGTACTCCTCGTCCAGCTCCTGCTTTGCCATGAGCGCGGCGTTCGCCGTACCGCTTATGCCGCCTGACATGCCGATATATAATACATCCTTGCCCGCGTCGAGCGCGGTCTTGAAGCGTTCGATGAACGTCCCCGCGTTCACCATCGAGGTCTTTACCTCGCTCCCCGCGCGCATCGCGGCATAGAAAGCCTTGCCGTCAAATTCCCGCTCGGGTATATATTCGACTCCGTCTATCGTGTATGAAAAAGGGACTACCTCAATACCGTACTCGTCGATGATCTCAACGGGGAGGTTAGCGGAGGTGTCTGTAAAAAGCTGAGTCATTATGTTTCTCCTTAGAAGTTATAAGCGCTGCACGCTGTTATCAGAATAACACAGTTCATACCGAAACCGCAAGCTATTGTCTCTATTCCGCGCTCTACGAAACATAGAATAAGAGTAGAACCCCTTGATTTCAGGGCTCTACTCCGAGTATAGCCGTATCTTCTTCACTTGCCTGCCTCGGCTTTCAGCCTCTCCAGCCACGCGTATGGGACGTCGAGCTCACCCTTGCCGGTGCCGAGGCTTATCGCGGGCTTGTTCGCACCGTGGAAGTCGCTGCCGCCGGTTTTCAACAGTCCGTACTCCTCCGCAAGTCCCTCAAGATAGCCCACCTGCTGCGCGTCGTAGCCGGAATAGCGGCACTCCATCCCGCGCAGCCCGTGCGCCATGCAGTGCTCTATAAGCTCGCGCAGCTCCGCGTCGTTCTTCTTGTACTGGAACGGGTGTGCCAGCACCGCGACTCCGCCCGAGCGGCATATCGTCTCCACCGCCATTTCTATCGGGATGATCGTGCGCGGCAGATAGTACTTCTGTCCCTTCTCAACATAGCGCTGGAACGCATCGTTCACGCTCTCGGCAAGCCCAAGCTCATAGAGCATCCGCGCAAAGTGCGGCCGGCCTATGGACTCGCCGAAGCGCGCCCTCATCTCGTCATAGTCAAAGGGCAGACCGTCCGCCGCCATAAGCTCCGCCATTTTGCGGTTCCTGTCGTTGCGGTCGTTTATCACCCAGTCCAGCACCGGGCGCAGCTCGGGCGACTGCGGGTCTATGAAATAGCCCAGGATGTGTACGGCCACGCCGTACTTCGTGCTTATCTCTATCCCCGGCACGACCTCTATCCCGAGCTTTTCCCCTGCTTCTCCGGCTTCAAAATATCCGGATTCCGTGTCGTGATCCGTTATCGCAATGGCTCTCAGGCCGATTTTCTGCGCAAGCGCGACGACCTCCGCCGGGGTGCATGTCCCGTCGGACGCCGTAGTGTGTACATGCAGGTCAATTTCTCTCATGCGCGCACCTTCTCCATGAGGCGGTCAGCCTTCTCGTATATCTCCTCTGGCGCTTCGCCGATGAAGAACTCGCCGTTTTCATAGAGGATGCGTCCGTTCACCATCGTCATGCGCACGTTCTCTTTGGAACCGGAGTAGACAATGTTTCGCGCGATGTTGTTCAGCGGCTGCATGTTCGGCCTGTGCAGGTCTATGACGACGAGGTCCGCAAGCTTCCCCGGCGCGATATCGTCCGCGTCATGAAGTCCCATCGCGCCCGCCCCGCCGGCGCAGGCCATTTCAAGCACACGGTCGGCGCTCCCGGCTGCGGCGTCCTTATTCGCGATTTTTTGCAGTACGCTCGCAAGGTACATTTCGCGGAACATGTCCAGCGCATTGTTGCTCGCCGCGCCGTCCGTGCCTATGGCCATCGGTATCCCGGCCGCGGCGAGCCTGTCCAGCGGCGCGATTCCGGAGGCGAGCTTCGCGTTCGAGCCGGGGTTCGTCACCGCCCAGAGCTTCTTGCGCGCGAAAAGCTCAATGTCCTCGCCGCTCATCCACACGCAGTGAAAGCCGCCGCCGCCGTATGCGAACATGCCTATGCTGTCCAGAAGCTGCGGCGGGGTCATGCCCCAGCGCTCTACGCAGCCCTTGACCTCGCTCTCCGTCTCGCAAAGGTGCATGAAGCAGGGCTCCTTGTACTTTTCCGCAAGAGAGGCCATGTACTTCATGCGCTCCATGCCGGTGGTGTACTCGGCATGGATACCGAGCCGGTAGGAAACAAGCTCGTCATAATCGTTAAAGCGCAGGTACTCGCGCTCTATGTTCTTCTCGTCCGCGTCAAAATTATTGAGCGCCGAGCATATCACCGTGCGGTAGCCGCAGTCGACATTTGCCTTGGCGTAGGCTTCATTGCGCATGTACATGTCAAAGCTCGATGTGATCCCGGAGGAGAGATATTCCATTATCCCGAGCTTTGTAAAGGTGTATATCATCTCGTCATCGAGCTTTGCCTCGTTCGGGAACACCTGCTGATAAAGCCAGTCACTAAGCGGCATGTCGTCTGCAAACGAGCGCAGGAAGGTCATCGCCGTGTGGGTGTGCGCATCCTTGAAGCCCGGCATCAGCAGGTCGCCGCGCAGATCGATCTCGCGCTCAAAGCGCGGCGCATCCGCGCGCTCTGCCCCGACATAGGCGATGCGCCCGCCGTCCGTCCACACCTCGTCCCGGCTTATTTTTATCCCGCCGGTAAAGCTCAGCACCCGGCCGTTATAGAATCTTATCATTTGTTTTTTGCCTCCAGCCGCGCGCACATCGCGTCATGCGCGGCCTTTTCAAAAGTATCGTCAAGCGGCTGAAGCTCCGCCGCGCCGTATTTCCTCTCAAGTGCCGTTTTCAGCAGCAGGTCGCAGAACTCCGGGTTCTTCGGGAGCATCGGCCCATGGCTGTAAGTGCCGAAAACGTTCTTGAAATGCGCACCCTCGGTGCCGTCCTCGCCGTTGTTGCCGAAGCCGGAAATTATCTTACCCAGCGGCTCGATACCTGAGCCGAGCCATGTCTTTCCGCTGTGGTTCTCGAAGCCGACAACGACGCTGCCGCCGGCGTTTTCGGTGCATTTGAACTCATAGTTGCCGATCATGCGCTTCTTGCTGCCGACCGTGTACAGCTCCAGCGCGCCGATAAAATCACAGCGCTTGCCGTCATAGGTCTCGTAATATTCGCCGAGCATCTGGTACCCGCCGCAGATCGTGAGGAAGGTGACGCCGTCGTCAATGGCGGCCTTTATCTCCTTGTCGCGTCCCCGGTGCAGATCCTCAAGCAGCACCTGCTGCTCGAAATCCTGCCCGCCGCCGATGAAAACAAGGTCGAACCCGGCAAGGCTCTGAGTTGAGCCTATGGGCATTTTAGTGACTGCCGCGTCTATTCCGCGCCACTGCAGGCGGCGCTTCATACAGATTATATTTCCCCCGTCGCCGTAGAGGTTCAGGACGTCCGGGTATAAATGACAGATCTTCAGTTCCATGCTTCCGCCTCCTCAGACCCAGAATTCGTCACCGCCGCAGCGGCGGATGACAGCCTCGCGCAGCTCAAGCATCGCGGTATAGGTCGGCATGATGAACACCGGCTTATCCTGCTGGGATATCCACTGCACAAGGCGCTCGTAATCGCGCTCGGTCGAGATGTGGTCACCGGCCACACCGGCGTATTTGATGCGCACGGCCATATCCTCCGCGCGGTCACCGGAGACGATGACGCGATCTATATAGCCCGACATCGCGGTAAGCCCCTCAAAGTCCGCGTCCCATATCCATGAGACATCCGTGCCGTCCGCTCCGCGGTCGTTGAGGCAGACGATGAGAATGAATTTTTCCTTGATATTCTCCAGAAACTCGATAACCTGGTTGCAGCCCGCGGGGTTTTTGACGAGCATCATCTTCGTCCCGGCCTTGCCAAGGTCGAACTGCTCCATGCGCCCGAAGCCGCATTTGAAGTCCGCGATCGCGGATATCGCCGCCTCGGTGCCGAGTCCCATCTCCGTCACGGCGGCGACAGCGCCGATGGCGTTATAAATATTATACATGGCCGGGAGGTTAACTTCGGCCATGTATTGGCTCCCATTGACCATCAGGACGACGCTGCTGCCGTTTGCGCGCTGCTCGACGACGTTCGTGACGGCATATTCGGCCTTCGGACGGTGGTAGCCGCAATGGGTGCAGCGGAAATTGCCGAGGTGGCCGTAGCTTATAAAATCATATTCGTATTCACTCTTGCAATAGATGCAGTGCGACGCGTCGGAAAGCTCCGTCTTGGGTCTGGAAGGCGCAGCGCCCTTATCGATGCCGAAGAACACGGCGCGGTTCGGAAGGTCGTTTGCCAAGGACGCGGTGAGGGAGCAGTCGGCATTTAAACAAAGCGTCGCTCCCGGAGCGCCTTTTATACCCTCGCGGATATTTTCAAGGGTATGCGTCACTTCACCGTAACGGTCAAGCTGATCGCGGAAAAGATTGGTGACGACGATGACCTGCGGCCTGAGCTGAGAGAAGACCTTGCGCGCTGCGGCCTCGTCGCACTCGATGACGGCGTATTCCTTACGGCACTTGCCGGACAGGGAGCTGTTGATGACAAACTCGGTGGTTATGCCGGAAATGAGGTTAGCCCCGGAGCGGTTGGCAAAATAACTTTTGCCCTGCTCAAGAAAGGCCTGCTCGATCATGCGGGAGCTGGTGGTCTTGCCGTTTGTGCCGGTGACGGCGACGGTCCTGACGTCCTTTGCCAGAAGGCTCAGCAGCTCCGGATATATTTTGAGCGCGATGCGGCCGGGCATCGCCGTGCCGCCGCGGTGCAGGATGCGCGAGACAAGACGCAGCGCCTTGCACACCAGCATTGCCAATACTGCTCTGAAATTCATAGGCGGACTCCTTGCTGTAAAAGATAACTTATATAGTATAACACAAGTATATTCGCTCAGGCAAGAAATTTGCCTGAGCGAATATACTTGTCAAAGAACCGTGGGTATTACTGCACCGGGAAGAATACCTCACTGCGGTGCCTGCTGTCAAACATATCGTTATATTGCAGCTGCGCATACGTGTTCAGCGCGGCCTTTTCCTCGCCCTGCGCGTCAGATATGGGCAGGAAGCAGCCATCAGTCAGAGAATAGTAGCCGTTTGAATTTATCGCTGGTATCAGCTTTTCCGTATCACGCAGAAATTCCTGATACGGCGACAGCGGCAGTCCGGCAGCCTCCATCAGATAAACCGACAGATAGTTCAGGCTCGTGCAGTCGACGGTCTTTTCTTCGATATCATAGTTTGCCCAGATAATAAAGGGCACCTTATATCTGAGCATCTGCTCATCGAGAGTTTCCATAGCTCCGCCGTGCAGGCGCTCAAAAAAGTCCATGTCCAATGCAGGCTGATGATCGCCGAACATCAGGACGACCGTCGGCCTGTCCGATTTCTCAAGCTCCTCTATGAGCATTTCAAAGGCTCTGTCCGATTCATGGATAAGCGTCAGATAATTCTCCGCTGCTTCATCCTTCTGCTCACTGTCCAAGGTTATTTTATCCAAGCCTATGTCGCCAAAGTCATATCCGCCGTGGTTCTGCATGGTGACGCCGAACATGAACAGCGGTTCATCCTCCGGCTGCCGCTCCTGATAGTCGAGCATAATCTCATACATTTCCTGATCGCTGACATAGCTGCGTACAAGTTTTTCTTCGGGGTATTTTTCAATAAATTCCTGTCTGTCAAAGCCCAGATATCCATAGGCGCTATTCCGGTTCCAGTTCACGCCGCTGCACGGATGAGTGGCATAGCTGGTATATCCCAGAGGGCTGAGATAGCTTGCGAGCGAATGGGTTGGGCTTTTTACATACTGCTGATACGGCACAGTTCCAGTCGGTAGGAAAGCCATTGTGTTCCCAGTCAGCATCTCCCATTCGGAATCAGAAGTTCCCCCGCCGTAAACCGAGGCGTACGCCCATCCGCGCACCGTGTTGTCTGTGAGAGAATCAAAAAACGGAAGGACTTCCATATTTGTTTTAAGCTCCGCACCATAAACGCTCAGATCGGAGAATGACTCGTTCATTATTACAATGATATCAGGCTGCACTGTGCAAACTGGGGGGGTAGTTTCGTACTTGCTTTCCAAGTCTTTTACAGACGCATCGGAATAGCCGGTCGGCGGAGATACTTTCAGTTCTTTGAGTTCAAGCACAAAGTTGAGGATATAACCGTTTGTTATTGATCCTTCTATCCGCCAGAGATGGGGCCGTATATCGGCCGTCAGCTGCGTAAGTGCAAGGCTCAGCAGTGCCGCCGCAGCAAGTCCAGCTGCGCGCCCCCTGAACGGCTTTTTGCTCTTCTCGGAGGTGAGCAAAAAGACCCCAAAGCAGATGGCCAGCGCAATGAATATAGCCAATATTGTCCTAAAAGCCAGCTCCAGCTTGTAATTCGGCAGGACATCCATTGCCGTCCGAAAGCCGAGAATAGTGCTCGGCGTAAGCTCGTTCCCTTGAAACTCTACGACAAGTCTGTTTGCGAGGGACAGCAGTGTCGCTGCCGCCGTGCCTATGGCAATGCTCCACTGTGCGCTCGCTGTGATAACATATATGGCGCAGTACAGTACAAACACGCACAGCGACGATAACAGCAGGCTTTTAACGGACGGCACAAGAAGCCTGTCTAAGCAGATCACCTGCGACAGAAGCACAGTCGCAACTGCCGCCAGCACCGCGGCTGCCGGGTATATCACATATGCGGCCTTTTTCGAGAGCTTTACAGAAACAAGCCCCGACGCGATAAAGAGCAGCGAGACAAGGAGCTTGACAGCAAGATGCCCGCCGTAGTTCGGGCAGATAAACCCAAACGGCGCAAAGCAGCATATCGCCGCGAGCAGCACCCCGGCGACCAATCTTTTTTTATTTGTGCCTATACAGAGCCAGTCAAATTTCATCCAAAACATCTCCCTGCGTCAGACTGTGGATATCCTTCATTATTTTGCGACTAATAATACCACTATCCTATGCTGTTTTCAATCCACCGCTTTATACACCGTCACGGCTCTATCGGCGGAGAGAAAATAGAGCACACACTCCTTGACGGGCTTGCCGCAGATGCGGTGCAGCGCTTCGGCATAGGCCATGAGCTGGCCGCGGTAAAGTTCGGAACGGGAGGCAATATCTTCATCGGTCTTGACGTAATCGGTTTTATAGTCGATGATGACAAGCTTGCCGTCCTCCTCGATGCAGCAGTCGACGACGCCCTGAAGAAGCAGCTCCTCACCCTTTGCCGTGTCCCCATAAAGCTTATCCGCGTCCATGAGCAGAGAGAAGCGGAACTCGCGCATCGGCTTTTCGGCGGCGAGCATGCGTTTGCCCAAGGGGGAAGCGAACAGGCGCTCTATCGCTCGGGCATTGACAGCTTCCGCTTCGCGAGCGGAAATGAAGCGCGCGGCACGGAGACGGTCGATCTCCGACCTTATCCCCTCAAGGCTGCGCCCCTTGGAGAAGTCCATATACTGCAGCACCAGATGCGTTGCAACTCCGCGCTCCGCGGCGGTGAGCTTACGCTCCTCCCCCCCAAGCTCCGGCATACGGAAGCTGTAATTTGCATCCTGCACGAGCCGTTCCCCATCGGGGTCAGGCTCGGCATGGCCTTTGAGCTCGGTAGCCGTGACCTTTGAGGGAAGGTCGACGGCCTCGGCATACGGATAGCGGAAGGCAAGGCGTCGCTTGAGCTCGGAGAGCATTTCGGCGTCGGCTTCTGTAGCTTCCGCGTCAGGGAGCGCCGCGCTATCCGCGGCGTCGCTCGTACCGCAATAGCTGAGAGTCAGGTTCTCCCCACCGTCGGCAAGGGCGGCACAGATGAGCCAGCTCACCGGTGCCTGCGCCTGACTGAGCACTTCGGGCGCCATCGGCCTTGTGACGGCGGTGCGGAGCTTTTCAACGGTACCCTCGGGGTCTTTGAGAGCGGCGGTCATGAACAGGCGCTCCTTCGGCCGGGTGAGGGCGACATAGAGCAGGCGCATCTCCTCCGAGAGCATCTCCCGCTCAAGGCGGAGCCTGATGGCGTTGCGCGCAAGGGTGGGATACTCTATGCGGCGCTTGAGGTCGATGAGCTTCGGCCCCAAGCCGAGCTCCGGGTGGACAAGAACGCTCTCGCGGCTGTCCTGCCGGTTGAAGCGGCGGGCGGTATCGCAGAGGAACACGACGGGGAACTCAAGCCCCTTGGACTTATGCACGGACATGATCTGCACGGCAGAGCTGAAGCTGCCGCCGGTGGAGGGCTCCTGCCCCTTTTCGGCAAGGCGGCGCAGCCAGAGCACATAGCGGTGCACTCCGCGGTAGCCGGTGGCTTCAAAGCTCTCGGACAGGCCGACGAGCGCCATGAGGTTTGCGCGGCGCTGCGCCCCGTCGCCCATAGCGGTGCAGAGGGCGAGCATGTCCAGCTCCTCAATGACGCGCCATGTGAGCTCGGCGGCACTGAGGTCGGCGGCGGCCCCGCGCAGCACGTCAAGGCGCCGGACAAAATCGCGGCACTTTTCGTTATTCTCAGCGGCGGTAAGCAGGGCGGTATAGAGATCGGCCTTTTTATCGGCGCTGCGGATATCGGACAGCTCATCCGGGCTGAAGCTCAATGACGGCGAGCGCAGCACGGCGATGAGCGGGATGTCCTTATGCGGGTTATCGATGACGGCGAGCATGGAGATGGGAGTGGAGACCTCGACGCTCTCAAAAAATCCGCCGCCCTGAACAGAGGACACGGGGATGCCATGCTCACCGAGGACGCGCCGGTACACGCCGCCGACGGTGTTGGCGGAGCGGAGGAGGATGGCGATGTCCCCATACTCAAGGGGGCGCTCCCCGCCGTTTGACGTGACGGTCGTCCCGGCGGCAATAAGAGAATTTATCTTCCGGGCAACAAGCCCGGCCTCAAGGGCGGTCTTATCCGGGCTGTTCTCATCCTCGCTCTCGGGCAGGGCGAGGAGCATGAGCTCCGGCTTCGGGACGGACGATGGGTACTTTGCCCCGCAGCGCAGAGCCGCGGCGTCGTCATAGTCCATGTCGCCCAAGGCGCGGGACATGCACAGGGAGAACACGCTGTTCGCCCCGTCGAGAATTTCACGCCGGGAGCGGAAGTTCTCGCGCAGCAGAATGCGGCGCGGCTCGAAGGCTTTGGCAGACTCATAGTCGGAATAGCTCAGATATTTCTCGGTGAAGATAGCGGGGTCGGCAAGGCGGAAGCGGTAAATGGACTGCTTGACGTCCCCGACCATGAAGAGGTTCTTACCGGCTTTCGATACGGCGGCGAAGATAGCGTCCTGCACACGGCTGACGTCCTGATACTCATCGACCATGATCTCGGTAAAGCGGCGGGAAATGCGCGCTGCCGTCTCGGTCGGGCTGCCGTCGGGGTTCGTGAGAAGCTGCGCGGTGAGGTGCTCAAGGTCGGAATAATCGACCAAGCCGCGGCTGCGCTTATCCTTGGTATACTCGCGGTCAAAGTCAAGCGTGACCTCGAGCAGCGCCTCCATCGCGGGGGCGGTGAGCTCCATCTCGCGCAGGAGGGAGGCGGAATCGGAATAGAGCGTATCCTTCATGCCGCCCATCGCCTTTTTACAGGCGGTGCGCCGCGCCTTGAGCATATCTGAAAGCGCTGGATCGGGCGACTTCATAAGTCTCTTGAGCGTCGGAAACTCTATGGGCAGACACGCGCGCGCCCTGTCCCAGCCGAGGTCAAGGCAGCGGGAGAGCTCACGTATGCCGTCGGCAGTAACGGAAAAGCTCTCGGTATACGCGGCGGCGATCTTCTCCTCCGCGGTCATGGCTTCAAGGAGCCTGTCCATCTCGCAGCTCCAATAATCGGCGGTGCGCTTTGCCCATGAGAGCAGCTCCTGCCCCCACGGCGTTTCGGCGACATCCTGCGCCGGGGCCTTGAGCTGCGCGACCTGACGGCGTGCCCAGTCCTCGGGGCGGGCATGGCACTGCATACGGCTGTGGAGCTTGAGGACAAGATTGGAAAGGCGGCGGTCGTCCCGCCCCGCGCCGACGGTATCGGCAAGCAGACGGAAGCCGGGGAGCTGATCCATCGCGTCATAGCGCGCGTCAAGTGTGCGCTCGAGCGCGGCGGCACGCATGGCTTCGGCGCGCTCTTCGTCGGCGATCTTGAAATCCGGAGTCAGGCCGAGGGCGTGGCAGTTCTCGCGCAGGACGTTCGCGCAGAAGCTGTGGATGGTGCCGATCTGCGCGCGGCGGCACAGCGCGCTCTGTCGGCGCAGACGGCGGCTGCCGGGGTCGGCGGCAAGGCGCGCGGCAAGCTCCTCCATGATCCTGCCGCGAAGCTCCGCCGCGGCGGCGCGGGTGAAGGTGATGATAAGGAAGCTGTCAAGATCGACAGGGTGGACATCGTCACAGATATAGCCCATGAGGCGTTCGGTGAGCACGCGGGTCTTGCCGCTGCCCGCGCCCGCGGACACGAGCACGGCACCGCCGCGCGCATCTATCGCGGCCTGCTGCGAGGCTGTGGGTCTGAAATCAGCCATTGGCGTCGCCCTCCTCCATAAGCGCCCAGACCTTCTCCGCAGAGAGCTTCGGGGTATAGCGGCAGCTCTCGCCGTTTTCACCGTCGGAGAAATGGCAGGCGTCAAAATAATCGCAGTTCAGGCAGGCGTTCTCCTGCTGGCCGCGGTAGAACGGGTCGGCGGCGATGCTGCCCTGACGCAGCTGCTTTGCCATGCCCGCAAGGGTCTTTTTTATGTGCCGGTCGAGAAGCCCCAAGCGCTCGGCACTGGCGAGGGAATCCGCCGCAGGCTTGCCGCCGCGGAACTTTATGGGGATATAGCGCTTATCGTCGCCGCGCTCCCATGCCTCAATGAGCGCTGCGTCCTCGCGCACAAGGCCGCTGCGCCGCTGCTCCTTTGCGCGCTCGGCTGAAACGGACTCCTCGTCCGCGTCGCGCGGCATGGAGAGGATGCGGCTGCGCGCGGGGACGTACATGACGCCCGCGGGGAGGACTTCACAGTCATAGCGCCCGCCGCCGTTTGCTTCGAGCGCGAAGAGGTACAGCAGCATCTGAAGCCCCATGCCGTACCAGACATCGGACATGGAGAACTCCTTGCGTCCGGTCTTATAGTCGACGACGCGGAGATAGAGCTTGCCGTCATGGTACCAGCCGTCGACACGGTCGGCAATGCCGGAGAGGACGAGGCTGTCCTCCCCGCCGCCGAGCTCGACCGGCGGCATTTCGCGCGCGTCGGAAAAATCAAGCTCAAAGTCCAGCGGCTCGAAGTCCGACCGCCGCAGCTCCGCCGCCATATCCTCGACGACGCGCCATACGTCGCCGCACAGGCGGTTGAAGAGATAGACAAAGCGGCGGCTCTTCTCGTTAAAATCGTTGAGCTCCTCGGAGACGTACTGCGCAGTGAAGCGCTCGCACAGCTCGCGCAGGGTCTTGTCGTCCACCGCGGCAAAACCGCCGCGGCGCTTGACCTCGCGCGCGGTCTTCTCAAGGACATAGTGCATGAATGTGCCGATCTCCGGGGGGCGGAAGGCGGCGGGCTCATAGGGCTTTGCGCGCAGGCCGTACTGGCAGAAATACGCAAAGCGGCAGGAGGCAAATTTATCTATGCGCGAGGCGCTGAGGCGCAGGCGCTGTCCGTAGAGCTTCTCGACCGCCGAGGCCGAGAGCCGCCCGCGGCTCATGTTCGCCGCGGCTTCAAGAGAAGCATAGCGCACAGGGTCTTTTTCTGCGAAATATTCCGCAGCGGCGCGGGCACGGCCGTCACCGCCGTGCATGGACTGCGCGGCAAGGCCGAGCGCCGGGGCGGGTGCGGACATGCGCGCGTCGCTCAAGGAGGCGTTCGTGACGTTCAGGCCGAAGAGAGCCTTCGCGCGGTTAAATACAAAGGCGGGGCGAAGCTCCGCGCCCTGAGTATCGGCGACCGGGCAGAGCATGGTAAGGCTCTCGGAGGGCATGGTGAGGCAGGTATAGATAAGCGAGAACTCGCGCCACAGCTCGCTCTCACCGCCCGCGCCGAGCTCAAGCTGCATTTCCAGCAGGCGCTCCCGCTCCTCAGGGGAGAACACGCCGGCCTCGTCATCCGTGCGCGGCAGGCGTTGGTCGGACGCGCCGAGGACGATAAGGTGCTTTATGCTGCGGCGGCGGTTGCGGTCAAAGTCACCGGCGGAGACGCGGTCAAGTGACACGGGAATGGTGCCGATATCATATTTTGAAAGCATGAGGGTAAACAGGCGCGAGAACTCCCCGCTGTCCATGGCGGTATCGCCGAGGACGGCGGCGCACTGCTCGAGCGCGGAGACGACGATGTCCCAGAGCTGGCGGTATTCGGCGGCGGTCTTTTCATCGCCGAGCTGCGCAAGCTCCCCGGCGCGGCGCGAAAGCTGCTCAGGGAGACTCAGCGCTTCGAAGAGCCCGGCGAGAGCCTGCGCCTGCTGCGCGGCGGTCTGCGCCTTGGCGGAAGCTTCCTCAAAGGCGAGGAGGGGCGAGGCGAGAGCGCGGCGCAGAGCGTTCACACGGCGGAGAGCTTCTTCCGTATCGTCTGTATACTCGCAGCCGTAGCCGTCCGGGTGCTGACGCCAGTCGGCGCTCCTGTGCCATGCGCCGCCCTGGAGCTGCCATTTAAAGATATAGTTTTCAAGCACGTCGCACTCGTCGGGACCGAGCCCGGCAAGGCCGGTGCGCATATAGCTGATGACATCGTCGACCGCCCAGCCGCCGCGCACGATCTCATAGGCGAGGGAGATGAGCGCGGGCAGGGGCTTTGACATGAGGTCGTCCCGGCGGGCGGTGAAGAGCGGGACGCCGTAATGCCGGAAGGCGCTCTCAAGGCTGCCGCGGTAATCCTCAAAGCCGCGGGCGATGACGGCGATATCCCGCCAGCGGCAGCCGCCGTCACGCACGAATTCAAGGCAGAGCGCCGCGGCCTGCTCGCACTCGGCGGCCATGCTCTCAGTCCGGTAAAGGCGGAGGGCGTCACGCGCGGGGGTATATTTATCGCTTGAATAGCTGAACATATTATCGGCAAAGACCGTGAGCTCGGGTGCCTTCGCGCTCTGCTCGGAGAGGGTGACGATCTCCGTCTCCGAGCCGAGCTCGCGGGCGTAGGCGAGAAGCTCCCTGCCGGCGCGGCGGGAGAGCTCGAATATCTCATTATCGCCGTCGAGCGCGTCAACCGTCAGGCACACGGTGAGCTGTGCGCCGCGGCGGAGCATGGCGTGAAGGATCTCCCGCTCCTGCCGGGTGAAGTCGATAAAGCCGTCGACGTATATCTTCACGTTTGCGTCAATATCGGTGCTCTCGTCTATCTGCCGGGCAAGGATAGTGAGCCTGTCGGCAGGGTCGGCATGGCCGTTCGCGACGGCGGCGTCATAGGCTTCGAGGATGAGGGCGAGATCGGAGAGCTTATCGCCGAGGCTGTCCGGACAGGCGGACGCGGCGGACATGAGTGCGTCATAGCCGATGCAGGCGCTCTTGAGCTCGTCCACGGCGGAGAGCAGCAGCGCCTGAAGCTCCGCGCGGCGCTGGGCGGCGGAATACATGCGCAGGTGCGCTCCGACGCTTTGCAGCGCAAGCGCCATGCACAGGAGCCTTCCGCCCTTGTCGAGCCACGGCGCGGCTCCGCCGCCGTGCTTTGCGGCGGTCTCGCGCGCAAGACCGGTGAAGCTCAGCACTTCCGCGTAGAGCGAGAGCGAATCCCCGCAGACGCGGCAGAGCTCGCGCTCGGCCTCGTGGCTGTACTGCTCGGGGACGATCATCAGGGCACGGCCATGCCCAGAGGCCATATCGCGCTTTATTTCGTTTATGATGGCCGCCGTCTTGCCGGCACCGGCCTTGCCGATCATCAGTCTGAGCAAATGTCCGTCCTCCCGTTCACGGTTTTCCTAATGGATAAGCAGATGTATGAAAATTATTCTTGTGACATTTTATCAAAATCCGCCGCGGCTTACAAGCCGAATGCTAAAAATAGGCTAAAATTTGAGTTCTTTATTGATAAGTTCAAAGAAATGTGTTATCGTACCTAATCATACAAGAATAAAGAAAGGAGTGTTTTTCTTGAAGCTTTCATCAAAAATGGAGCTCTGCGGCCTTTCCCCCATGCGTAAATTCGCAAGCTATGCGACAAAGGCCGAAGAACGCGGTATTAAAATTTATCATCTGAACATCGGCCAGCCCGACGTTAAAACGCCTGACGTATTTTTCAAAGCGCTCCGAGATTTCACCGAGCCCGTGCTCGCCTACGCGCCGTCTGTCGGCGTGCCCAAGTTCCTTGACGCGGTGCAGCATTACTACTCCCGCATAGGCGTGGAGCTTGAGCACAGCGATATCCTGCCCACCACCGGCGGCAGCGAGGCTCTGCAGCTGACGATGGCCTGCCTGCTCGACGACGGCGACGAGATCATCATCCCGGAGCCTTTCTATCCTAACTACCACACCTCCGTCACCCTCGCGGGCGCGACCATCCGCCCCGTGCCGACCGACCCCGAGGAGGGCTATTTCTACGCTGACCGCGAGCGGATCGAGGCGCGCATAAATGAGCACACCCGCGCCATCATGATAACGAACCCCGGCAACCCGACCGGCAACGTGCTCACTCCGGAGCAGCTCCAGCTGATGCTCGACATTGCGAAGGAGCATGACCTTTTCATAGTCTGCGACGAGGTGTACAGAGAGTTCACCTACGGCGGCGAGCACCTCACGAGCGCCTTGCAGTACAAGGGCTATGAGCAGAACGTCATAGTTATCGACTCGATATCAAAGCGCTTCTCCGCATGCGGCGCGCGCGTCGGCATGGTGATTTCGAAGAACAAGGAGTTCATGGCGCAGGCGCTCAAATGGTGCCAGTGCCGCCTGTGCTCGGCAACGGTCGAGCAGGTCGCCGCGGCAGAGCTCTATACGCTCGACCCGAGCTACTTTGACGTGGTGCGCGATGAGTACCGTCACCGCCGTGACACGCTCGTCTCCAAGCTGCACGAGATACCCGGCGTCGTCTGCGAGACGCCGAGAGGCGCGTTCTACGCGATGGTGTCCCTGCCGGTCGACAATGCGGATAAGTTCCAGCTGTTCCTGCTCAATGAGTTCGACGACAACAAGGAGACCGTGCTCATGGCCTGCGGCGAGCCGTTCTATGCCACTCCCGGCAAGGGCCTCAACGAGGTGCGCATGGCCTACACCATAAACGCCGAGGATATCTCCCGCGCGATCGATATACTCGCCATTGCGATCAAAGCGTACAACGAAAAGTACGGGAAGTAAACGAATAAATGTAGCATTGCCCCGCCGTTCGGCGGGGCAATATTTTTTTGCTCAGTTATATATCCTGATCGTCTCGTTATATATCTTCATGATGCCGTGGAGGACGTCGAACTGGTTGAAGTCCCCGTAATAGGCGAGGTTTATCTCGCGCATCATGCTCAGGTTCTCGACCGGCAGGACGGTGATCTTCCCCTTGCGCAGCTCGTCAAGGCAGACGCTGCGGGCAAGGATCGACACGCCGAAATCCCGGCGGATCAGGTCTTTGATTGTCGCCATATTGTCGACCTCGAGGACGACGTTAAAATCGTTGATGCTCATGTTGTTGCTCTCAAGGTGGGCGACGAAGAGGTTGCGGGTGTTCGAGTCCGGCAGGCGGAGGATCATGCGCTCCTTCTTGAGCTCGTTGAGAGTGACCATGCTGCGGCTGGCAAAGGGGTGGTTCGTCGAGACGGCGAGGACAAGATAGTCCGTATCGAGCAGGAGATAGTGGATGCTCGGGTCGGGCACGCGCCCCTCGACGATGGCGAGATCCAGCTCGTAGGTCTTGAGCATTGTATAAAGATTATTTATGGAGTCCGTAATCATTTTAATACTGGTGCCCTCGTTTTCGGCACAGTATTTCGCCAAGACCTCGGCGATTGCGTTGCTCTCGGCAGTGTGCGTAATGCCGATGGTCAGGTGCGTTGTCTGGCTCTTGTCGTCACGCATGCTCTGGTAGAGG
>CAKTIH010000027.1 GCA_934565615.1 uncultured Oscillospiraceae bacterium | reverse complement strand
GCAAAGACGCTCAAGCTCGCCAAGGCCGCTTACGGCGACGAGTTCAGCGATGAAGAGCTGCTGCGCTGGATCACCAGCTACTGCAAGCGTTACTTCTCGCAGCAGTTCAAGCGCTCGTGCCTTATGGACGGCCCCGCGGTCGAGGCCTTCTCCGTCTCCCCGCGCACCGGCTTCCTCATCCCGTCCGACGCCGAGAACACCATGTTCCTCAACAGTCTGGCGGACAGATAAAGCTTTATAAACCTATTGTCCCTCCGTTCATCATGAACGGAGGGATTTTTTTGCTTTTGCCAGCTTTTTATTTTTCGTTGCAAGATGGCGGATCATGTTTTATAATTGTCTCACCAATTATTGGAGGTGCAATATGTTTAGCAATGAATACTTAAAGAGAGTTTACGCTGATGTCGAGCGCCGCGACGCACATGAACCGGAGTTCCTTCAGGCCGTGCGCGAGGTTTTCGAGTCTCTTGAGCTTGTTATCGACAAGCACCCCGAGTGGGAAAAGGCCGGGCTTATCGAGCGCTTTGTCGAGCCGGAGCGTGTTGTGGAGTTCCGCGTCCCCTGGGTGGACGATCAGGGCGTGACCCGCGTCAACCGCGGCTTCAGAGTGCAGTATAATTCCGCTATAGGCCCCTACAAGGGCGGCCTGCGCTTCCACCCCTCCGTCAATCTCTCCGTTATAAAATTCCTCGGCTTTGAGCAGGTCCTCAAAAACTCCTTGACCACGCTCCCAATGGGCGGCGGCAAGGGCGGCTCCGACTTTGACCCCAAGGGCAAGTCCGACGCCGAGGTCATGCGCTTCTGCCAGAGCTTTATGACCGAGCTTTACCGCCACATCGGCCAGTTTACCGACACTCCCGCCGGTGATATCGGCGTCGGCGCGCGCGAGATCGGCTATCTCTTCGGCCAGTACAAGCGCATTGTCGACCGTTTTGACGGCGGCGTGCTCACCGGCAAGGGTCTAAGCTACGGCGGCTCCCTTGCTCGCACCCAGGCCACCGGCTACGGTCTGTGCTACTTCTCCGCCGAAGCTCTCAAGTATCAGCGGAACGACAGCTACGCCGGCAAGACCGTCGTCGTCTCCGGCTCCGGCAATGTTGCGCAGTACGCGGCCGAGAAATGCACCCAGCTCGGCGGCAAGGTCGTCGCAATGAGCGACTCTCAGGGCTATATCTATGACCCCAAGGGCATCGATCTTGAGAAGCTCTTTGACATTAAGCAGAAGCGCCGCGCGCGTATCAGCGTTTACGCGCAGGAGGTCCCCGGCTCCGAGTACCACGAGGGCTGCAAGAATATCTGGAGCGTCAAGTGCGACATCGCGCACCCCTGCGCATCCCAGAACGAGATGGACGCCGAGGGCGCGCAGAAGCTTGTCGATAACGGCTGCATCGCCGTTTTCGAGGGCGCAAACATGCCGCTGACCCCCGAGGCGATAGAGATAGTCAAGTCAAACGGCCTGCTCTATTCCCCCGGCAAGGCCTCGAACGCCGGCGGCGTCGCGACCTCCGGGCTTGAAATGAGCCAGAACTCCATCCGCATGTCATGGAGCTTTGACGAGGTCGATGAAAAGCTGCACGGCATCATGCAGGAGATATACAAGGCCTGCTACGACGCCTCCGTCGAGTGCGGCAAGCCCGGCGATCTCATGGTCGGCGCGAACGTCGCGGGCTTCCTCAAGGTCGCGGACGCGATGATGGCGCAGGGAATCGTCTGATATTTTTCGTACAAAAAGTACGGCAGCGCAAATGCGCTGCCGTACTTTTTACTAAGCTGTTTTTACAGCTCTTCGACCGCGAGCACGTCCTCAATGCCGTTGAGCTCCTTGATTACGTCCTCGTCCATCTGCTTCTTGTTCGCGCGCAGGGTGATAACGGCGCAGTAGTGGTGCTCGTCGTCCTTGCCCGCGATGCGGTTTATCTCAAGCCCGCTGAGCTTGATGCCCTTTTCGCGTATAGCACGCAGGATGTTCTCAATGACCTCCGCATGGGCATATTCGACGTAGAGGTTCACGTCGTTTATCTTCCCTGCGAAGCGGTACTCTATCTTTATCAGCAGCAGCTCCGCCACCAGCACCATCGCCGTCGCAAAGATCGCGCACTCGACATAGCCCGCGCCGCAGACAAGGCCGATTATCGCAGCCGTCCAAAGGCCGGCGGCGGTCGTCAGGCCCTTGACGCGCTGACGCTTTGTGACGATTATCGTCCCCGCGCCGATAAAGCCTATACCGGCAATGACCTGCGCGCCGAGACGCGCAACGTCCGTATACAGGTGCATCGTCAGGAACATGTACTGGCTCGTCAGCGTCGTCATCGCCGCACCGAGGCAGATCAGTATATGCGTGCGGAAGCCCGCCGGGCGGCGCTTATATTCGCGCTCAATGCCTATGAGCCCTCCGCACAGCACAGCGAGGACAAGGCGGAACGCGACCGCGAGAGTATTCATTTCACGCGCAAAATCAAAGATATCAAGCATGTCCTTCGCCTCCTCAGACCTCTTCTATGGATATCACGCCTTCGAGCGTGGACAGTGCCGCCAGGAGCTCGGTGTGCTGGCAGCGCATCGGCAGGCGGATCGACAGCAGTGCGTTTATCTGCGAGATGTGGTCGTTCTGCTGCTTGTCCAGCTCCACCTCGTAGATCCGCACCTCCTCGCGCTTGAGAAAGCCCAGGACGCTGCCGAGGTTTTCTATGTTGTCGACCTCGATATATACCGTCATGTTCACGGCCTTCGCCATGATAAGGTTCTCAATGTACGGCAGGAACTTCATACTCATTACTATCAGCAGGAAGCTTATCAGCATGCACTCATAGAAGCCCGCGCCGATGGCAAGTCCCATGCAGGCCGAGGCCCACAGCCCCGCGGCGGTCGTCAGACCCTTGACCTCGCGGCGGCCCGTGACGATTATCGTCCCCGCGCCGAGAAAGCCCACGCCGTTAATGACCTGCGCGCCGAGACGGGACACGTCTGTCTTTATCCCAAGGCTGTCGCCGATCTCCTTCCACGGCCCTTCAAACATGAGGTTTAAGTACTGGCTGAGCATGATCGTCAGCGCCGCGCCGAGTGCCACCAGCATATATGTGCGGAAGCCCGCCGGACGCCCCTTTCTCTCGCGCTCGAAGCCTACAAGTCCTCCCGCGGCCATCGCGCAGAGCACCCGCAGCATCATCGACCAGATATTCAGTTGTCTCAAATAATCAAGCCAGTCAAGCATCAAACGGTTCCCCATTCAAATGTGATATCAATGGTAATGAAAAACACGCAGAGCGCTGATTCTTTCAGCGCTCTGCTGAAATCGCCCTCGACTGAGGGTGTGGTAATTATATCACTTAAAAGTTTTTTTTCAAACGGTATAAGCGCCAAAAAGTACCTCGCTTTTTTATTGAATCTTAACAGAAAACCTGCTCAATAAGTTCCGGAATCTGTTGAAGTCGGCGTATCTCGTAGTCCGGCCGCAGCTCGCTCCGGTTCTCCTCGTTTTTGGGGTTGAACCAGCAGGTCTTTATCCCCGCGTTTACTCCCCCGCGGATGTCCGAAGTGAGGCTGTCGCCTATCATTATCGCCCGCTCCTTTGAGAAATCCGGTATGCATTTGAAGCATGCGTCGAAGTAGCGCGCGTCGGGCTTATCGTAGCCGATGCGCTCTGAGATAAATATCCCCTCGAAGTATTTTTCTATCCCGGAGCTTGCGAGCCGCCCGTCCTGCACCTGTGCGTTGCCGTTTGAGCAGATGAACAGCCGGCACTTTCCGCAGAGCGCTTCGAGCATTTCCTCCGCCCCCGGCATGAACCAGTGCCCGGTCGAGAGTACCTCCTCATAACGGTCCTGCACCTGCGCTGCGGGGACTTCGCAGCCTATCTCGTCGAACAGCTCCTGAAAGCGCCCGACGAGCAGCTTTTCCCGGGTCATTTCGCCGCGCTCAAGCATCTCCCAGTAGCGCTTGTTTATGACGCTGTAGCGCCGCAGCAGCTCCTCCGTCGGCTCAATGCCGTATTCGAGGAAAGCCGCAGTGAGCGCGTTGCGCTCGGCAATGTCGAAATTTAATATTGTGTTGTCAAGGTCGATGAGCACTATCGGCCTGTCTTTGTGTTTCTCGGTCATCTGTTTATTTTTCTCCTGTCATGGCCTTTATCGCGTCCGCCGCGGGTTCGAGGTGCATCCCGAGCGACGCCTTTACAAGTACGCTGTCTCCCTTTTTTATGTATTCCGGCAGCGCCGCGATGAGTGCGTCCTTCGTCTCAAAGTACACCGCGCGGCTGCCCATCGCCTCCGTCAGGTGCTTCGACATCGGCCCGTAGGCCATGACGAGGTCAACGCCCTTTTTGAGCGCGTATTCGCCAAGCTCCCGGTGCATCTGCGCCGAGCCCTCGCCCATCTCGCGCATGTCGGACAGCACGCACACGTGCCGCCCCGGCAGCTTCATGAGCGAATCCACCGCGCAGCGCATGGAGTCCGGGTTTGCGTTGTAGCAGTCGTCCACCAGCGTCACAAAGCCCGTGTCTGTGACCACTCCGCGCCGCCCCACGGTCTTGTATGCCGCGATGCCGCGCTCTATCTCCTCATCGCCCAGCCCCATCACGAAGCCGACCGCCGCGCCCTCGAGCGCCGCGTAGACCATATGCTGCCCGTAGGCCGGGATCTCCGCCTTGATGCTGCGCCCGTCATAGCTTATTTTACACCGTATGCGCCCGTCCGGCAGCTGCTCGATGTCCGCAGCTCTCACCGCGCAGTCCTCACCGAGGCCGTAGCTCACGAGCTTCTGCGGGCAGACGAGCTTTCTGAGCATCGCGTCGTCCCCGTTATATATGACCGTCCCGTCCTCTGGCATGAGCGCGAGCATTTCCGTCTTTGCGCGGAACACGCCCTCAAGGTCGTGCAGAAACTCAAGGTGCGCATGGCCTATCACCGTGAACACCGCGACCGTCGGCTGCGCTATCCGCGCAAGCGCCGTCATTTCGCCGAAGCCCGATATACCCATCTCAATGACCGCGGCCTCATGCTCCCGCTCGATGCGCGATACCGTCATCGGCACGCCGATCTGATTGTTGAGGTTCCCTTCCGTCTTGAGCACGTTCAAGCGCTGCTCGAGGACGGACGATATCATTTCCTTCGCCGTCGTCTTGCCGACGCTTCCGGTTATCCCTATCACCGGTATGCTGAGCCCCCGCCGGTACTCTGCGCATATCCTCTCAAGCGCCGCCTGAACATCGTCCACCAGTATGACCGGCCCTGATACGCCCTCCGGTAAATGCTCCGCAAGGCAGCAGGCAGCGCCCGCCTCCAGCGCCTTTGCGATGAAGCGGTGCCCGTCCACGTTCTCACCCCGGTAGGCGACGAACATATCACCCTTCTGCACCTGCCGGCTGTCGATGATCGCGCGGCCTATCGGCGCATCGCTGTATTGAGTAAGGCGGCCGCCGCATATCGCCGCCGCGCGTGAAACTGTCATTGTCCTCATAGGTCTTTCCCCCATTCTTTTACCCGGTAAGTATAACATACGCCTGGAAAATAGGCAAAAGTATTTAAGCGCGCCCGTCTAAAAAAGTAGTGCATATACGCGGCGGATATGTTATAATGTATGTTGACTTATTTTGTACAGAGGTTTTTGCTATGAATTACGTTGTGGTGGATTTGGAATGGAATCAGGCGATGAGTTCCAAGTCCTCCGTGTTCAATAAGCTGCCGATCCACCTCGGCGGCGAGATAATCGAAATAGGCGCGGTCAAGCTCAATGAGGACATGACCCCCGGCGAGGAGTTCACTATAGACGTCAAGCCCGTGTACTTCCGCCGCATGCACTATAAGGTCAAGAAAATAACCGGCTTTGATAAGGAGCGTCTGGCCCACGGCATCGCCTTTGCCGACGCGCTCGAGCAGTTCCGCGCATGGTGCGGGGACGGCGTCACCTTCATCACCTGGGGCAATGACGACCAGCGCATCATGGAGCAGAACATCATCATCCATGACCTTGACTGGGACTGGATCGGCGGCTGGATAAACCTCCAGCTCATCTATAATCTTCAGACCGGCGGGGACAAGAACCAGAAGTCTCTCGCCAGCGCTATGGAGCATTTCGAGATCGAGCAGACCCGCGTCGCGCATGACGCTCTGGGCGATGCGTACAACACCGCTCTCGTCGCCTCCCGGCTCGATATGGCCGAGGGGCTCCGCCTGTACCCGGACGCTGCGCGCATCCTCGCCTCGCGCATGCCGAACTTCAAGCCCCCTGTCGAGAACGAAGGGCCGGACACTCTCTGCCATGAGAGCTTCGAGGGCTTTGAGAGCAAGGCCGTTGCCTTTGCCGATGAGCGCGTCACGAAGCTTGCCTGCCCGCACTGCGGCGGGGAGACCGCCTGCCTCAAGTGGGTCAATCAGGGCGACCAGCGCTATATGAATATCTATACCTGCCCCGAGCACGGCGCGTTCCTCGTGCGCGCGAAGTTCCGCAAGAACACCGAGGATAACACCTGGTCCGCAAACAAGCTCGTCTACGAAGCCGATGAGGACATGCAGAGCTTCTATAAGACCAAGGCCGCGCAGGCTCGCCGCCGCAGCCGCGGCCACTCCCACCGCAAGAACCGCCCGGCATCGAAACAATGAACGATAATTTGAAAAAGCCTTCTCCTCGCGGAGAAGGCTTTTTACTATATTCAGCTTATTCAAAATCGAGCACGCGGAGCATGCGGATAAGCGTCAGGCGGTTGCGGATAGCCGCCGAGATCTCCAGCATCTCATCCGCGAGGGACGGATCGATGCCGATGTCCTCGGGTCTATACTTACAGTGGCAGTCAGAGTAGAGCTTCTCCATCTCCTCAACTGGCGGGATCTTCGCTATAAGCTCGCGTATCTCGTCCCAGTGGTCAACGATGTTCTGCGCCGGGAAGGTCGCCAGCACGTCGTTCTCGTTCTCCTTCATGATGCCCAGCATAAGTCTCTCGCCGAATTTCTCGCGCACCCATTCCTCCGTCAGCGGCTGGAACGGCTTCGCCTTCGGCGTTTTCTTTGCCAGCTCGTGATACACCTTGATGCACTCAAAGGTGCCGACTCCCACGCATTCGCCGTGGATGCCCTCGGCCTTCTCGAACCTCGGCGGGTGCAGCTCGACCAGATGCGCCATAAGGTGCTCCGCGCCGGACGCGGCGCGCGAGTGGTTGAGCAGCTGCATCGTCAGGCCGCTCTCCATCTGTGCCATCGTCATCGCCTCGTGGTCGGCGACGCCTGTTGCGGCGTACTTGTCGGCTGCTTCGCGCATCAGCTTCAGCGCGTGCTCTGCAAGCTCCGCCACCATCGGGCAGAAGTATTCACCCGCGACCATGTGCGCGATGCGCCAGTCGGTCAGCGATACGTACTTTGCAAGGATATCGTTTATGCCGCTCGCGACGAGTCTCGCCGGCGCGCCCTTGATGATGTCAAGGTCAGCCACAACAAGGATCGGCGCGCACATCGGCGTGGACTTCTTCTGGCCGTTGAGTATGGCCGAGCAGATGTTCGCCGTGAAGCCGTCGGAGGAAGCCAGCGTCGGTATCGCGACAAATGGGATGCCGAGCTTATACGCGGGGTAGCGGCCGAAGTCCATGATGGTGCCTGCGCCGAAAGCGACTATGACCTCCGGATTATCCAGCTGCTTCATCATTTCCTCTATCAGCGTATCCTCCGCGCGCAGGCCCTTCGCTTCGAGCACGATCTCCTGATCGGCCTTGACGTGCTTGCCCTCGGTGAGCTGGTACACCATCGTGTCGTACACTACGGCGCGGCGCTTGCCCGCAAGCCCCACATCCTCCATGTACTGCTCGAAGTTTGCCAGAGCGTTGTACTCGACGACGACCTTCTTCGTCTCAAGCGTGTGCTCCCGGCCGCAGACACATTTGCCTACGTATTTTTCGCAATCCATTATCATGCTTTTGTCCCTCCGTTTGTATATTTCACGCCAGCCGTGTCCGCTTTCGGCGGACGCCGCCCGGCGCTATCGTTACC
Source organism: uncultured Oscillospiraceae bacterium (assembly GCA_934565615.1). Taxonomy (GTDB): domain Bacteria; phylum Bacillota; class Clostridia; order Oscillospirales; family Oscillospiraceae; genus Limivicinus. The sequence continues at coordinate 11,883 of CAKTIH010000027.1, read as the reverse complement.
GCTTTGCGCGGTTATTCCCGTAATCATAGGCGCGCTGACTTGCCTTCATTCGCTCCCATTCAAATAGATGATATCCGAAACGCGCCCCGAAGTCAACCATTATTATACACCCGATATAATAGAATGTGCAGTATTTTTTCGTTTCATATCTCAGAAAAGCGTAAAAATCTCCCGCACCGTCAGGTGCGGGAGATCTCATATCGCATTAGTAGTAACGCTTATTCTTGTTCTTGCGTGCGGCCTCGGACTTCTTGCGGCGCTTGACGCTGGGGCTCTGGTAGTACTCCTTCTTTCTGAGGTCGGCCAGAACGCCGGACTTCGCGCAGCTACGCTTGAATCTCTTCAGAGCATTGTCCAGAGACTCATTTTCCTTGACATAGATTTCAGACATTTATTTCCCTCCCTCCAAATACGCCTCGCGGCGCTTCAAGGGCCAATGAATTGGCTTTTTAACGTTAGTATTATAACGGCTGAAGCGTCCGTTGTCAACAATTTTATGAGTCAGAGTTGCCTTATTTGAGGATGAGGTTCACGATCTTGCCCTTGACGACGATGGTCTTGACAAGGGTCTTGCCCTCCATCTGGCGCTGGATCTTCTCATCGGCGCAGGCCGCGGCAATGATCTCGTCCTCGCTCGCGTCGGTGCTGATGCGGATCGTGCTGCGCAGCTTGCCGTTTACCTGCACGGCCATCTCGCGCTCGGCGTCGACGGTCTTGCTCTCGTCGTACTTCGGCCAATCCATCTGCATCGCCATCTTGCCGTACTTTGCCGCAAAGCCCATCTGCTCCCACATCTCCTCAACGATGTGCGGCGTGAACGGGGAGAGGAGCAGAAGCAGCATCTCAAGGTCGCCCTTGGTCAGGCCGTTTGCGTAGAACTCGTTGACCATTGTCATGAGCGCGGCGATAGCGGTGTTGAGCTTGAGCGTGTCTATATCCTCAGTGACCTTCTTGATGGTCTTGTGGATGATGCTCTCGTTCTTCTTGGATATCTCACCCTCGGTGACAATGTCCATCAGGTTCCAGCAGCGGTCGAGGAAGCGCTTCGAGCCCTTGACTGCATCGTCCGACCAGGTCGCGGTCTTTTCAAAGTCGCCGATGAACATGATGTACAGACGCATCGTGTCCGCGCCGTAGGCCTTCACGACGTCGTCGGGGTTGACGACGTTGCCGAGGGACTTCGACATCTTGACTGCCGTGCGCTGTGCCTGCGCGCCGTACTTCTCTATGAGCGCCTGCTTCTCCTCTTCGGTCGCGGCATTGCCGACATAGTGCGGGTTCTTGCCGAGGATCATGCCGTGGGAGGTGCGCTTGGCGTAAGGCTCCTTGGTGTGTACAACGCCGATGTCATACAGGAACTTATGCCAGAAACGGCTGTAGAGCAGGTGGAGCGTGGTGTGCTCCATGCCGCCGTTGTACCAGTCTACCGGGCCCCAGTACTCTTCTGCGTCCTTGCTGACAAGCTCGTTGTCATTGTGCGGGTCCATATAGCGCAGGAAGTACCAGCTCGACCCCGCCCACTGGGGCATGGTGTCAGTCTCGCGCTTTGCCGGGCCTCCGCAGCAGGGGCAGGTGGTGTTGACCCAGTCGGTCATCTTGCTCAGCGGGGATTCGCCGTCGTCGGTCGGCTCGTAGGATTCCACCTGCGGCAGCACCAGCGGCAGCTCGCTCTCGGGCAGCGGCACCCAGCCGCACTTCGGGCAGTTGACAAGGGGTATCGGCTCGCCCCAGTAGCGCTGACGGGAGAATACCCAGTCGCGCAGCTTGTAGTTGACCTTCTCCTTGCCCCAGCCGTGCTCGATAGCGTACTCGCGCATCGCGGGAATAGCTTCCTTGACGGTCATCCCGTTGAGGAAGCCCGAGTTTACCATTATCGCGCTGTCGTCCTTTGCGACGAACGCTTCTTTCGTGACGTCGCCGCCGGAGACGACCTCGATGATCGGCAGGCCGAACTTCGTTGCGAAGTCCCAGTCGCGCTGGTCGTGACCCGGAACGCCCATGACGATACCGGTGCCGTAGCCCATGAGGACGTAGTCGGAGACGAACATCGGAACGGACGCGCCGTTCACGGGGTTGATGGCCTCGATGCCGTCAAGGCGCACGCCGGTCTTGTCCTTGTTGAGCTCGCCGCGCTCGAAGTCGGACTTGCGGGAAGCGGCTTCCTTATACGCTTCGACCTCGCCCCAGTTCGCGATGCTGTCCTTCCACTTGTCGAGCAGCGGGTGCTCAGGCGAAATGACCATGTAGCTCACGCCGAAGAGCGTGTCTGCACGGGTCGTGAAAACGGTGACGTCGTCGCCGACGTTGGTCTTGAAGGTGACCTCGGTGCCGGTGGAGCGGCCTATCCAGTTCTTCTGCTGGATCTTGACGCGCTCAATGTAGTCCAGATCGTCCAGATCGTTTATGAGCCTGTCGGCGTACTTGGTGATGCCGAGCATCCACTGGCTCTTTTCCTTGCGCACGACGGGCGAGCCGCAGCGCTCGCACACGCCCTCGACGACCTCTTCGTTTGCCAGCACGCACTTGCAGCTGGTGCACCAGTTGACGGGCATCGTAGTCTTGTACGCAAGACCTTTCTTGAACATCTGCAGGAATATCCACTGCGTCCACTTGTAGTACTTCGGGTCGGTCGTGTCGACGCAGCGGTCCCAGTCGAAGCCGTAGCCGAGCATCTTGAGCTGGCGGGTGAAGTTCTTGATGTTCTGCTGGGTGATGATCGCCGGGTGGATGTGGTTCTTTATCGCGAAGTTCTCGGTCGGCAGACCGAAAGCATCAAAGCCTATCGGGAAGAGGACGTTGTAGCCCTCCATTCTCTTTTTGCGCGTGATGATGTCCATCGCCGTAAAGGGGCGCGGATGGCCGACGTGCAGACCGGCGGCGGAGGGGTACGGGAACTCGATAAGGCCATAGAATTTGGGCTTGTCGCCGTCGGTCACTGCGGCGTAGGGCTTGCTCTCTTCCCAGCGGTCCTGCCATTTTTTCTCTATTGCAGCAAAATCATATCTCATGGTGAATCAACTCTCCTGATCTAATTTTTATTTTTAGTCCGAATGCCCCTGTAGTCAGGGGCGCGGAAGGCTTGAGGGATCCACCACCTCTGCATCGCTCCAAAGCCTCTCAAGGTTATAGAACTTGCGCGCTTCGTCCGTAAACACATGGACGATAACGCAGCCGAAGTCCATCAGCACCCAGATGTCCGAGCGCAGCCCCTCGCGGCGCACCGGCGGCTCGCCGGCCTCCGAAAGCTGCTTGTCCACCTCGTCCACCAGCGCCTTTATGTGCGTGGAGGAAGTACCGTTGCAGATCACGAAGTAATCCGCAAGCACCGTCTGCTCCGTAGTTCTAAGCACCTTTATGTCTCTTGCTTTCTTGTCCTCCAAAGCTTTTGCGGCTATGGCGGCTATCTGTTCGGCTGTCAGCATGTCGCGCTTCCTCCTTGTTCTTTTTTATACCATCGGTACGCATCAACCGTATCTTTATAGGCGTCCTCGCCTCTTGAGCGTATCTCCTCAAGGCTCATCCGAAGCCCCAGCTCCATCGCTCTGTCAAGGTCCTCGAAGCAGAGCTTCCGGAGCGGCTCCACGCCCTCAAAGTCCCTCGTCGGCTCGGTGAAGTCGGCAAGGTAGATTATCTTTTCCATCAGGCTCATGTCCGGCTTCCCGGTCGTGTGCCAGCGTATCGCGGAATATATCCCGTCCGGTATCCCGAACAGTTCCCGCGCGAGCGCCGCGCCCGTGCGCGCATGGAGTATCCTCGGATTTCGCCTTTCAGCGGCGTCGAGAATAATACCATATTTATCGCACATTATCAACTGTTCTTCGTCACTGAGTTTTTTCGTTATATCGTGCAGTATGCCCGCCTCGGCCGCTTCATAGACGTCCGCGCCCCAGCGCTTGGCAAGCTTCACCGCCTGCTCCTCGCAGCCCGCGACGTGCCTTGCGCGCTTTTCCGTGAGGTATGGCCGTACCTTTTCCCGCAGCCACCGCAGCTCGGGCTTTGCGCCGTACCAGCGGTTTTTGATTATAAGCGAGTATACCCCGTCGTCCAGAAGCTCCGCGCCCCCGGCCTTCGGCAGCATCGCGCGTATCTCCGCCGAGCTCATCGGCAGCGGCTCATGCTCTATGAGCCTGATCCTCGCGCCGTCCTCGTTTTCAAGGCTGCGCTTGAATGAGAGTATCTCTCCCCTGTCGTCCGTCTCGCGTGATAAGACCGCCAGTGTGCAGTTATCCAGCAGGTATTTATACTCGTGCCATTCGCGGAAGCTCAAAAACATGTCCGTCCCGACGACGAGATAAAGCTCATCCTCCGGGTATTTCTCCCGCAGTATTCTGATAGTGTCGGCGGTGTAGCTCTTGCCCTCGCGCTCCATCTCCATCGGGGAGACCTCCGCGCCGGGTATGCCCGCAAAGGCCAGCCTGCACATTTGGAGCCTTGCCGCAGCGTCCGGGCTCCCGGCTGCCGCCGCCTTGTGCGGGGCGATGTTCGTCGGTATTATCAGGAACCTGTCCGGTCTCAGCGCCTCATATACCGACTGCGCCGCCGAAACATGCCCCAGATGCGGCGGGTTGAAGCTCCCGCCGTAAATGACCGTCGTCATTTTTTCTTATCCTTTACCAGCACTATTTTCGGCTCTTTCTCGTTGCGCTTGTAGAGCACGAACTTTGTGCCGATGACCTGTACGCCCTCTGCCCTGCACTTCTCGCAGAGCTCGTCGCAGGCTTCGCGTGCGGTGAGCATCGAGTTTTCAAGCACCTTGCCTTTCACGAGCTCGCGCGCCTTGAGCGCCGCGGACACGGAGTCTACAACGCTCTCCGTTATCCCGCCCTTGCCTATCTGGATTATTGTGTCTATGCTCATCGCCATGCCTCTGAGCTGGGCTCTCTGTTTACTTGTTATCGCCATTATAATACCTCTTCAGTTCCTCGGCAAAGGCTCTCAGCGCCTTGCCCCTGTGGGATATCGCGTTCTTTTCATCCGGTGTGAGTTCTGCCATACCGCAGTTTACCGCGTCGGGCTTGAACACCGGGTCGTAGCCGAAGCCGCCGTTTCCCTTCGGGCCGTACATTATCTCGCCCTCGCACTCGCCGCGTGCGCGCAGCACAGTGCCGTCCGGCATCGTGCAGCATATGCAGCACACGAAGCGCGCGCTGCGGTCTTTCTCGTCGCCGAGCTTATTGAGCAGGTAGTTGTACCTGTCCGCGTCGGACGCGTCGTGCCCGGGGCCGTAGCGCGCCGAGTATATGCCCGGTTCGCCGCCCAGCGCGTCGACCACAAGTCCCGAATCGTCCGCGACCGCCGCGCAGCCGAGCGCGTCGGTGACGGCCTTGGCCTTGAGATAGGCGTTCTCCTCAAAGGTCGTGCCCGTCTCCTCGACGTCGAGCTGCAGCCCCGCCTCGCTCTGGCTGAGGAGCTCTATATCCATGCCCTCGACAAGCTGCTTGAATTCACGCAGCTTGTTCTTGTTGTTGCTTGCAAGTATAAGTCTCATTTGAACAGCGCCTCCACGAAGTTTTTCCCGTCGAAGGGTATGAGGTCGTCCACCTTTTCGCCGACGCCGACGTACTTGACCGGCAGCTTCAGCTCCTGCGCAATCGCAAATACGATGCCGCCCTTGGCCGTGCCGTCAAGCTTTGTGAGCACTATGCCCGTGAGCCCCGCCGTGTCGAGGAACTGCTTTGCCTGTATAAGTCCGTTCTGCCCCGTCGTCGCGTCGAGCACCATCAGCGTCTCAACGTCCGCGCCGGGAAGCTCGCGGTCGATGATGCGGCGCATCTTCGAAAGCTCGTTCATGAGGTTCTGCTTGTTGTGCAGCCGTCCCGCCGTGTCGATTATTATGACGTCCGCGCCGCGAGCCTTGCCCGCGCATATGCCGTCGTATACGACCGCCGCGGGGTCACTGCCCTCCTCGTGGCGCACAATGTCCGCGCCCGTGCGCTCTGCCCATATGCCGAGCTGTTCGGCCGCGGCGGCGCGGAAGGTATCGCCCGCGCACAGCAGCACCTTCTTGCCCTCGGCTATCAGCATAGAAGCGAGCTTTCCTATCGTCGTCGTCTTGCCGACGCCGTTTACCCCCACCATCAGTATTACCGACGGCGTGGTCGAGAGCTTCAGGCTGTTGTCGCCGGTTTCGAGGTACTGCATCAGTATCTCCATCAGACATTCCTTTGCCTTGTAGCCCTTGGTTATGTTGCGGTCAAAGCACAGCAGGCGCATCTTCTCAATGACCTTGTCGGTCGTCTCCGCGCCGATGTCGGACATGACGAGCAGATCCTCCAGCTCCTCATAAAAATCGTCGCTCTCGAATTTGTAGTTTTTGAAGAGCTCTTCAAGCTCCTCCATATTCGTGCGGGTCTTTGTGAGTCCCGAAAAAATCTTGTCAAAAAATCCCATGCCTTGACCTCCTGTATAATTTACTGCGTTATAGTTTTCTGCGCATCCTCAAGGTCGAGCTCGATAACGGTCGATACGCCCTTTTCCTGCATCGTCACACCGTAGAGCATGTCGGCTTCTTCCATCGTGCCGCGGCGGTGCGTGATAACGAGGAACTGCGTCTTGTCGGACATGCGGCGCATGTACTCGGCGTAGCGCGTGACGTTCGCCTCGTCCAGTGCTGCCTCTATCTCGTCCATTACGCAGAACGGCGTGGGGCGCACCTTGAGTATCGCAAAGTACAGCGCTATCGCAACAAACGCCATCTCTCCGCCGGAGAGCAGACTCAGGTTTGTCAGCGCCTTGCCCGGCGGCTGCACCTTTATCTCTATCCCGCAGTTGAGCACGTCGTTTTCGTCCTCGAGTCTGAGCGCGGCCTTGCCGCCGCCGAAGAGTTCAAGGAAGGTCTGGCGGAAGCACTCGTCTATCTCCTTGAAGCGCTCGACGAAGACCTCCTCCATCTGGCTCGTGATCTCCTTGATGATGCCGACAAGCTCGCTCTTCGCCTTTGTCACGTCGTCGCGCTGTCCGCTGAGGAAGCCGTAGCGCTCGCTGACTCTGTCGTATTCCTCTATCGCGCCGAGGTTCGGCGTGCCGAGGGCGTTTATCTGGCGGCGCAGCTCGCCGATGAGCTTGTTTGCTTTCGGCAGGCTCTCCACCGGCTGGCGCATCGCCTGCGCCGCAGTATGGCTCAGCTCATAGTTTTCCCAGAGCTTGTCCATTATCTGCTTTTCTTCCATGTCGGCGGCAAGCTTCTTCTGCTCTATCTTCGCGACTTTCCGTTCGAGGTCGAGAATGTCGCCGTTGCGCTCCTGTGCCTCCTTGTCGGCGCGGGTACGCTTGCCCTCAAGCTCCATCTTGCTGCGGCTTATCTCGGCGATCTCGTTCTTGATGGCCTTGGCTTTCTCATTTATCGCGGCGATCTCCGCTTCCTTTTCTTTCAGCCGCTCGTTGAAGCTGTCTATCTTTCTCTGGTAGGCTTCCACTGCCTCGCGCCGCGCCTGGCTGTCTCCGGTGAGGCTTTCGAGCAAGAGCTTCAATTGCGCCGCGGAGCTTTCCACCGCGCGTTTTTCCGCTTCGAGTGAGGAGAGTCGGCTCTTTATCTCCGCCTGTTCCTCCAGCTTCATGTCGAGCTGGTAGCGCACAGCGGCAAGGTCGGTCTTTGCCCGCTCAAGCTGCTGTGTATAGCTCTTCTCGTTTTCGGCGAGCTTTTCGCGCTGCTTCCTTAGCTTTTCCAGCTCGTTTGCGCGGGAGATTATGCCCGTGCCCTTCGCGCTGCTGCCGCCGGTCATCGAGCCGCCGGCGTTAATAAGCTGCCCGTCAAGCGTCACGATGCGCAGGCGGTTGCCGTTATTCTTCGATATCCTTATCGCGTCGGTCATCGCTTCGGCAATGACCGTACGTCCGAGGAGGTTTTCAAAAATGTCCCTGTATTTCGCGTCATACTGCGCAAGCTCCGATGCGATCCCGACAAAGCCGGGGTCGTTCACCGGCGCGTCGCGCATCACGCTTCCGCGGATCGTGTCCACCGGGAGAAATGTCGCGCGGCCCGAGTCGTACTTCTTCAGCAGCTCTATTGCGCGGCGGCCATCGTTCTGCGTATCGACGACGATGTTCTGCCCCGCCGCGCCGAGCGCCGTCTCTATCGCGAGGGCAAATTCATCCTCCGCACGGATGAGGTTTGCCACCGGAGCATGGATGCCCTTGAGGTTCCCGCGCCCCGCTTCGCGCATGACGGTCTTGACAGCCTTGGAATAGCCCTCATAGTCCTTCTCCATTTCGGAGAGCATCGCGATGCGCGAATCCATCGAACGTGCTTCAACTGATATTTTGTTAACTCTATCGCTGAGCTGGGTGACGCTGCTCTCTCTTCCGCCGAGCTTCATGCGGCAGCCCTCGACCATGTTTGAGTTCGCGGTGAGCTCTTCGCGCACCGTGGTCAGCTCGTGGTCAATTTCGGCCATGCGGCCAAGGCTCTCGTCAATGCTCTGCTGCACGCCGCGCACACGGTTTTCCTGCTCGGCAATGTCGCCGAGCATACGGTCCATGCTCTCCTTGCTGCTCTTCACGTCCGCACGCAGCACGGCCGCCATGCTCTCGCACTGAGCCGCCTGACCCTCCGCCGCGGAGAGCCGTTCGCGCGCCTGTTCGGACTCAATGTCCTTGCGGTGCATGCGCTCGCTGATGCTGCCGGAGGACGCGTATAGCGCCTGCAGCTCATCCTTTGCCTGCTCAAGGCTTTTCTTTGTCTGCTCATATTCGGCGTTTACAAGCTCCGACTGCTCATGCAGCTTATCGAGCGTTGCCATCCATGCCGAGACTTCCTGCACCTTGAGCTCGACGCGCAGCCTGAGGTACTGCTTCGCCGTCTCCGCCTGCTTTTTCAGCGGGCCGACCTGCATTTCCAGTTCCTCAATCTTGTCGTTTATGCGCAGGAGGTTTTCTTCCGTCTTTTCAAGCTTGCGCTCCGCTTCCTCTTTTCTGTAGCGGTAGCGGGAGATACCGGCGGCTTCCTCAAAGACCTCGCGCCGGTCGGTCGAGCGGCTTGAAACTATCTCGCCTATCCTGCCCTGACCGATGATGGAATACCCGTCGCGCCCAAGGCCGGTGTCCATGAGAAGATTGTTGATATCCTTGAGACGCACGGATTCGCGGTTGATGTAGTATTCGCTCTCGCCGCTGCGGTAATAGCGGCGGGTCAGCATTATCTCGCTGCTGTCGGAATCAAAGATGTGGCCTGAGTTATCGATGATGAGCGAGACCTGCGCATAGCCGAGAGCGCCGCGCTTTTCGGTGCCGCCGAAGATAACGTCCTCCATCTTGCTGCCGCGCAGCGCCTTGGAGCGCTGCTCGCCCATGACCCAGAGTATGGCGTCGGATATATTGGATTTGCCGGAGCCGTTCGGCCCGACGATCGCGGTTATATTCTTTTCAAAGGTAAGGCGGGTCTTGTCCGGGAAGGACTTGAACCCCTGAATTTCCAGTGCTTTTAAATACAAACCAAAGTCCCCGTTCACTCAAAAAACGTTTTAATCGAGTTATTATATTACATTTCACGCGGCATTTCAATGTCGAGTATTTGAATTTCTTGCCCGGAAAGCTCCGCCTTTTCGGTTATTCTGATGTTTTTCAGGCCGAATCCCTCCGTCAGCGCTTTGGTGTTGCAGCGGTGCTGCCCCGCCATCTGCGAGGCTTTGCCCCGGCCGACGGCAAGCGTCACGGCGCTTCCCGGCGCAATGCCGCGCAGCAGCTCCTGCGCCTTTTGCAGCATGATGCGCGAGCGCACCAGCTCTCCGAGCGCCGGGTGATATGCCCCGCCGACGGCATCGCCGCCGGAAAGGTCGTCCGTCGGGTTCAGGCCGAGGCGGATAATGGGTATGCCCGCCGCTTCAAACAGCGGTACGAGCTGCGCGCAGACGCTGACCGCGTCCTCGACAGTGTGCTCGGCATACTTTCCCGCTCTCCACATGTCGTAAAGCGCGGTATCACGGACGATGACCGTCGGGTAAATGCGCACGCCGTCGGGTTCGAGGGCGATTATTTTCTTCGCCGTCTCAATGTCCTTCTCCGCCGTGTCCCCGGGAAGCCCCGTCATCATCTGGAGAATGAGCCTGAAGCCAGAAGCCTTGATGAGCTTTGATGCACGCTCCACGTCCTCAGCCGTGTGCCCGCGTGCCGAGCGTCGCAGAACCTCCGCGTCCATCGACTGCGCGCCGAGCTCGACCGTCTCCACACCGCAGCGGTGCAGACGCTCCAGCACCGTCTCATCTATCGCGTCGGGGCGGGTGGAAAGGCGGATCGCGTTTATCTCCCCGCGGTCAAGATATGTCTTGGCAGCGCCCAAAAGCGCCTCCTGCTCCGCCGCCGGGATGGCCGTGAAGCTGCCCCCATAAAACGCCAGTTGCCGCTTTCCTCCCTTTGGGAGAAAGGCGGCTGCGTTCTCTATTTCGTCTGTAACGGTCTGCGGCGTCGCAGGCTCCAGCTGCCCGGAGATGCGGTTCTGGTTGCAGAACACGCAGTTGTGCGGGCAGCCGAGGTGCGGCACGAAAACCGGGATTATGCTCTCTCTGGCGCTCACTTCTTCAGTGCCTCCAACGCCTTGCAGGCGGCCATCTGCTCGGCCTCCTTCTTTGACCTGCCGCTGCCCTCGCCGGTAGGCACACCGTTAATGAGCACGCGGAAGGTGAAGAGCTTGTTGTGATCCGGACCGGATTCGCCGATAAGCTCATAGCTGATGACCTGATTGCTGCGGCGCTGTACAAGCTCCTGAAGCTCGGTCTTATAATCGGCAATGTGGTGCGCTTCGCCAAGCTCTGCCCCGGCGAGGACATTTGCCATGATGAAGCGGCGCGCTTCGTCGATACCGGAATCGAGATAGAGCGCGGCGATTATCGACTCTACCATATCCGCGAGGATCGACGGGCGCTCCCGTCCGCCGGTGTGCTCCTCGCCGCGGCCAAGGCGCATATACTCGCCCAGACCGAGGGCGAGCGCGGCCTTATGCAGACTCCCCTCGCACACGAGCTCCGCGCGCAGACGGGTCATCCGACCCTCGGGCAGGCTCGGCTCATGCGAGTAGAGAAACTCCGCGGTCACATAGCCGAGAATGGAGTCGCCAAGGAACTCAAGGCGCTCATAGCTCTGGCAGGGCGTGCTGTGGCGCTCGTTGGCATAGGAGCTATGCGTGAGCGCAGTGACGAGCAGGCCGCGGTTTTTGAAGCGGTAGCCGATCTTCTCTTCAAGTTTATCCATTACTGTTCAGCCTTCAGTTTCATATATTCGATATTGGCCTTAATATCGTCGATGACCCCGGCGTCGACAAAGGTCATGGCCTGACGCACCGCGGCAAAGATGCAGGCCGCGTTCGAGGAGCCGTGCGCCTTTATGACGGGCTTGGAAATACCGACGAGCGCCGTGCCGCCGACCTCGTTGACGTCCATCGACTTCTTCATTATGCCGAGGTCCTTTTTCAGAACGGCAGCGGCAAGCTTGTTCTTCGTGCTCTTATAGAACACGCCCTTGAGAGACTTCATCATGTACTTGATGACGCCCTCGGTGCTCTTGAGAAGCACATTACCGGTGAAGCCGTCAGTCACGACGACGTCTGCCGCGCCGTTAAACACTCCCGTGCCCTCAACATTGCCGATGAAGTTTATCCTGCCCTCTTCATCCGCGTTTTTCAGCAGGGCAAATGCCTGATGCTGGAGCTCGCCGCCCTTTGTGTCCTCGGTGCCGACGTTCAAAAGCCCCACGCGCGGGTTCTCGCAGCCCATCATCTTCTTTGCATAGAAGCTGCCCATATAGGCAAACTGGAGGAGATACTCGGCGGTACACTCGACGTTCGCGCCGCAGTCGATGAGCATGACGCCGCGCTCCCCTGCCGGGAGAACGGGAGCCATTGCAGCACGGCGGATGCCGTTGATGCGCCTGACGATAAGCGTTGCCCCGGTGAGG
>CAKTIH010000026.1 GCA_934565615.1 uncultured Oscillospiraceae bacterium | reverse complement strand
CTCCTGCACCTGTTCAAGGCTTTCCCTGTGTCCGTGACCGGGACAAGGCCGATAGACGAGGCGATAGTCACGGCAGGCGGCGTGAGTACCAAGGAAATTAACCCCCGCACGATGGAGTCAAAGCTTATGCCGGGGCTGTATTTTGCCGGTGAGGTGCTTGACCTTGACGGCTACACCGGCGGTTTCAATCTTCAGATAGCATGGTCGACCGGCTATGTTGCCGGTAATTCAATATGAACGGAGACAGTGTAATGAAAGACTTTTATTCTATTGCAATAGACGGCCCCAGCGGCGCGGGCAAGAGCACGATGGCGAGAAAGCTCGCTGCGGACTTCGGCTTTATATATGTCGATACCGGCGCGATCTACCGCACGGTCGGTTTGGCGGCCTACCGCGCGGGCATAGACCGGCATGACGAGCCCGCCGTCAAGGCTCTGCTGCCAAAGCTCAATATCGAGATGCGCTATAACGAAGCAGGTGAGCAGCGTATGTTCCTCGACGGGGAGGACGTGTCAGAAGCGATCCGCATGCCGGAGATATCCATCTGCGCGTCGGACGTTTCGTCCCTGCCTGCGGTCAGGAGCTTCCTGCTTGAGATGCAGCGCAAGCTTGCGCGGGAGCACAATGTCGTCATGGACGGGCGAGATATCGGCACCGTTGTTCTCCCTGACGCCGACCTCAAGATATTCCTCACCGCCAGCGCCGAGCAGCGCGCAAAGCGCCGCATGCTTGAGCTTGAGGCCAAGGGCGTGGCCGCGAGCTTTGACGAGGTTCTGAAGGACATCGAGTACCGGGATGAGCAGGACACCAAGCGCGCCGCGGCTCCGCTGCGTGCGGCGGAGGATGCCGTGCATGTCGATACCAGCAGCCTGAACTTTGAAGAGAGTGCCGCGGTGCTTGCGGAGCTTGTCATTGACCGGCTCAGCCCGAAGCAGGAGTAAACGCGATGAGGGAACTCAGAGTTGCGCAGAGCGCCGGTTTCTGCTTTGGGGTAAACCGCTCCGTCGGCATGGCGGAGAAGCTGCTGGAGGAGAAGGGAAAATGCGCAAGCCTCGGTCAGCTCATCCACAATGAGGATGTTGTGCAGGAACTTACCGCAAAGGGGCTGCGCGTCATAGAGAACCCCTGTGACGCAAGGCTGGGGGAGGATGTACTCATCCGCGCGCACGGCGCGGCACCGGAGGTGTACGAAGAACTCAAGCAGGCCGGGGCCGTGATACATGATGCGACCTGCCCCAAGGTAAAGGCCATACATAAGATCGTCACCGCCGCGAAGGAGAAAAACCGCTTCACTGTTGTCATCGGCATGCGGAACCACCCCGAGGTCGAGGCTATATGCGGTTGGTGCGGGGAGCATAAAGTGTTTGAAAACTCGACAGAACTCGAGCAGTGGCTGAACGAAAATCCGGGCTATTGGGAAAAACCCATAACACTTGTCGTTCAAACGACACAGACCAACAGTAATTTTACCGAATGTTGCAATGTTATAAAAAAAAGATGTACAAATCCGGAAATATCTGATACAATATGCCTTGCTACGTCCACGCGTCAGGAGGAGGCGGCCAGGCTTGCCTCGGATTGTGACGCCATAGTTGTCATCGGCGGCAGGCACAGCGCGAACAGTGTGCATCTTGCGGAGATATGCAGGGAGCATTGTCCGTGCGTAGAGTTTATAGAGAGGGCGGATGCCCTTGATATGGACAGGCTGAAAACGGCTGACACAGTGGGACTCACGGCCGGTGCATCCACCCCGGCGTGGATAATTAAGGAGGTAAGAAACAAAATGAGCGACGAAATCAAAGTTGAAGAATCCGCAGTTGAGAAGGAAAAGTCCTTCGATGAAATGCTGGAGGAGACTCTCAAAACTATATATAATGGAGATAAGGTAACCGGCGTTGTTGTTGCTATTACCGGCACCGAGATCAGTGTTGATCTGGGCGCCAAGTATTCCGGCTTCATTCCGACTTCCGAGTTCACCGATGACGGCATCAAGGTCGAAGACGCTGTCAAGGTCGGCGATACCATCGAAGCCGTTGTTGTCAGAGTCAACGATGTCGAAGGCACCGCAATGCTCTCCAAGAAGCGTCTCGACGCTGCCAAGATGTGGAACGCTGTCGAGGAAGCTGTCGATAACGAGTCCGTTCTCGAAGGCGTTGTCACTGAAGAGAACAAGGGCGGCGTTGTCGTTAACGTCAAGGGCGTGCGCGTGTTCGTTCCCGCATCCCAGACCGATCTGCCCCGCGAGGCCGATCTTGCACAGCTTCTTAAGAAAACCGTCCGCCTCAAGATCACCGAGGTCAATAAGGCACGCAAGCGCGTTGTCGGCTCCATCCGCCGCGTTGCACAGGCTGAGCGCCGTGAGCGCATCGAGAGCATTTGGAACGAGATCGAGGTCGGCAAGAAGTATCACGGCACCGTCAAGTCCCTGACCAGCTACGGCGCATTTGTCGATATCGGCGGCATTGACGGCATGGTCCATGTCTCCGAGCTGAGCTGGGGCCGCATCCACCAGCCCTCCGAGGTCGTCTCCGTCGGCGATGAGATAGACGTTTACGTCATCTCCTTCGATAAGGAAAAGCGCAAGATCTCCCTTGGCTACAAGGATCCCAACGGCAATCCTTGGGAGCTGTTCGTCAACAAGTACGGCGTGGGCGATGTTGCACCCGTTACCGTTGTCAAGCTCATGCCCTTCGGCGCATTCGCAGAAGTTCTCCCCGGTGTTGACGGCCTGATCCACATTTCCCAGATCGCCAACCGCCGCATCGGCAAGCCCGAGGATGTCCTGACCGTCGGCGACGTTGTCGATGCAAAGATCACCGCTATCGACGATGACAAGCACAAGATATCCCTCTCCATCCGTGCCCTGTCCGAGCCCGCACCCGCTGCGGTCGAGGAGGTCGAGGAAGAGGAGTACGCCGATGATAACGGCGAGGATGCTCTTGTTTACGAAGTCGGCGCAGACGGCACCGCTACCGGTGTTGCTCCTGAGACCGAGGAAGAGTAATTCCGATAACTGAACTAACAAAAACCGCTTCCCGTTCGGGAAGCGGTTTTGCTTGTATAAGAGTCAGAACTTCTCGTTGAGCCAGTTGAGAATATCCTGATATACCTGCTCCTTGTTTGTTTCGTTGAGCATTTCATGGCGTCCGCCGGGGTAGAGCCGCATGAACACGTCGTGCAGCCCCGCGTCGCAGAAGGCCTTGTACGCGCGTTCAACGCCCTTGCCGTAGTCGCCGACAGGGTCCCCGTCGCCGGACATGAAGTATACGGGTTTTTCCTTGTTCATCTGTGCGATGTTCTTCTTGTCCGTAATGAACTTTATCCCCTGCATCATGTCGCGGTAGAGGCTGATTTTCCCGACAAAGCCGCAGAGCGGATCGGCAATGTACTTGTCCACCTGTTCGGAGTCTCGGGAAAGCCAGTCGAACTTCGTGCGCGGGTTCTCTATCTTGTTGAGGTACGTGCCGAAGGCCAGCGAATCGAGCTTTGCGCCGTCGCCCATCGCGCCGTTGAGCTTTGCCATGACCGTGGCTGCGGCGTTCCCACCGAGGACTAGCGCCGGGCTCTGGTGCCCCGTGCCGCTGAGTATGACGCCGTCGTACTTATCCGGGTGCTTTATGAGATATGTGCGCGTGAGGAAGCTGCCCATGCTGTGCCCGAAGAGCACATAGGGAAGCCCCGGGTACTCCTTGGACATGATGTCGTGCAGCTTGTCCATATCGTCCACGACGCGCCACCAGCCGTCCTTCTCGGCGAAAAAGCCCTGCTCCTCAGGGACGCGGATGCTCTTGCCGTGGCCGAGGTGGTCATTACCTGCGATGACAAAGCCGTTATTTGCCAGAAACTCCATGAACGGCCTGTAGCGGTCAATGTGCTCGGCAATGCCGTGGGCTATCTGCACTACTGCGCGCGGCTTGCCGTCCGGCACGCACTTGAGCGCGTGGATGCTGGTTCTGCCGGTGCTCGACTGAAAATAAAAGTCCTGAAAACTTGGCATGGAAAAGTCCTCCCGTGTGTGATATTATATCGGTAGTAATGTCTACATTTTACCCAGATTGGGCAAAGATGTCAATAAATACAAAAGTCGGAGTGTTTAGCAATGAAGCTGTTTATAAAATATTTTGACGATGAGATCACGAAAATAGAGAAGCTCGCCAAGGGCGATTGGATCGATCTCCGCGCGGCGGAGGATGTAGAGATGAAAGCGGGGGAGTTCCGTTATCTCCGTCTCGGTGTCGGCATGATCCTGCCCGAGGGCTATGAAGCGCATATCGCCCCGCGCAGCAGCACCTTCAAAAACTTCGGGATCATCCTGACCAATAGCGTCGGCGTTGTCGATAACTCTTATTGCGGGGATGCGGACGAGTGGAAGGCTCCTGTCTACGCCCTGCGTGATACGCATATAAAGAAGAACGAGCGCATCTGCCAGTTCCGCATCATGGAGCGGCAGCCTGAGCTTGAGTTCGTCACCGTCGATAAGCTCAGGGACAATAGCCGCGGCGGCTTCGGCTCGACCGGAACGAAATAATCAGCGAGGTGAATGTACCATGACAGAGCGTGAAAAGGCTGCGGCCGGCTTTCTGTATGACGCCAATTACGATGAGGAGCTTGCGCAGCAACGCGCCGAGTGTAAGGACGAGTGTCACCGCTATAATCTTTGCCTGCCCTCGGACACGGCGCAGCAGGACGAGATAATGCGCGGCATCCTCGGCAAAGCCGGGAAGGATCTGCGCATCACTGCGCCTTTCTGGTGCGATTACGGATATAATATTTTCATCGGTGATGATTTCTATTCCAATCACAATCTTGTGATACTCGACTGCGCGCCTATAACATTCGGCGACCATGTGTTCATTGCGCCGAACTGCTGCTTCTCCGCCGCAGGGCACTCGCTGGATGTCGAGCAGCGCAACGCCGGCCTTGAGATTGCCCTGCCGATAACCGTTGGCAGTAACGTCTGGATCGGCGCGGGCGTGACGGTGCTGCCCGGCGTGACGATAGGGGACAATACCGTTATCGGCGCGGGCAGCGTCGTGACGCGCGATATCCCCTCGGGCGTCGTCGCCGTCGGCAATCCCTGCCGTGTCCTGCGCGAGATAACCGAAGAGGACAAATACAAGTATAAACTCGCCCCATGAAAAATCGCCCTCGGTGTAAATTTGCTCCGGGGGCAAAATTTTTCTCGCGTGACTGCAACCTTTTTGCCTTCCCATCTGTATATAGGACAGAACGGTAAATGAACCGCTCCAATACAGATGCAAAAATGAAAGGGAAAAACAATGAAAAGATTATTTGCGGTAATTATGATGCTCCTGACTATCCTCTCTTTTGCGGCCTGCGGCAATAGTTCCGACAGTGCCGAGACTGATATTATCGGTATGCCGAATCCGTTCACGGATTTCGACACGCTCGCGGAAGCGGAGAAGCAGACCGGCTTTTATATAACGCTGCCCGACGCCATCGGCAGCGCTGACGATAAAATCTACCGCGCGATGAACGATGAGATGCTCGAGGTTATCTACGTAAATGGCGAGAACGAGACCGGGCGCGTCCGCAAGGCGCGCGGCAGCGAGGATATCAGCGGCGATTATAACGAATATGCCGAGACCGAGACCGTGAGCGTCGGCGGCATTGACGTGCTCCTCAAGGGAGACGCGGGGCTTGTGAAGCTTGCCGTATGGACAAACGACGGCTATACTTATTCCGTATCGTCCGAAGCTGGGCTGACCGCCGATGAAATGACGGCGCTTGTGTCCTCTGTTGGCTGAGTAAATTCGGAAGCTTACTTTGTAAGAAAGAACGGGGGGACCTGATTTGGAAGCAATATGCAGCATGTACTCTGAAATGCTCGGCCAGTGCCTGAACCGGTTTTGGCGGGAGCTGCGCAACACGCTTGCCGGTGTATTTCGGATGGCCGCAAAGCTTTACAGCGCGCCTGTCACCGCTGCGGCGGAGCGCGCGGCCATAAACGAGCGCGCCGATCTCTCCTTTGTCTGGGAGGCCGTGAAGTCCCTGCCGGTCAAGTACCGCGAGGTCATCCACCTGTTCTATCACGAGGGCTGCTCCGTGAGGGAGATATCCAATATCCTCAAGCGCCCGGAAGCGACAGTCTGCTCCGACCTGCACCGAGGGCGTGAGCGGCTCAGAGAAATTCTCAGGGAGGAGTACGACTTCGATGAAGCGCTATGATGAAATAATGGATCATATCAAAGTTACCGGTGATATGCGCAGCCGCATCCTTGAGAATATAGAAGCCGAGGGCATAACGGCGGAGCGGCGAAGAAAGCAGACCGGCAGGACAGTGACGAAGCTCCTGTCAATGGCCGCCTGCCTTGCCGTCATCATCGCCGCCGCGTCCGCGCTCAGAAGCCCCGCGCAGGTGAGCACGAGCGATGATCTGCAGCCCAATGAGGGGGACGCCCCCGGCTTTGTCCAAGGCGGCGCGGATATTGTTGAGCTCGATTCCGCGGCTGCGTTGTCTGCCGCTGTCGGCTTTGAGGTAAACGACATTGACCTGCCGTTTATTCCCGAACAGGCGGAATATATATCCTACTGGCATGAGCTTGCCGAGATAGATTATTCCGGCGAGGGCAAGACCGCGCGCTACAGAAAATCCGCCGGCACGGAGGACTGCTCCGGAGATTATAACGTTTATACGGATGTGACCGAGCTTGAAGAAAGCGGCATGACCGTAACGCTCAAGGGGGACGCCGGGCAGTATACGCTTGCCATTTGGACGGACGGCAGCTATTCATACTCTCTCAGCTTTTCCGACGGCCTGAGCCTCAGCGATTGGCAGACTCTGATGAACGCCATACAAAGTTAGCTTTCCGGTTTATATAGATAAGAAGAAACACAGGCGGACCCGTGACCGCCTGTGTTTCTTTTCGCATGTATATTAACGTGAATTTTATCAGAGCATCTTATCAAGAAAGCTGATGAGACGCGGGCTTTCGGGATGGTCGAACAGCTCATGTGAGGGCTTATCCTCAACGATGTGCCCGTCGTCGAGGAAGATCGTCCGGCTGCTCACCTCACGGGCGAAGCGCATCTCGTGCGTGACGACGATCATCGTCATCCCGCTTTCGGCAAGCTGCTTCATAACGTCGAGCACCTCGCCGATCATTTCGGGGTCAAGCGCGCTGGTCGGCTCGTCGAAGAGCATGACCTCGGGATCCATCATCAGCGAGCGCACAATGGCAATACGCTGCTTCTGACCGCCGGAGAGCTGGTCGGGATAAGCGTCCGCACGGTCGGCAAGTCCGACGCGCCCGAGCAGCTCAATGGCCTTGTCCTCGGCCTGCTTTTTATCCATGCCTTTGATGCGGACGGGCGCTGCGGTGAGGTTCTTCATTACGGTCATGTTGTTGAAGAGGTTGAACTGCTGGAACACCATGCCCATTTTCTGCCGGTGCTGGTCTATGTATTTGCTCTGCTCCTTCGCACATATATCCACGCCGTTAAACAGTATCTGACCGGAGCTTGGCTTTTCAAGCAGGTTCATGCAGCGCAGGAATGTGCTCTTGCCGCCGCCGGAGGGGCCGATGATCGATACGACCTCATTCTTGCTGAAATCAACGCTTATGTGCTTTATAACATCAAGGTTGTGATAGCTCTTGCACAGGTCGGCTACCTGTATCAGCTTTTCATTTGCCATGGTTCATCTTCCTTTCAGCCAGCGCGATAATACGTCCGCCCGTGAAGGTCATCGCAAAATAGCACAGCGCGGCTATCGCGAGGCAGGGGAGGCTCTTGTATGTAACGGCAATGACGTCATTCGTGCGGAACATCAGGTCTGCAAGACCGATGACGGAGACGATGGAGGATTCCTTGATGACCGTCACAAACTCGTTGCCGAGCGCGGGGAGGATATTCTTTATTGCCTGCGGCAGAACGACAAGCCTCATGGCCTGAGAGTGACTGAAGCCGACGCTGCGCGCGGCCTCCATCTGGCCATTGTCGACAGCCTGAACACCGGAGCGAATGATCTCCGCGGTGTATGCGCAGCTATTGAGGCTCATTGCGATGATGCCTGCGGAAAAGCGCGAAAAGTTCGGAATCCATGAAATATCCGGCAGCGTGATCCCGGCCATCGGCAGGCCGTAGAAGATGAACATCAACTGAACCATCAGGGGAGTTCCGCGGATAAACTCAATGTAGGCCGTGGCGATCCATCGCAGCGGCAGGATCCTGCTCATACGCATGCTCGCCATGAGCGTGCCGAGGATCGTGCCAAAAAGCACTGCGAAGGCTGCTATGATAAGGGTATTTATTATGCCCTCTTCAAAAAAGCTGTGGTAGCGGACGATGAGTTTTCCGATCGTTTCAAAAAA
This sequence comes from uncultured Oscillospiraceae bacterium, assembly GCA_934565615.1. Taxonomy (GTDB): domain Bacteria; phylum Bacillota; class Clostridia; order Oscillospirales; family Oscillospiraceae; genus Limivicinus. The sequence continues at coordinate 11,664 of CAKTIH010000026.1, read as the reverse complement.
CATAAATTTCACGGGAACCCCTCCTCAAAGTTTAATCGGGCTTCGCCGCCGAAGTGGCGAAGCCCGTAGTTAGTTTTTGCTGTATATTTCTTACATGCCGAGGGTTGCCGCGAGTGCGACTGCCTCGTCGTATGCTGCCTGGTAGCTGCCGTCAGAGGTGACCTTGTTGACGACCTCGTTCACTGCTGCGACCAGCTCCTCATTGCCCTTCGCGATGACGACGGACTTACCGAAGGAAGCTTCCTCTGCGGAGAACTCGAAGTTGGAGACCTCAAGCTCACCGTTGCTGTTGGCTACGAGGGACTCACCGACTGCCTGGTCGACTACCAGACCTGCGATGTTACCGTTCTGCACCTCAAGTGCGAGCGCGGGGTACTTCTCAAGCTCGAAGAGCTCGCTGTCGGGAAGTGCGGACTGGATGAGCTGGGACTGGATGGTGCCCTTCTGTGCGCCGACCTTCTGGCCTGCGAGGGCCTCCTTGGTGGAGTAGGTGTCAGCGTTGCCGGTCTTGACTATCAGAAGCTGTGCGCTGGTCTCGTACAGATCGCTGAAGTCAATTTCCTCGGCGCGCTCGGGGGTGTTGGTGAAGGCGGCTATGCCGAGGTCTACCTGGCCGGACTGCACTGCGGGGATGATGCCCGCGAAGGACATATCGACGATCTCAAGCTCAACGCCGAGGCTGTCAGCAATCTGCTGAGCCAGCCACATGTCGCAGCCGACAAAGTTAGCGTCGAGATCCTTGAACTCGTAGGGGGCGTACTGTGCTTCGGTGCCGACGACGAGCTTGCCCTTGGCCTTGATCTGCTCAAGCAGGGTGGTGGCTTCAGCGGCGGGCTGCTCTTCAGCCTGTGCTTCGGTTGCCTGCTCATCCTGCGGAGCTGCGGTTTCACTGCTGCCGCATCCGGTAAGGACGGTCAGCAGCATCGCGGCGCTGAGTGCCAGCACCAGCATTTTTTTGAGTATGCTAAGGTTTTTCATTTTATCCTCCCTCTCGTGCATTTATATGCACGAATATGTAAGTGATGTGCATAATTATACTCACGAATTCGGATTTGTAAATACTCGGTTCTTATGAGAAACATGAATAATTAACCATCAGAATTGTGCAATTTATGCAAAAACAGGGAGAATGGCTCAGAACGAAAGCTTTTCCATGCGGTCAAATGCAATTTTTAGTGTATCAATACCCACTGTGCATGCAATTCTGAAGTGCCCGACACCTGCCGTGCCGAAAGCCTTACCGTCGCTTACGAGGACGTGCGCCTTGTCCAGCAGAACATTGCAGAACTCATCGTCCGTGAGCCCGGTTTTCTCTATGCCGGGGAACAGATAGAACGTACCCTTCGGCCGCACAAGGCTGAGATACGGGAGCTTCTCTATGCGGTCTGCTGTATAAAAGATACGGTCGCGGTACGCGGTGACGTATTTTTCGCGTATCTCGCGGCGCATTGCGAGCGCATGGATCGCAGCGCGCTGTGAGATCGAGGGCGCGGTATAGATGAGAGAACCGTTAATGTCGTTCATGACCTCCAGCAGCTCAGGCTCCGCGATGATAACGCCGACGCGCCAGCCGGTCATGAGGAAGTTCTTGGAAAAGCTGTTGAGCGTGATAGTACGCTCGGCCATCCCCGGCAGAGTGCGGAGGGGACGGAAGTCGCCCTCGTAGAGATAGGTGGTATAAATTTCATCCGCCGCAATGAGCAGGTCATATTCCTTTGCGACGCGCGCGAGCATTTCGAGCGTGTCATTGCCGTAGGCCATGCCGGTGGGGTTCGTGGGGTTGTTGAATATTATTGCCTTCGTCCGCGGTGTGATAGCAGCGCGCAGACGCGCCGCGTCAATGGCGTAGTCCTCGCTTGCGTAGGTCGGCACGTCGACGCACACGCCGCCCGCCAGCTCTACCTGTGTGCGGTACATGGGGAAATACGGAGAGAAAGCAATGACCTCGTCACCGGGATCAAGTATCGAGAACATCACCAGCGCCATGCCGAGGCAGCTCGACGCGCTTACAAGCACATGGTCGTGCGGGAGCGTCTGGTCAAAATCCTCCTGCCATGCGCGGCACACCGCGTCTATAAGCTCCGGATCGCCCTTGGGGTCGCCGTAGCGTGTGTAACCGGCCTTCGCGTCACGGAAGGCGGCGTTTATTATGCCCTTGTCGGTGATGAAATCAGTGTCGCCGATACTCAGGTCGATTATATCCTTATACTTTGCAAGGGCTTCCGTGTCGAGCGTCAGCCCGCTGCCGGCGTGCTGAAACCTTTTTGCGATGTAATTGCGTTTCATGCTTCGTTATCCTCCTTCACATGCGGTATCACTGTCGAGCCATTCGGTATCACGTAGACCGATTTGCCCTCAAGCTGAGCTGCGGCAAGCAGGGAATCCACATCGGAAAACGCCTTCATCCCCATCGGTGCAACATCCTTCGGGTCGATGCTTGAATAGAGCAGAATATTATAGCGCTGCGCCTGTTCGCAGTTGAGGAAGAAGATATAGCCCGCGACCGTGAAATGCTCCCGCAGGCGCTGCTCTATCGTTCCCGCGGTGAGATCCTTCGACCAGTCGAAGTACTCGGCAGGCCCGCCGCCGTCCCGCGCCTCGATTATCAGTATCAGCGTCCCGCCCGGCTTCAGGCCGGACTCCACATTATCGATGGCCTTGGTGCCCTGATAGAGGGAAATATCCTTCGGGAAGCCGCCGCAGCTCGTGACGATGACGTCCGCCTTCTCCGGTATATCCACCTGATATATCTTGTCCACTGTGCGGCAGGCCTGCTCCCATGAGTCGAGGTAGTGCCCGGAGAAAATGGCGGCAAGCTGCATCTGAGCGTTCATCACAAGGTTAATGATGAACAGATTCTTTACCAAACCTGCGGCCTCGCACATGTCCTCGTGCAGGGGATTGCCCTTGAGCACTCCGTTACCGATGGCGGGGTTAGAGCGAAGCTGCGCCGCGTCAAGGGAAAATGCGTGATTGTGAAATATCGTTTCGCGGCTGCTGATGCCCGGCAGTATGCTCTTGCGCCCGCCGCCGAAGCCCGCCATCACGTGGTGCGTCACCGCACTGAGGCAGATCACGATATCCGCCTCCGCTGCTGTGCGGTTGATGGACACGGGCGTGCCGTGCGGCGTCGTGCCGAGGTACACAAGGTCAGCTGCCTCGCAGTCGTGGTTCTCGACATGGATGCGGTCATATACCGCGTCTGTCACGAGCGTGCGCAGCTCCTGTTCATCGCCGCCCTCATGTGTGCCGTTTGCGATGACTATGCTGATGTCCGCTTCCCGCACTCCGCAGCGCTGGGTGAGATAGTCTACCAGATGCGGGACGACAAGATCCTGCCGCATCCAGAAGCGTGACATGTCGCTGACTATGAGCGCGACGGTGTTTCCGGCCTTGACACGTTTGCACAGCGCCTCGCTCCCGATTGGCTCATCGAGAGACTCCCACAGCGCTGCCCGAATATCTTTTATAGGCTCCACCTTGTTGCCGTGCAGCTCACCGAGGATATTGCAGCCCTCCAGCGGAAGCGTCACTGTACCGTCACCGTAAGCGAATTGATAATTATTCATACTTATCCCACCTATACTGCATATTCGCAATTGAAATAATGCCAAAGTATATTGTAATCCGACTCATATTGCAATAGTAAATATTCATGAAATTCTAATTTTGGCTACAATGATTGCTGGAAGCCTGCGCGGCAGCTTCCACTTGGTGATAATGCCATCGCCCGGCAGACCATGTAAAATGAAAAGGCGGCTGCATGATGCAGCCGCCTAAAGATGTATGGTATCGTTATAATCAGAGCGCGTCGACAATAGCCTTGGTGTCTCTTGCGATGACAAGCTCCTCGTTCGTCGGGAGGACGTAGACCTTGACCTTGGAGTCGGGAGTGGAGATCATGATGTCCTGACCGCGCTTCGCGTTTGCCTCGGCGTCGATCTTCACGCCGAGATAGCCGAAGTATTCGCAGATAGCGGCTCTGGTGTAGGAGGAGTTCTCACCGACACCGGCGGTGAAGATGATGGCGTCAACGCCGTTCATCGCCGCAACGTAGGAGCCGACGACCTTCGCGACCCAGTAATGGAACATATCGAGCGCGAGCTGTGCTCTCTCGTTGCCCTCTTCTGCGGCCTTGTCCAGATCGCGGAAGTCGGAGGACACGCCGGAGATACCGAGCACGCCGGACTTCTTGTTGAGGATAGTCAGCATATCGTCGATGCCGATGTTGTGCTTATTCATTATAAACTGCATTGCGCCCGGATCAAGGTCGCCGCAGCGGGTGCCCATCGGCAGGCCAACCAGAGGCGTAAAGCCCATGGAAGTATCGACGCACTTGCCGCCGTCGATCGCGCAGATGGAGGAGCCGTTGCCGAGGTGGCAGGATATAAGCTTCAGCTCCTCAGCAGGTCTGCCCATGACCTCGGCGCAGTGACCGGAGACATAGCGGTGGGAGGTGCCGTGGAAGCCGTAGCGGCGGACGCTGTCATTCTTATAGTATTCATAAGGCACGGCGTACATATATGCCTTGCCCGGCATGGTCTGATGGAAAGCGGTGTCGAACACTGCGACCATCGGCACATCGCCCATGACTGCCTGGCAGGCCTTGATGCCGGTGAGGTTCGCGGGGTTGTGCAGCGGCCCGAACGGGATGCACTCTTCGATAGCGTCCATGACCGGTCCGTTAATGAGAACGGGCTGGGAGAACTTCTCGCCGCCATGGAGCACACGGTGGCCGACAGCGTCTATCTCACTCATGGAGGAGATAACGCCGTACTCGGGGCTTACGAGCTTGTCGATAGATGCGGCGATAGCCTCGGCATGCGTGGGCATGGGGATATCCGCTTCAAAAACCTTCTTGTCGCCGACCAGCGGGGTGTGCTTGAGATGACCGTCAATGCCGATGCGCTCGCACAGGCCCTTGGCCATGACCTTTTCGGTCTCCATGTCGATCAACTGATACTTGAGAGAGGAGCTGCCGGCATTGATAACAAGGATCTTCATTATTTATTTTCCTTTCTATTGTAAATCCTGCCTGAATTAGATAAAATAGTAACATCATTTATTTTAATACATTTGCGTGAAAAATCAAGATTTTTTTATTCGGAGACTTTAAGATGGATATAGCCGGTATCGTATGCGAATATAACCCCTTCCACAGCGGGCACTTGCACCAGCTTGCCGAGACCCGCCGCGCCCTCGGTGAGGACACGCTGACGGTGTGCGTGATGTCCGGAGACTTTGCCCAGCGCGGGGAAGCAGCGGTGTTTTCCAAGTTTGCCCGCGCCGAAGCCGCCTGCCGCGCGGGTGCCGATCTTGTGCTTGAGCTTCCGCTGCCGTGGTGCCTCAGTTCCGCGGAGGGCTTTGCCGAGGGGGCGGTCTCGCTGCTCGCTGCCGTCGGCTGTACGCATCTGAGCTTCGGCAGTGAGAGAGGAGACGTGGAGACTCTTCAAACGCTTGCCCGGGAAATACTCGATCCGGACACTCAGTGTGAAATTACCGCCTTGCTTCAGCGCTCGCCGGAGCTGTCCTATGCTATGGCGCGCGAGCGGGTGCTTACGGAAAAGCTGGGGGAGTGCGGCGCTCTTCTCTCGCAGCCGAATAACATCCTCGCCGTCGAATACCTCAAGGCCACCTATAAAAATGCCTATCCCATTACCCCCATCACGGTAAAGCGTATCGGCAGCGGGCACGATAAAGCGGGGGAGCAAGGCCCCAAGTCCGCGTCGGAGCTTAGGGGACTGATGGAGACAGGCGCGGATATTTCGGAATACATTCCGGAAGCGGCGATAGCTGTGTACCGGCGTGAGCGTGAGGCTGGGCGCGGGCGGAACAAGGCGGTGCTCGAGACGGCGCTGCTTTCCCGGCTGCGCATGCTCGATAGGGACGTGTATGAAAGCCTGCCCGACGGCGGCGACGGCTCGGGCGCGCGGCTGTGGAAGGCCGTCAGAGAGGAGAGCACGCTTGAGGACATTGCACAAGCGGCAAGGACAAAGCGCTATCCGCTTGCGCGTATGCGCCGCATGCTGCTGTGCGCCGCGCTCAGCGTTAGTGCAGAATATACAAAGACGCTCCCGCCGTATGCAAGAGTGCTTGCCGCCGACTCTGCGGGCTGCGCGTATCTGCGTGAGATCGACGGAAAGTCAGCAGTCCCGGTGCTTACGAAGCCCGCCGCTGTCCGCCGTTTGGACGACGGTGCAGCCAAAGTGTTCGCGCTCGGCGCATCGGCACATGACGTCTATACCCTTCAAAACGTTACAAATAGTGACAAAAAATGCGGCCAGGACTGGCGAACCGGGCCTGTTATTGTGTAATTTCCATAAAATGTGTTTTGGCCGGGAAAGCAATTTAGTAATTTAAGTTTATTGCAATTTAACTCGTCATAGTGCATAATCATCATATCGTTACTGAAACACATCTGTCCGTGAGATAGAGACAGTTTCGGCAACATAGTAATTTATAGGAGGAACCAAAATGAAAAAGGTTATTGCACTTGTTCTGGCACTCGTTATGGTGTTTGCGCTGTGCGCCTGCGGCAGCAGCGACAGCGGCAGCAGCCAGGCAGCTTCCAGTGATGAGAAGGTCGTCAAGATAGGCGTCTTCGAGCCTACCAGCGGTCAGAACGCCGCCGGCGGCAAGAAGGAAATTCTCGGTATCGAGTATGCCCACTATCTCAATCCTACTATTGACATAAACGGCGAGACTTATAATATAGAGCTCGTCTACGCGGATAACGCATCCGCTGCCGAAAAGGCTCCCTCCGCGGCTCAGCTTCTCATAAGCAACGATGTTTCCGTTGTTGTCGGTACTTACGGCTCCGGCTGCGCAATAGCTGCCGGCGACCTGTTCGCCGAGGCTAAGATCCCTGCGATCGGCACTTCCTGCACTAACCCCCAGGTCACTGCCGGCAATGATTATTACTTCCGTGTCTGCTACATTGACCCGTTCCAGGGCGCCGTTATGGCAAGCTACGCTCTCAAGCAGGGCTGCAAGAACTGCGTCGTTATAGTTGAAGCCGGCGATGACTACTCCGCAGGCTTCGGCAACTACTTCTCCGAGGCAATGGTCAAGGGCGGCGCTTCCTGCGATACCGTCACCTTCCAGAAGGATGAGACCGACTTCTCCACCATCATGGCAAACATCAAGTCGAAGGACTATGACGGCATCTTCGCTCCTGTCTCCATCGAGACCGCTCCTCTGATCATCAACCAGGCTCGTGAAGCCGGTGTTGAGTGCCAGATCATGGCCGGCGATACTTGGGACGATATCTCCATTGCCGAGCGCGCTGGCGAAAACGCAAACGGCGTTTTCTTCTCCGCATTCTTCGATGCGACCGATACGAGCAACGAAGCCGGCGTTGAGTTCAACAAGGGCATCCTTGAGTGGATTGCAGCCGACGCTACCAGAACCGAGAACAACGGCGGCACTGCCGACGCTATCTCCTCTGTCACCCCCTGCGGATACGACGCTTACATGGCGGCATACAACGCCATCCTCGCCGCACAGAGCACCGACGGTGAAGCCATCCGCGACGCTCTCGCAAGCCTCGATGTCAAGGGCCTTGTCACCGGCGACCTGAAGTTCGATGAGAACGGCGACGCCATCAAGAACTATGTTGCTATCAAGACCTTCCAGGACGGTAAGATAGTATTCTCCGATGCTTACACCGGCTGATAGTTGATCCATCGCTTTTACTAATGCAAACCGAAGCGATTTCCCCGGCGAATTTCGCCGGGGAAACGTTCCGTTTTTATTGCAGATATAGAATTGTTAGGAGGCTGTAATATGCACACTGCCACATATTACATAGATCTGCTGCTGTCCGGCATTACGGTCGGCAGCCTTTACGCGTTGATTGCCATCGGCTACACCATGGTCTACGGCATCCTTCGCCTTATCAACTTTGCCCATGGCGATATCTTTATGATGGCCGGCTTTTTCATGGTTTATATCAGCGCCTCAATGCCTATGGCAGTCGCTATCCCCATCGTGCTCATTATGACGGTGGCGCTCGGTCTGCTCATTGAGCGCGCGGCGTATAAGCCCCTGCGCAGCGCTCCGCGTATGTCGGTCATGATATCGGCCATCGGCGTGTCATACCTGCTGCAGAACCTTGCGACCTACATAACCGGCGGCCTTGCAAGACCCTATCCAGAGATACCCTTCCTGAAGGGCACCTTCATGCTCGGCGCGCTCAAGATAAAGATCATCACGGTCGTCACCCCGCTGCTGACCGTCCTGCTCGTCATCGCGCTCGTGCTCTTCATCAACCATACCAAGACCGGCATGGCCATGCGCGCCGTGTCACGCGACTTTGATACTGCCCGTCTCATGGGCATCAAGGTCAATAATATCATTTCCGTGACCTTCATCATCGGCTCCTTCCTTGCCGGTGTCGGCTCCATTCTTTACTTCAGCAATTACGGTCAGGTCAGCCCGACCATCGGCGCCATGCCCGGACTCAAAGCCTTCGTTGCCGCGGTCTTCGGCGGCATCGGCTCGATCCCCGGCGCTGTCCTCGGCGCATATATAATCGGTATCTGCGAATCTCTGATAAAGGCGAATGACGCTATCGCTATTTTCAGCAACGCCTTCACCTTTGCTCTGCTGATTCTGGTGCTGCTGTTCAAACCCAACGGAATGTTCGGCGAGAAGCTTGCGGAGAAAGTGTGAGATCATGACCAATAAGAAAAGAGATATTATACTTTCAGTCGTATTTGCGGCGGTAATCGTTGCGCTGCTTATCTATATTGATAAAGAGCAGCACTATTCCATGCTCGCTTCCGTTATCCAGAAGGCGTCAATCTATGCTCTGCTTGCCGTCTCCCTGAACCTGCTCAATGGCTTTACCGGCCTGTTCTCTCTCGGTCAGGCGGGCTTCATGATGCTCGGCGCTTATACCTATGCTATCCTCACCATCCCCCTTGAGCAGCACGCAAGTGTTTACCAGTACTTTAACGGCGGCGTTGTCAATGTCTGCCTGCCGCCTGTCATCGGCATCATTGCCGCGGGGCTTGTCGCTGTCGTGTTCGCGTGGCTCGTCGGTAAGCCCTGCCTGCGCCTTAAGAGCGACTATCTTGCCATTGCAACTCTCGGCTTTGCTGAAATTCTCCGCGCACTTATCCAGTGGGATGTCCTCGGCCCTGTGACCAACGCCTCAAACATTCTCAAAAAGTTCCCGAAGTTTGACAGCATCCTTACTCCCGTCATCATTTCCGCGTTCTGCATCTTCCTCATCGTTCTGCTCATCAACTCCTCTTACGGCCGCGCCTTCAAGGCCATCCGTGAGGATGAGATCGCAGCCGAAGCGATGGGCATCAACCTCGCCAAGACCAAGATGCAGGCCTTCCTTACCAGCTCCTTCTTTGCCGGTATCGGCGGCGCGCTGCTTGCGATGTTCCAGGCCAGCGTTCAGGCGAGGTCGTTCACCTCAGCCATGACTTACGAGATACTGCTCATCGTCGTCATCGGCGGCATCGGCTCTGTCACGGGCTCGATAATCGGCAGCTTCCTGTATATTGCGGCTTCGGAGTGGTGGCTGCGCTTCCTTGACGACTCTCAGACCTACCTCGGCGTGAACATCCCGTTCATGCGCGGCGGCTTCCGCATGGTCGTTTTCTCCGTCGTTATCATGCTCGTCGTCCTGTTCTACCGTCAGGGCATCATGGGCACGAAGGAATTTTCGTGGCAGGGAATAATCAATTTCTTCAAGCGCATCTTCAAAAAGAACAAGGGAAAGGCGGTACAGGACAATGGCTGAAAACGTTCTGCATATTGAAAATATAACCATGCAGTTCGGCGGCGTTGTCGCCGTCAATAACCTGAACCTCGATGTCAACAAGGGTGAGATAATCGCCCTTATCGGCCCGAACGGCGCGGGCAAGACCACCGCGTTCAACTGCGTCACCGGCGTCTATGAGCCGACCAACGGCAAAATAGACTTTATGGGCGAGACTATCGTTGAGAACTACCCGCAGGGCAAGATGAAAAAGATCTATGCCGGTGAGAACATGGGCATGTACGATAAGGTCGTCTCCCTCACTCCCGATGTGATAACCGGGAAGGGCATTGCCCGTACCTTCCAGAATATCCGCCTGTTCTCCAAGCTCAGCGTTTTCGAGAACGTCATCATTGCAAAGCACATGCGCGCAAAGCAGAACTTCTTCTCCGCCGCCCTGCACCTGAACGGAGCCGAGGAAAAGCGCATGCGCGAGGAGACTATGGCTCTGCTTGAGGAGCAGGGGCTCGATAAGTATAAGGACGATGTTGCCGGCAGCCTGCCCTATGGCATCCAGCGCCGCCTTGAGATCGCCCGCGCCCTTGCTACCGAGCCGAAGCTGCTGCTGCTGGATGAGCCTGCTGCCGGCATGAACCCGCAGGAAACTCTTGAGCTTGCGGACTTCATCGTTGAGATCAGGAAAAAATATGATCTCTCCGTGTTCCTTGTCGAGCACCACATGGATCTTGTCATGAACATCAGCGACAGGATATATGTCCTCGATTTCGGTAAGCTTATCGCGGAAGGCGTTCCCTCCGAGATACAGAACAATGTCAAAGTCATAGACGCATACTTGGGGGTGAGCGAGGATGAGTGATGTTATACTCAGCGTAAAGGACCTTAAGGTCAACTACGGCGGCATCGAAGCCGTCAAGGGCATATCCTTTGATGTTCCCCGCGGGGAGATCGTCACCCTGATCGGCGCAAACGGTGCCGGTAAATCCACAACGCTCAAGGCAATCGCCGGGCTTGTCAAGCCGAGCGCGGGCTCCATTGAGTTTAACGGCGCGAACATCACCGGCAAGGATCCCTCCGCTATCGTCGCCTCCGGTATCACTCTCGTCCCCGAAGGCCGCCGCGTGTTCGATAATATGTCCGTTCTTGAGAACATCAAGATAGGCGCGTACCTGCGCAGCGACAGTCTTGATGACGATATCGAGTGGGTGTATTCGCTCTTCCCGCGCCTCAAGGAGCGCAGCTGGCAGCTGGCCGGTACGCTCTCCGGCGGCGAGCAGCAGATGCTTGCCGTTGCCCGCGCGCTGATGAGCCACCCGCAGGTCATCATGATGGATGAGCCGTCGCTTGGTCTTGCTCCGCTGGTCGTCAGGGGGATCTTTGATATCATCAGAGAAATCAACAAAAACGGCACAACCGTTCTTCTCATCGAGCAGAACGCGAACATGGCGCTCAAGGCCGCGAACGATGCCTACGTGCTTGAGACCGGCAGCATCACACTCTCCGGTACCGGCGCGGAGCTGCTCGCGAACGAGCAGGTCAGAAAGGCTTACCTCGGCAGCTGATACAAAGCTTTTATACGGACGGATATCCGCTCTTTGGATATCCGTCCGTATTTACTTTATCCATTGCCTGTGGTAAAATAATCTGTAAAATCCAATTATCGGAGTGACACATGTTCGATAGTATTAAACAGCTTCAGCGGCAGTATGAGCTGCTCTGTGCCAGAATGGAGGAGCCTTCCACCTACTCTGACCCGGCAGCCTATTCTAAATATGAGCGTGAAGCGCGTGAGCTTCAGCCCATTGTGAATGCGTATACCGAGTATCAAAAGGCCGATTCCCGGATGCAGGAAGCGCTTGAACTCATGGGCGACAGCGAGATGCGCGAGCTTGCGCAGGAGGAATACGCGCAGGCAAAGGCAGATAAGG
>CAKTIH010000025.1 GCA_934565615.1 uncultured Oscillospiraceae bacterium | reverse complement strand
CAACTATCGTCCTCCGTTCTACTTCCGTACCACCGACGTTACCGGCGTTATCTCTCTGCCCGAAGGCGTTGAGATGTGCATGCCCGGCGATAACGTCGAGATGGACGTTGAGCTGATCACCCCCATCGCCATCGAGCAGGGCCTCCGCTTCGCTATCCGTGAAGGCGGCCGTACCGTCGGTTCCGGTGTTGTCATCGGCATCAACGAGTAATTCTCGATAACCCAAAGCAAACCCGCGCCCCCGTTCATCCGAACGGGGGCGCTTTTATCGTCTGATTTAGGGCGGACTTATGTAAACTTTTACAATTTTATTAAATAAGCTAAATACTGCTTGTAAGCTTGGCGGCCTTATGGTAAAATACTTTGGTAATTTGGATCATTGTGTCCGTATTCGCCAGTGGACCTGTGCGTTTATAAAATAGAACTGCGAAGGTGTAACAGTGAAGAAAAGAATCAGCGAAACCGAAATAAACAATAAAATAGATATAGACGAGACTTATGACGAGACCGCCGAGGCAGAAGCGCTCCGCGAGAAAAAGCTCAAGCGCAGAAAGCGCCAGCGCGTCTGGGACAGGATAGCCGGGTTTATCATCATCTCCGGCATCATTATCGGCTGCGCCTGCCTCACGCTTGAGTATATAATCGTCAAGGGGCCATCTCCCGCGCTGCGTGATATCTTCATCAGCACTATGGATGAAACGCGCCGCTTCAAGTTTATTCCCCAGATCTTCCTCACCGCGGATGAGCTTAAGGAGATCCGCAGTGTCGAGGAAATGGAGAAGGATATCGCGACCGATACCTCGCTCATTACCATTCAGGCCGGTGAGGCTGCACAGACCGATGACGGTAAGGACGCTTACGGCCTTGTCGATGATGACGGCGACGGGATCATTTTCACCGATATAAAGGGCAACGGCTTTGTCGGCTATATGATAACCGTTCTTGATCCCACACGCGTTTTTGTCGGCATGCCTGACAGCTACGGCGGCGTTGGTCTTACGCTTCAGGAGCTTGTCAATAAGTACGGCGCTGAAGGCGGCATCAATGCCGGCGGCTTCAAGGACGACGGCGGCGGCGGCTTCGGCGGAATCCCCGAAGGCATCACTGTCATAAACGGCGAGATATATAACGGCGGCGATGGTCCGCTCAACGGCTTTGCCGGCTTTGATAAGAACGGTATTCTCCACGTCGGGTATTATTTTTATGACGATGTTGTTGCCAATGAGATCGTCAACGGCGTTTCCTTCGGCCCAATCCTTATCTCCAATGGCGAGCCTACTCCCTCCGAGTATCTTACAAGCGGCGTCAACCCCAGGACGGCCATTGCGCAGAGAGCCGACGGCGCGGTCATCATGCTCGTTATCGACGGGCGTCAGGTACACAGTATCGGCGCAAAGTATCAGGACGTTATCGATATCCTGCTGGACTACGGCGCAGTCAACGCCTGCAACATGGACGGCGGTTCTTCAACGGTCATGTACTACGAGGGGCGCTCTGTCAATAGCTGCTCCGCGGAGAACGGCCAGCCGCGCCCGCTGCCCGATGCGTTTATGTTCAAGTGATGGCGAGGTGAGTTAGATGGCCAGAAAAAAGAAAAAGAACTCCCATGTGTATTGGATATGTATGGGTATATATGCGGTCATCCTGATCGCGGCAGCCACCTTCGGTCTTACCAAGGTGTGGAAATACGCCGAGGAGTACGAGGCGGCGCAGCCGTCGGGCACGATGGACCAGTACGTCGCGGAGCTTAACGACAAGCTGTGGGGCGCCGGAATTGCTGACACTATTGCTGCCATGCCGCATGAGGTGCAGTCGGATGACGAGGTCGCCGAATATGTCAAGGACATGCTCAAAAACGGCGTTACCTATACCAGAAAGGGAAGCTCCGATTCCGGTACAGTCGTCACCTATACTCTCAAGTGCAACGGCAGTCCCTTCGGCACTGTGAGCCTCATTGAGGACGAGAGCTATAAGGACAAGGTCGAGTTCGGCATGCTGCCGTGGAAGCTGTATAATGAAGAGTTTGACTTCACCGGTCTTTACAGCTCCGTTGAAGCGGTAGTCCCGAGGACTTTCTCCGTCTGGCTCAACGGCGTTGAGCTCGGCGATGAGTACATCGTTGAAGAGAACATCCGCTATGACGTCTTGAAGGATTACTATGACGAGTTTGAGGGGCTTCCCACCAAGGTCAGATACAGATTTGACCATTGCATCGGCACGCTTGAGCCCGTTATCAAGGACGAGAACGGGAACGACTTTGTGATCGATCCCAATAAGGATGACTCCCAGTTTATCAAGCCCTGCGACGAGAGCGAGCTTGCGCGCCTGAGCGAGTTTGCAGCGGCTTTTGTCGACCGGTACTTGACCTACACCTCCGGTGCAGTCGATCCCATGTACGGGTATCAGCGTCTTATGCCGTATCTGAAGCTCGGCGCAGACCTTGACACACGTATGCAGGAAGCCATGGACGGTCTGAGCTGGGCGCATACTTCCTCGGTCCGCGTAGACTCCACGGTTTTGAATAACGCCACAGCGATCGGCGACGGTTTCTATATCTGCGATATCTCCGCCGATGCAACGACCTTTGTTCCCGGCAAGGGCGAGGTCGTGGATACCAGCAATATGAGGGTCATTGTTGTCGATACAAATGACGATATCAGAGCTATCTCTCTGGAACTTTATTAAGAAAGACGGGTGGATCCGTACTGCACGGATAAAGTGATATGTCTGAAAAGCTTGAATGTTTGAAGAGCATGGCGATCGTATTGCCATCGCTCGATCCGAATGAAAAGTTCAAAGGCGTTGTCGAGGAGCTTATCGGAAGCGGCTTCGAGCATATCGTCATTATCAATGACGGCAGTGATGCGGAGCATCTGCATTGGTTCGAGGAGGCGTCTGCGCATGAGCAGTGCACCGTGCTGACGCATGAAGTGAACCGCGGAAAGGGGCGCGGCCTAAAGGACGGCTTTGCCTATGTGGCGGAAAAGCTGCCGGAGCTTAAGGGCGTCATCACCATCGACGGTGACGGGCAGCATCTCACGCAGGATATCATTGCCTGCGGCGAGAAGATGCTTGAAAACCAGGATAAGGTAGTGCTCGGCTGCCGTGACTTTAACCAGCCGGGCATCCCTCCGCGGAGCGTCGCCGGGAATAAAACGACCGCGCGCCTATTCCGCCTGTGCTACGGTATAAAGCTCTCCGACACGCAGACGGGCCTGCGGGCGATCCCAGCCAAGTATCTCAAGCGCTTCTGCGATATTTCCGGCGAACGCTTCGAGTATGAGACGAATATGCTTCTCAATATGAAGCGCATGGGCATAGGCTTTATTGAGCAGCCCATCACCACGGTGTATGATCCGGAGGACTATAGTTCCCATTATAACGCCGTCAAGGATTCGTGGCGTATCTTCAAGGTCATGTTCAAGTTCCTGCTCAGCTCTATGGGCTCGACGCTTATCGACCTCGGTGTGTTCTATCTGGTGATGAAGCTTTTCGGCGTCAGGCTCGGCGCGTACAGAGAGCTTGTCTCGACGGCGGTCGCGCGCGCCTGCTCGTCGTTTGCGAACTTCAGCGCCAATAATGCCGTCGTGTTCGAGAACAGAAAGCATTATAAGCGCGCTCTTGCGAGGTATTATTGCCTCTGCATACCGCAGATGCTTGTCTCCGCGGGGCTTGTGACGCTTATAAATCACCTGCTTGCAAACAGTGTGCCTATCCTTGCCACGCTCGTCAAGTTCGCGGTGGACGCGATCCTTTTCTTCATCAGCTACGGCATCCAGCGCGAATGGGTCTTCACTCAGAAGGATTGACCGTACATAAAACTGAACAAAAAATCAAGGCAGCTCTCCATTTTCGGAGAGCTGCCTTGATTTTGCTTTGGGATTCGGCTCATGCGAGGCGATTTCACCCAAGCGGAGCTTGAATTCCATCCGCCATCTGGTCAGATTCCGCAGCACTCGTGCCCGTGTCCGCCGGATTTTCATGTATCATAATGTGCTTTATATCGGGGTACTTGTGCTCAACGGCGTTGTGCACCCGCTCGGCGATGCTGTGCGCGTCAGAAAGAGTCATGCTGCCGTCGACGCTTATCTCGGCGTCGATATACACCTTGCTGCCGAACTTGCGCGTGCGCAGCGTGTCAAGGCTCACTACGCCGTCCTGCGCACGGATGAAATCGCCAAGGCTCTTCTCATAGCTGTCGCCGCAGGCGGTGTCGAGCATTTTGTCAGCCGCGTCCTTCAGAATGTCGTAAGCGACCTTGAGGATGCACAGGCATATTGCGACGCAGGCGACCGGCTCCAGCACCGGCACGCCGAGCATCGCCCCACCTATGCCGATGAGCGAGCCGACGGACGAAAGCGCATCGGAGCGGTGGTGCCACGCGTCGGCCATGAAGGCCGAAGAATTAAGCTTCTTTGCATAGTGCCGGGTGTACCAGAACATGCCCTCCTTGACGACTATCGACACGACAGCCGCAGCGAGGGCTATTCCGCCGGGGACGGCGAGACTTTCATAGTGCCCTGCGATGATCTTCTGCATGCCGCCCCAGCCGATGCCGAGGCCGGTCACGAGCAGGATAACGCCGAGCGCGGTGGACGCGAGGCACTCGAGCCTGTCATGCCCGTAGGGATGATCCTTATCCGGCCCCTTCTGTGCAAGCTTCACGCCGATAAAGGCTATGCAGGTCGCAAACACATCGGACAGTGAATGCACCGCGTCCGACACCATTGCACCGGAGTGCCCGGCAATACCCGCATAGAGCTTGAAAGCGACGAGCAGTATGTTTCCTATGACGCCGACGGCAGTCAGCCGCGCGACGATTTTCTTTTCAGACATGACAGATCCCCTCCACGGTATAATATGCACTTCACGAGCCGAGGGGAATAAAAAATACAGTCCCCCTCGGAACATACTACTGTCCCGCAGAGACTGTGTCTGTATTCTCTGCTGCCGCCTTGCGGCGACCCGGCCGGCGGAGATACCCGCTGCCTGTTCAGTTTGTACTGTTGTCGTATACGCGATGCAGTGCAAAGAGTTTATGTGATACTAACATTTTGCCTGCCCTTTGTCAACAGCAAATTTGTGAACAAAACGAATAAAAACGTCGGAGACGGGAATAAATTTCCCGTCTCCGTTTTTTGTCTTATTACTGTACGCTTGAGAACTTCTGCTTTATCTGCTGGATCTGCTGCGGCTGTGCCTGCTCCGAGGGGTACCAGCCGTGCTGAGCCATCTCGTTATAGATGTTGTTCTGCATGCACAGCGCATCGTTGAGCGCGGCGTTGAAGGTCTGGTGCACATTCGGCGTTGCGGACTCGATGGAGCCGTGCATATACAGATCGCACACGCCCTTGGTCGTCAGAAGTATGCCTTCCATAATGTCTTTGTCGTTCATTGCCGTCCCTCCTTATACAAGCTCGTAAAACTTTGCGAAGAGTCTCTGATTGCCGTTGAGAAGCTGCTGCGCCTGCTGGCGCAGTACGGGGTCTGTAAGCTGGCTTGCGGCTGTGCGGCACTGGGTCATGAGATACTGGGTGTGGCCGAGCGCGTCCTCAATATAGAGCAGTTCCTTAGGACTCATGAATATTGTTCCTCTCTTTTTTTATTTTGTCGAATTTTTCGACGCTGTTATTATCTGCGCCGGGCAAAAATATAGCCGCGGCAAATGCTGCATTGGAAATTTGAAATGCCCGATAATCCGTGCTTGGCAAAAGCTTGCTGTTATGGTAAAATTCAACTTATAAAATAAAAAAGAGGGACACATCATGAAATATGTTATCGGCGCGCTGGTCGGAATTATATGGGGCTGCATCGGCGCTCTTATAAACTGTGCTATCACAAAGGCGGCGGTCAAAAAGGGGAAGGATTCCGCCATGCTCGTCGCAAATCTCCTGCGCATAACGGTGGACATTGTCCTGCTCGGCACCATCGTCCTTGTGCGTGACCTTATTCCCTTCAGCTTTGAGCTTGCGCTCGTCGGAACCGCGGCGGCGCTGAGTATTGTGAACATCGTGTTCGCGTTCAAAATGGCAGCAAAGAAGTAAAATCCAACGGCAGCACCCAATAGGGTGCTGCCTGTATTTTCATTAAGACGAATTAAACATCGTTTATGAAAACTTAAGAAATTTACATAACAACATGTGCTATAATGCATGGCGTATCAAATCTATCAGGAGGTCAACATGAAGCATAAATTCAGATCCTGTGCCGCACTGCTTATGGCGCTGTGCATGATATTCAGCCTTGCCGCCTGCGGCCAGAGCGGGAGCACAGGCAGCGATACTAAACAGACCGGCACGAAGAATACCGAGCCGACCCCGGAATTTGTTTACAGTGCGAGCTTCACAAAGCTGCGCGAAAACAGCAAGGACGACTCCCAGCCCCAGACCGTGACCGCCGACGGGTTCTACAGCGTCGGCAATGAAAAGGTCGGCGACAATACACCCGAGGGCGTGACGCCCGATTATGAGGGGCAGTATGACGTATACGCGCCGTACATCACTTTTACGGACTTTGGCGGCAAGGTGACGAAGCTTGAAAGCTACGTCCCTGTCGAGGAGGATCAAAGCAACGCTGATAAGCGTGACTACGCAAGCAGCCACAGCATCGCCGGCATCGCCGTGAACGACGACGGCAGTCTGACAGTCATCGAGAACGTCTACCTCTCATGGTCGGATGCTCCCACCGATGTTAAGAGCGACAGCGACGACTACTATAATTACTACCAGAGCGAGAATGCCTACTATCTGCGCGTGCTCGATAAGACCGGCGCGGAGGTAAGCAGCGCGAAGCTCGAAGCGGACACCTCATCCGATGATTTCTATGTCAGCCAGTTCGTGCTCGACGAAGCCGGGAACGCCCTTGTGATGAGCAGCATCGCGCTCACCGCGTTCGCGCCCGACGGCAGCCTCGCTTATGCGATCCCGGTCGACGGCTATATCTATTCGATCGCAACTCTGCGCGATGGGCGCATCGGCGTGCTTGCGATGGACATGAGCAGCCATGACTTCGCGCTCAATATCGTCGACAGCAAGGCCGGGGTCTTTGACAGTACGAGCTACACCATGCCGTTCGACGCCTACAACCTCATCAGCGGTGGTGGGGATTACGACCTGTATTACACCAGCGGCGTCAATTTCTATGGATACTCCCTTGAGACCGAGACAGCCGAGAAGCTGTTCAGCTGGATAAGCTGCGATGTCGACAGCAGCGAGCTCGCGCTCGTGAACGTGTCCGACGACGGGACGATCAGCGGCTTCACCGGCGGCTACGACGACAAGGCCGAGACCTACAGCCTTGACTATGTCACCGTCGCCAAGGTTCCCTATGACTCCGTACCGCAGAAGATCAGCCTGAGCATGGCCACCATGTATGTGGACTACAGCACCCAGAAAGCCGTCATAGACTTCAACCGATCGAACGACAAGTACCGCGTCGACCTTATTGATTACTCCGAATATAACACCGAGGACGATTACAACGCCGGTCTCACCAAGCTCAATACCGAGATCATGGCCGGCAACATGCCTGACATCCTTGCCCTTGATACCCAGACCCCGTACCGCCAGTACGCGGCAAAGGGGCTGCTCGAGGACCTCTATCCCTATATCGACGCGGACAGCGAGCTTGACCGCAGCGATTACTTCCCGAACGTCTTTGCCGCGCTCGAAGTAAACGGCGGACTCTACACCGCATGCGCGGGCTTCGGCATCCTCTCGGCGGTCGGCGCAACGTCGATCGTCGGCGACACCCCGGGCTGGACATACGACGAGTACTATGAAGCGCTCGCGAAAATGCCTGAGGGCTGCGAGGGCTTTGACTACGGCTACGACCGCAACACCCTGCTGACGCTGTGCCTTGCGCTCGACATGGACGATTACATGGACTGGAGCACCGGCGAGTGCCGCTTTGACAGCGAAGACTTTGTGAAGCTCCTTGAGTTTGCCAACCAGAACAAAACGGACTTTGACTACGAGAACTCCGAATACACCGAGGAGGACACCGCCGCCAATCGCATCCGCGAGGGTAAGCAGATGCTGACGTCGGCAAACTTCTTCAGTGCCGACTATATGTACAATAACTTTGAGCAGACGTTCGGCGCGCCCGTCACAATAAAGGGCTTCCCGACGATGCACGGCGTGGGCAACATGATAACCATACAGTCCTCCTACGCCATGAGCAGCAGCTGCGAGCATAAGGACGCGGCATGGCAGTTCCTCCGTACCTTCCTGACCGAGGACTACCAGAAAGACGTGCCCTATCTGCCGACGAACATGAATGTCTTTGAAAAGCAGCTTGCCGACTCCATGGTCGTCGAGTACGAGAAGGACCCGAACGGCAACTACATGCTCGACGAAAACGGCGAGCGCATCCCCGTCTCCAAGGGCATGATCTCCGACGGCATCAATACCTATACGATATACGCCACCACTCAGGAGCAGGCCGACCAGCTGCGTCAGGCGATAGCCGACACCACCAAGCTTATGAACTATGACATGAGCATCGCGGACATTGTGACCGAGCAGGCCGCGGCGTACTTCTCCGGTCAGAAGAGCGCCGAGGAGGTCGCAAAGCTCATCCAGAGCAAGGCAAACATCTATATAAACGAACAGCGATAAAACACAGCGGCAGCCGTCTTCCATGGCTGCCGCTGCTTTTTATCGCTGTATTTTATATAAATAAATTATATAAAATACAGCACTATATGCAGCGCGATAAACATAAGCAGAGCAAGCGAATACCAGCGGTGCCAACACATTTTCTTCCTGATATCCTTGGTCATGTGACATGCGTATATAAGCACAAGGCCCGTCAGGAGCGCCGCAGCCCCCATGACCGGCAGCCACACGCCGTGGATCGCTAAAGCCTTGAAGGCGAAGAAAACGTGTATAAGCGCGAACAGCAGAAAGCCCCCGCTCGCAGCCTCGTGCAGCTTCATAAGAAGGGCGTTCGCCTTATGCGCTTCCGCTATCCTCAGAGGGTATTTTACGGCAAGCAGTATAAAGCAGGCAAGAGTGAGATAACCGAACAGCAGCGACATGATGTTTCTCCTTTTTCATTTTATTTCCGAAACGTATTTCACAACGTAGTCGACAAAGCGCCGCGTCGCGGGACCGGCCTTGTCCCCGGCGGCAATGGCGATGCCTATCGTGCGCTTGGCCTCGGGTATGAGCGGCATGACCTGCAATTCGTCATGCCGCCCCTTGAGCAGCAGCTCCGGCATTATGCTTATGCCAAGCCCCTGCTCGACCATGGCGATAACCGCATAGTCGTCCTTGGTGTAGAAGCGCACGTTCGGCTTGACTCCGGCGGCGTCGAGCGCGCGCCGCGCGTCGTGCGCGGAGCTTTCCAGCAGACTTATGAACGGCTCATGCTCGCACTCGATGAGCGGGAACTTCGGGTAGCTCTCGTATCGGCTGTACTTCGGGAGTATCGCGAGCAGCCTGTCCTCCATCAGCGCGATGCATTCGCAGCCGACGGCAGACGGCATCGCGACAAAGCCGACGTCGACGCTCCCGTCGGACAGCCACTGCTCAACATCGTGATAGTCCCCGTTGAGGAGCTTGAAGTCGACCTTCGGATAGTCATGCTGGAACTCCTTCAGCACCGTCGGCAGCCAGTGGACGGCGACGGAGGTGAACGCGCCTATGCGCACCGTGCCAGATTCGAGCCCGCGTATGGCCGAGGCAGTCTGATTGAGCTGTTCTGCACTGCTTAAGAGGTTACGCACCGCGGGCATGAGACGCTCGCCCTCCTCGGTAAGGCGCACTCCCGCGCGGCTGCGGATGAGCACGGCGAAGCCCAGCTCCTTTTCAAGCGCGTCTATACTGTGGCTCACGGCGGACTGCGTGCAGCCAAGCTCCGCCGCAGCGCGGGTCAGGCTCTTAGTCTCAACAACGGCGGTCAATGTCCGGTACTTGTCTATACTCATGGTCAGACTCCTGCATGAAAAAAATTCATCTTGATATGAACAACATTATGGTGAGTTATATTATAGGGAAAAAACAGCTTGTTTGCAAGCTGTTTTTTTCCTGCGCCGCTTGCGAAAAAACTTTGTAAGAGTAAAATACCACTTGTATTTGAAAGAGGAGTGAAAAGCCATGTTCAACACATCAACGATCTGCATTCTTATTTCCGTCGTTGTCTACCTGCTGGGTATGCTGGCGATAGGCATAATGTATTCTAAGAATTCCACGACCGAGGACTTCTACCTCGGCGGCAGAAAGCTCGGCCCTATCGTCACCGCGATGAGCACCGAGGCTTCCGATATGAGTGCGTACCTTCTGATGGGCGTTCCCGGTCTTGCCTTCTTCTGCGGCGTTGCCGAAGCGGGCTGGACGGCAATAGGTCTGGCATTGGGTACATATCTCAACTGGCTCATCGTCGCCAAGAGAATGAGACAGTATTCCGCAAAGACCCATTCCATCACCGTGCCTGACTTCCTCGCCGTGCGTTTCCGCGATAACACCAAGGTCATTGAGACCATCGGCGCGATCGTTGTCATCGTATTCTTCGTGCCCTACACAGCCTCCGGCTTTGCCGCCTGCGGCAAGCTCTTTAACAGCCTCTTCGGCTTTGATTACATGACGGCAATGATAATCTCCGCCGCTGTCATCGTTGCCTACTGCGCGACCGGCGGTTTCATGGCGGCCTCCGTCACGAGCCTTATCCAGAGCATCGTTATGACGGCCGCACTTGTCATCATCCTCATTTTCGGCATCAACACCGCCGGCGGCTGGGACGCCGTTGTCGCAAACGCCAAGGATATCCCCGGCTACCTGAGTTTCACCGCAAGCACCGATATTTACGCAAGCTCCGCCGGAAGCTATTCCGCCCTCAAGATCGCTTCTACTCTGGCATGGGGTCTCGGCTACTTCGGCATGCCCCATATCCTTATCCACTTCATGGCCGTTGAGGACGAGAACAAGCTCAAGATCAGCCGCCGCGTCGGCACTGTCTGGGTCGTTATCTCCCTGAGCGTCGCCGTCGTTATCGGCATCATCGGCTACAGCATGGCCAAGGCCGGTGCGCTCGCAATACCCGGCACCGAGGCCGAGGCGGAGAACATGATCGTCAACTCCGCAGCGCTCCTGTCCACCCACGGCGTGTTCCCCGCAATCGTCGCAGGTATTATCATTGCCGGTATCCTCGCCGCTACCATGTCCACCGCCGACGCGCAGCTGCTCGCCGCGGCCTCCGGTGTGACGCACAATATCCTCACCGATGTTTTCGGCATCAAGCTTTCCGATAAAAAGACCATGACCATTGCCCGCGTCACTGTTATCGGCGTTGCGATTCTCGGCGTCATCTTTGCAAGCGACCCCAACAGCTCCATCTTCCGCGTCGTCTCCTTCGCATGGGCGGGCTTCGGCGCGACCTTCGGCCCCGTGATGCTGTTCGGCCTGTTCTGGAAGCGCTGCAACAAGTGGGGCGCTATGAGCGGCATGATCGTCGGCGGCGTGATGGTGTTCGTCTGGAAGTACCTCATTGCTCCCATCGGCGGCATCTTCTCTATATATGAGCTGCTGCCCGCGTTCGTTATCTCCGCGATCGTCATCGTCGTCGTGAGCCTCCTGACCCCCGCTCCCGAAAAGGAGATCGTCGAGGAGTTCGAGTCCGTCGGCAAGTAATCAGATTTAGGTATAAAAATTCCATCACCGAATTTCGGCGATGGAATTTTTTCGTTATCGTATCTGTTCAAAGCCGCCTTCGTCGGTCGGCGTTTCCTGGACCTCGCTGCGCTTCACCTTCTTGCGGAGGTTCTTGAAAAGGATCCAGTTATAAAGAATGAGCATCAGCGCCGCGGAAAGCATGATGATGTGCATGCCCATATAGCGCTCGTCGGCAAGGGACATGATGCACATCGCAGCGCCCATCATTATTGCCAGCAGGCACTTGCGCCAGTTCGGGGCGAAGAACGCGTAGCCCGCGATGCGGAAGAACGCTACCAGCGCGACAATGATCGTTGCCATCTCTATCACGTAAGACCATACGACGCTGTTGTACGAGTTCTGCTTGTAGCAGAGGATGAGCCACGCCGCGAAGAGCAGGATCGGCATCATCATGCACAGGCGCACGAACTTGATGTTTGCGAACTCATCATAGTTTGCCGAGCCGAGGACGCACGGGAACGCAAGCCCGGACAGAAAGCCCAGCAGGCATATTATGCGGATAAAGTCCGCGTCGACGTCCGTCTCCGAGGTGACGAGCAGGACGACGGAGCCGAGGCACATCAGCAGCCCTATCGCCCAGCGGGCAAAAGCAAAGAGCTTGCCGGGGTTAAACAGCGCGTCGCAGAAGTCCCGCGGCACATAGCACTTGTCATCCTGAATCTTGTTTATAAACCGGGTGAACATCCATGCCGCAGCAAGGATCAGCAGCGGGACAAGGAAGTTAAAGACGCTCTTTTCCGACAGTCCGTTTTCATCGAAGGCGAGCTGGTCCTGGAGCCAACGCAGGAACACGCCGAACGCACCGGCGCCTGCAACGTAGCAGGTTATTTCCAAAGATTTTTTCTGCATATTCAATGTCTCGTTTCAATAACATTAGATTAGGCGGACGGGGTATCGGACATGTCCGCTTGCTGGAAACTAACATATTATATATTTTTTTCCATATTCAGTCAAGATGAAACGGGGGAACACGGTGTGAAGAAGGTGCTGCTCGCGGCTTATGCCGCGTTTTTTCTGACATTTGCAATGACATTTATCCAGTGCAGGATGTCCGCCCCGGCGGAGAGCGCATACGCACAGACCGAAATCGAACCTGCCGCTGCGAGCAGCGAAACACGGACGCCAGCACCGGAGCCGATAGAAACGGCGGAACCTGAAGCGGTTTCGGTCATGGAAATTGCTGAAGCGCCCTACCCTGCGTCGGAGACGGTGACGGTAAAAAACGGCGACGAGGTGCAGGAGATGGACATGCAGAGCTACCTCGTCGGTGTTGTTGCGGCGGAAATGCCTGCATCCTTTGAACCGGAGGCGCTGAAAGCACAGAGCGTCGCAGCGCGCAGCTACGCGCTCTACTGTGCTGCGGCCGGACGCCACGGCGACACCGCGCAGGTCTGCACGGATTATTCCTGCTGTCAGGCGTGGAGCAGTGATGACATGCTGCACCGGACATGGGGCGACGGCTATGATGAAAAGCTTGAGAGGATACAGGACGCCGTCGAAGCCACGGCCGGTGAGTACCTGTGCTATGACGGCGCGCCGGTGTTCGCGGCGTTCCACTCTTCATCTGCCGGGGCGACTGAGGACTGCGGCGCTATATGGAGCGCGCGTCCGTATCTTGTGAGCGTGGACAGCCCCGAGACGGCGGAGGAGGTCCCAAACTACATAAGCAGCGTTGAACTGAGCGCGCTGGACTTCCGTGATACCGTGCTCTATGCCCGCCCGGATGCGGACTTCACCGGCGATGAGAGCGAGTGGATCGGCGAGATCACGCACGATAAGAGCGGCAGGGTGGCCTCTGTTATCCTCGGCGGAGAGAAGCTCAGCGGCACGGAGCTGCGCAGCCTCTTTTCCCTGCGGTCCACGGCCTTTACTTTGGAGTATACCGGAAGCAGCTTTCTCTTCACCGTCACGGGCTTCGGCCACGGCGTCGGCATGAGCCAGTACGGCGCGAACGCAATGGCGAAGAGCGGCGCGGACTACCGCGAGATACTCGCGCACTATTACCCAGGCACGCAGCTGGTGAAATAAAACGGCGCACTGCAAAAGCATGCAGTGCGCCGCTAAAGCTTTATGCTCCCAGCAGACCGGCAATGTTGCCGGAGCGGAAATATTCTCTGTAATAGTCAAGCTCGTCCGCGATAAGCTCATCGAGCACTCTCATGCCGAGCACCTCGACCGGGGCCTTGTCGTCGGTCAGGATATGTTCCCCGCCCTCATACTCCGTGAGGAGCCCGGCGACCCTGTCCATCATTGCGGCGTAGCGCGGGTTCTCGAGCGCCGCGCGGCTCGCGGCAAAGCGTTCTGGCAGAGTGTCGGAATTTGTGCAGAACACCTCGGTGTTCGTGTTGCCCGAGACGTTGGCAAGGTAGACGTGCGGGAACACGCTTGCCATCGTGTCGCACAGGTACTCGTTTATCGAGCCGTTCTCGCGCGAGGTCATGTTGAGGTTCACGACCATGACTCCCTCAGGCTTGAGGTGCTTTGACACCTCGGTGAAAAATTCGCGGCTGGAGAGCTGAAAGGGGATGGTGATGTCCTGATATGCGTCGACCATGATGACGTCGAACTTTTCATCCGACGCGGTCAGGTATGCGCGCCCATCCGCAACGGCAACTTCGATGGAGTCCGGCAGGCCGAAGTAGTCGTATGCGATGTCTGCGATCTTGCTGTCTATCTCCGCACCCATGACAGCGGTACCGGGAAAGTATCGCGCGCAGTAGCTTGCGAAGGTGCCCGAACCCATACCGAGGATCATGACGCTGCGGTCGTCGTTATTGCTGCCGTCCATGCCCGCCATGCAGGGCGCGGCGAGGGCATAGTCATAGTACATGCCGGTAAGCTCCGAGTCTTTTATCTGCACGGACTGCACGCCGAACAGCACGTTCGTTGACAGCAGGGTCTGGTGTTCATCGTCCTTTACCTGGAGGTAATTGTATATCGACTCGTCCTCAAGCGCAAGGTCGTTTTCCCAGAATGCGAAGCTGTAGCCCGGCAGGGCAAAGCAGAGCGCGATGATGAGCACGGCGGCGATGATGCCGGGTATCGTGCGGCGTCGCTCGAAGATGAAGTAGGCGATGCCTATCGCGGCGAGCACCCCGGAGAAGATGAGGAACGTGGCCGCCGTGCCGACGGCGGGGATCGTGATAAAGGTCGGGACAAAGGTGCCGATGATGCTGCCGATCGTGTTGAGCGCGTTGAGGCGGCCGACGGTCTTGCCGGTGTCGTCGAGATTATCGACGGTGAACTTCGTCAGCGACGGAGTCACCGTGCCGAGCAGGACGCAGGGGAAGGCGAATATCACAAGGCAGGCCGCGAATGCCGCCCAGACCAGAAAGTTCTTCGTGATGAAGGCCGCGAGCAGCCCGGAGATGCCGACGATCAGCCAGCGCCCGACGAACGGGATGAGCGCTATCCATATCGCGGCGATGATGACGCGGCGGTAAAGCCTATCCGGGGACTTGCTCTTATCCGCCATGCTGCCGCCCCATATATTGCCGAGTGCCATTGCGATCATTATCACGCCGATTATGACCGTCCACACTATCTGCGACGAGCTGAAATACGGAGCCATCAGCCGGCTCGCGCCGAGCTCGACCGCCATGACAGACATCCCGGCAAAAAACTCTGTCAGGTAGAGGAACCATTTGCTGCGTATAAGTTTGTTTTCCATGTCTGCACTGTACCTTTCAGCATAGTTAGATATATGTTTAATATACATCCGATAGGGGGAAATGACAATACTTCGATTCCGCTTGACAAACGGGTATGCCGGAACTATAATAACTAACGTTATCAATAACAAATGTTATCAAAGAGGTGAAGAAATGCCCGCGGTAAAAAAGGTGTCCAGGGAGACGATCATAGACGCGGCGGTCGAGGTGCTGCGGGAGGGCGGCGCGGAGGCGATCAATGCGCGCAGCGTGGCAAAGAAGCTGGGCTGCTCGACCCAGCCGATATATCTGTCCTTCCGGAGCATGGATGAACTGAAAGCCGCCATGACGCAGCGGGCGATAGCACTGCACACGCAGCATGTGCGGGAGTGGCTCAATATCCTAGATGCTGATGGCAGCTGCTACAGGGAACACAGTCATTACAGCAGCTTCGGCATCGGCTTTGTGAAGTTCGCGGCGGAGGAAAAGTATCTGTTCCGCTGGCTTTATCTGGACGGCGCGCAGCCCGGGCAATATAAGAATGATGTGCTGCTCAGCGATATCACCGCGGCTATCGTGAATGAGTACGGCTATACTGAGGAAACAGCGCGCAGGCTGCATCAGGACATGGCATATTATTCCTATGGGCTTGCGATCATGGCGAACACGGGGCATCTGAAGCTCACGGATGAGGAGCTGCTGGCGGCGTTTCGCCGGGAGTTTACGGCGCTGGCCGCTTATTACGGCGTGTCCCCGGTACCGCTGCGGTTCAGGGGATAATGAGAAAGAGGGAGATAAAATGAAAAAGACCGAAGTCAAAACGAAAAGATTACTTCTGCGCCCGATGACGGACGAGGAGATAGAGGCGCTCTCCGAGCGCGCGGATTCCGACGAACTCCGCGCCGCTTACGCCGAAATGCTCGACGGATGCAGACGCGATCCGGAGAACCGAATTTGGTACGCGCCGTGGGAAATGACGCTGAAGGACAGCCAGGAGCATGTAGGTGAGATCGGCTTTAAAGGGCCGGCCAAAGAGCATTCCGTTGAGGTCGGGTACGGCGTTATGCCCGAGCATGAGGGGAACGGCTATGCCTCGGAGGCGCTCAAGGCCATGACGCAGTGGGCGTTCGGACAGAAGGACGTTGTATTCGTCGAAGCCGAGACCGCCCCGGACAACGCGGCGTCCAAGAGAGTTCTTGAAAAGTGCGGCTTTGCACCGGACGGGACGGGCGAGGAAGGGCCGCGCTTTGTGCTGGAGAGCCCGCTTACGAACTGGTCAACGATCTATATGCTCTTCGGCATTGCCATCGGAATGTCCGTCGGGCAAATTCACGGACAGATGCTTTGGGGCATGGCCATAGGCATAAGCCTCGGCGTCCTTGCCGGTATGGCGCTCAACAGCACCGAGAAGAAAAAACGCGATGCGCTCCGTCAGCAGCGCATGCCGCTCGAATGATCGGATAAATATAGACTTCATACTCTAAACGTAAAATACACCGCCCCGGTTCCCATTGCCCTTGGGAA
The DNA here is from genome assembly GCA_934565615.1 of uncultured Oscillospiraceae bacterium. Lineage (GTDB taxonomy): Bacteria > Bacillota > Clostridia > Oscillospirales > Oscillospiraceae > Limivicinus. The sequence goes on along the minus strand of CAKTIH010000025.1, from coordinate 3,226 downwards.
CCGGGGCGGTGTATTTATTTATGCGCGCCGTTTGTATGTGACAAAGCAGTAGCGTACATCGCCCTCGCTCTGCCAGCGCTCCTCGTCGATCCGCTCCCAATCGGGGGAAGAATCGAGGTTTTCAAAATAGCTGTCGGACTGCGGGGCGAGGTCTATTTTCGTGATGTGTACCGTGTCGAGATACGGCATGAACTGCCGGTACACTGACGCGCCGCCGATAACAAGGCAGTGCTCATATTCCGCTGCCAGCGTCAGGGCTTCCTCCGTGCTGTGCGCGACCTGCGCGCCGGGGACCTCGATATCCTGCCGGGTGACGACGATGTTGTGCCGCCCCTTGAGCGGCCTGCCGCCGGGGAAATCGCCGAGCGTCCTCCGCCCGACGATGACTGCCGAGCCGTCCGTCAGCTCTTTGAAGTGGGTGCGGTCGGCCTTGAGCACGACGGGCTGCGTCCCGCCGCTGCCGATGCCCCAGTCTGAATATACCGCGACTATTGCTTCCATGACCTTACACCGCGACGGGGATAGTCCCCTTGAAGTCTGAATACTCATAGCCCTCCATGCTGAAGCTGTCGCGCGTGAACTTATAGAAATCGTCGACCGCGGGGTCGATGATGAATTTCGGAGCGGGCTTCGGAGCGTTCTTTATTATCTCCTCGACTGCGGGGACGTGCCTGTCATATATATGCGCGTCGGCAATGACGTGGATGAATTCGCCCGGCTTGAGCCCCGAGACCTGCGCGAACATCATTGTCAGCGCCGCGTACTGCACGACGTTCCAGTTGTTTGCAGTGAGCATGTCCTGCGAGCGCTGGTTTAGAATGGCGTTGAGCCTGTCGCCGGTGACGTTGAAGGTCATCGAATAGGCGCAGGGGTAGAGCGCCATCTCGGAGAGGTCGGCGAAGGTATATATGTTCGTCATGATGCGGCGGGAGGCGGGATCGTGCTTCAGATCCCACAGCACCTTGTCCACCTGATCCATGTCGCCCTGCGGATAGCGGTGCTTCACGCCGAGCTGATAGCCGTAGGCCTTGCCGATGGAGCCGTTTTCATCCGCCCATGCGTCCCACACGCGGGTGCGCAGATCATGGACGTTGTTGCTCTTAAGCTGCCATATCCACAGCAGCTCGTCTATTGCGGACTTCCAATAGGTGCGGCGGAGCGTGAGTATGGGGAACTCCTCTGCCAAATCATAGCGGTTTATTATTCCGAATTTCTTTATTGTGTGCGCGCTCTGGCCGTCGTCCCACTTCGGGCGGACAGGGCGGTCGGTATCCCATATGCCGTTATCGAGGATATCGCGGCAGTTCTGGATGAATATTTCGTCTGCTCTGCTCATGGCTGTGTGACCTGCCTTTCGGTTAACTGCCGCCTATTTTATCATGTATAACGGGCTTGGTCAATCACCACCGACGATGCTGCGGAATACACTGGTTTGGAGGTGGTGCCTATGAAATTCGCTGTCATCGGAGGCGACCGGCGCTCTGCGTGGCTATGCGCGCTGCTTGAGGGAGACGGGCACAGGGTCTATACCTATGCGCTCGAAAAGGCGGAGCTGCCGAAGGAGGTGCCCAAAGCGGGCTGTCTGCAGGGCTGCGTGTACGGCGCGGACTGGGTGATACTGCCGACACCGGCGGAGCGCGGCGGCGTACTCAACGCGCCGTATTCATCGGAGCAGCTGAGGCTTGAGGAGATTATCTCGGCGCTGTGGCCGGGGCAGGTGCTGTGCGGCGGGAAGCTCAGCCAGAGCACTGCCGTCGGCGCGGTGCGCGCAGGATTACAGGTAGTCGACCTGATGCAGCGGCGGGACTTCGCCGTCGGGAACGCAGCCATTACCGCAGAGGGCGCGGCGGAGCTCATGATGAAAAGCGGCGAGCGCTGCCTGTGGGGCAGCCGGGTGCTTGTGACCGGCTGGGGTCGGGTGGCCAAGATACTCGCGCTGCGGCTGTACGCCCTCGGTGCGCTCGTCACCGTCGCCGCGCGCAAGGACGGCGACCGCGCGATGGCACGCGCACTCGGGCTCGACAGCTGCGACTTTGACGGGATATATGAGCAGGCAGAGGAATTCGACTTTGTCGCAAACACCGTCCCAGCGCGGGTACTGGAGGATGATCTGCTCGCGCTGCTGCGGCCTGACGCAGTGCTGCTGGAGCTTGCTTCGCCGCCGGGCGGCTTTGATGCGGAGCAGGCGAGAAGCCTTGGACTGCCGGTGCTTGCGGCTCCGGGGCTGCCGGGGGTCTACGCCCCCTACACCGCGGCGGAGCTTATGAGGGAGACGATATACACGGTCATCAGCGAGGGGGATGAATGAGCATGGAGAACAAAAAAAGAATAGGGTTTGCGATGTGCGGCTCATATTGTACATATAGCCGAGTGTTCGAGGAGGCAGAAAGGCTCACGGAAAAATATGAGCTTATCCCGATAATGAGCGAAAACGCGGCGGAGACGGACAGCCGCTTCGGCGCGGCCTCGGAGAACATCAAGCGCCTGATGCAGATAACCGGGCGGCCCGTTGTGACCACCATAGCCGAGGCGGAGCCTCTCGGTCCGCGCGAACCGATGGAAGCGATGGTCATCGCGCCGTGTACGGGGAACACTCTTGCGAAGCTTGCAAACGGCGTGACCGACACCGCCGTCACAATGGCGGCAAAGGCGCATCTGCGAAACGGCCGGCCACTTGTGATAGCTTTTTCGACAAACGACGGACTGTCCGGTTCGGCGGAGAACATCGGCAAGCTCCTCAATAGAAAGAATGTGTACTTTGTCCCGTTCAGGCAGGACGACGCGGCGAAGAAGCCGCGCTCACTGCAATCGGACTTTGGTCTTATCGACCAGACGATCGAAGCCGCACTGCGCGGCTGGCAGATACAACCGATAATAAAAGGATAAAATTATTTTGGCGCGCCGTCATATTTTACGGCGCGCCGTTAGTTTATTTCCCAAGTCTATGGATGAGATAAGGTATGGCCTGCTCAAAGTTCACGCCGTACCAGTTGGCGTTTTCGTCCGCTATAGTGTATTTGATGCACTCAAGTGTGTAGTCCGCGGCGAGAGCCAGAGCGTCGGGGATGCGACGGCCGTTCAGCATAGCGCCCGCAACGGTCGAAGCGAAGAGGTCGCCCGTGCCGTGGAACACTCCGGGGCAGCGCTCCCGGAAATAGCTGAAGTATTCGCCGCTTACGCTGTCATAGGAGACGATGCCGAGCTTATCCTCCTCGAAGCTTACGCC
>CAKTIH010000024.1 GCA_934565615.1 uncultured Oscillospiraceae bacterium | reverse complement strand
CCTACACATCGATCACCGACAAGCTGGAGCTGCGCGCATACGACGACGTTATCCTCGGCGCGACCGAGGAGATGGGCGCATCGGCTGCTGAGACTCAGGAGAAGCTCATACGCGACGCGCTGCTCATGGGCACAAATGTGCTCTACTGCGACAACATCGACAGGGACACCGGCAAGGTGCTCAGCACCCCGGAGAGCTGCGCGCAGATGGGCGCGGGCGGCGTGACCAAGGGCGCATCCGGCGCGGCCGACACTCCGCACGGCTGGTCCCTGCTGACCCCGGCGATGATTAACAAGGCCGTGACCATCATGAAGAAGAACCGCGTGCCGCGCATAAACGGCTATTACTACGCGGTGATACATCCGTCCGTCGCGCACGACCTGAGACAGGACGAGGGCTGGATCGAGGCGCACAAGTACGCCGCTCCCGACGCGCTCTTTAACGGCGAGATAGGCGAGCTGCACGGCGTGCGCTTCATCGAGAACGTGTTTGCGCCCGTGCTCGGCGTGGCCGGTGAGAGCGCGGACGGCGACGACGAATACGTCAACAAGAGCCGCAGCCACACCTACGCGACCTATTTCTTCGGCAAGGACAGCTTCGGCATCATCGACCCTGAGGGCGGCGCGCTGGAGATGATAGTCCACGACAAGGGCGAAATCGGCGGCCCGCTGAACCAGTTCAGCACCATCGGCTACAAGTTCGAGACCAACGGCGCGACCATACTCTATCCGGAGCGCCTGCTGCGAGTGATGAGCTGCTCCAGCTTCAGCGCAAGCGACGAGGTCAATTAAGTTAAAAGCACTGTGCGGAAGCTTGCTTTCACACAGTGCGGACGAAAGACGACATTCATTATAAATAAGGAGAAAAGACATGAAGGACGAGAGAGTTGAGATATTCATTCCGAGAGCTTCGGACAGAGAGGACCCTAATCTTTTCGCGGCGGTGAACGGCGTGAACTACCTGCTGCCGCGCGGCAAGAAGTCACGCGTGCCCAAGGCCGTGGCGGACGAGATCGAGCGCAGCGGCCGCGCCGCCGATATTTTCTACGAGAATGTTGACGGGATGAAGAACACCGGAAACTGAGGCGCGCGCCATGAAAGCGATGGATATCATCGACCGGCTGGACGGGCTGGAGCCGAACCAGTACAGCCCCGAGCAGAAGCTGCGGTGGCTGTCGATACTCGACGGGAAGATATACGAGGAGGTACTGCGTCCAAGGGAGACGGAGCCGAAGGGCTTCACGGAGTACGTCAACGGCAATGAGGAGCTGCTTGTGCCGTTTCCCTATGGGGACGATGTGTACCTCAACTATCTTCAGGCAATGGTCGCGTTGGAGAACGCGGAGACGCAGCGCTACAACAAGCGCCTGCAGTTTTTCAACAACGCCTACGCCGAGTACCAGAACTGGTACAACAGGAACCACAGCATGTCCGCCGTGACGGACGGAGGAGTGCGCAGGCACTTTGTGTTTTAGGAGGGATGGATATGCCGCTGCTGCCGACACTGGACTATGAATACACGGACAGAGAAGTGACGGACACCTTTGCGGGCTATAACCACAAGCTCAAGATAGGCGCGGGGGAGTTCTACGACACGGAGAACCTCACGAGCGCATACTACCCGCTGCTGGCCGAGAGGAAGAAGCGCGGCCTTGTAAAGCAGCTCACGGCACCGGGCGGGCTGCTCGGCAAGGAGGAGCTTGCCTACGTGGATAACGGGACGCTCTACTATAACGGCGAGCCTACGGCGCTGACAGGACTCACGGCGGGCGAGAAGCAGCTCGTGAGTATGGGGGCGTATATCTGCGTGTTCCCGGACAAGAAATATTACAACACCGCCGATGCCGCCGATCACGGGAGCATGGAGGCATACTACACCTCAACCGGCACGGTGAAATACACGATGTGCCGCGCGGACGGCTCGGAGTACGCGAAGCCGACAGTCTCGCCGGCAGCGCCCGAGGAGCCGGAGAACGCGGCGCTGTGGATAGATACCTCGCAGGAGAAGCACGTGCTCAAGCAGTGGAGCAGCGCAACGAAGGAATGGGTATCGGTGCCGACGGTGTACACAAGGGTGCAGTTCATATCCGCGGGCGAGCTGCCGGGGCTCTTTGGCGTATACGACGGGGTGGAGATATCCGGAGCAGGAGTTGAGGACGTGAACGGGACGAAGGTCATATACGCCCTCGGCGGGAGCGAGACGGTGCTGGACTACATAGTAGTCGTCGGTCTGCTCGAAGCAGCATACGAGCAGACGGAGGGCACGGTAAGCATAAAGCGCACGGTGCCGCAGATGGACTACATCTGCGAGAGCCAGAACCGGCTATGGGGCTGCTACTACGGAAACGACGGGGAGCAGAGCCTGAACGAGATATACTGCTGCGCGCTCGGCGACTTCAAGAACTGGCGGCAGTACATGGGACTGAGCACGGACTCATGGACGGCGTCGGTCGGCTCGGACGGGCCGTGGACAGGCGCGGTGAACTATCTGGGCTATCCCACCTTCTTCAAGGAGGACAGGATACACCGCGTGTCCATATCCGCAGCCGGGGCGCACCAGATAATCGAGACGGCCTGCCGCGGTGTACAGAAGGGCAGCGGGAAGAGCCTTGTGGTCGTGAATGAGACGCTGCTGTATAAGTCCCGGTCGGATATCTGCGCGTACCAAGGGGGCTTCCCGAGCGGCATATCCGACGCGCTGGGCGAGGAACTGTACTCCGACGCCGTGGCCGGGGCGATACGCGACAGGTACTACATATCCATGAAGGACAGCAAAGGGGAACCGCAGCTCTTTGTATACGACATGGGAAAGCGCCTGTGGATGCGCGAGGACAGCTTCAAGGCGGAAAGCTTTGCGCGAGTGGGCGATGAGCTGTATGCGCTCTCGGGTAAGCTTCTCTACGCGATGCAGGGTACGGCGGGAGAGCCTGAGCCGTTTGTGGAATGGAGAGCGGAGACGGGGATACTGTACTACCAGTACCCGGACAAGAAATATGTATCGCGCTTCAACATACGCGCGCAGATGGAGGAGGGGGCGGAGATGGATGTATACATCCAGTACGATTCCTCCGGCGTATGGGAGCGCAAGGGCAGGATAAAGCTCAAGGGGACGAACACGGTGACAGTGCCCATAAGGCCGCGGCGCTGCGACCACATGAGGATCAGGCTCGAGGGCAAGGGCATGTTCCGGCTGTTCTCCGTGGCAAAGATAATATCTTTCGGGAGTGATATGTGATGGAAGTATTTGAATACCCCCCGATACTCACGGGGAGCGTTGAGGAGCAGATGGCGCAGCTGCGGGATTACCTTGTGCGCCTGACGCAGAAGCTCAACGAGAGACAGGAGGGCGGCGCGGCATGATGGAGTTTTATGTGAGCGGCCAGAGCCTGAAGATGTTCACGCCGGTGATAGCGGCGGACAGTCTGAAGTACCTGACGGCGCAGTTCCATTTCACGGACGGTGAGTGGGACGGCTACACGCGCTGGGCGCACTTCCGCAGAGGAGAGACGGTATACGACATAGCGCTTGACGGAGAGAACCGCATCACCGAGGAGGACGCGCTGAACCTCACAACGGGCGAATGGGAGATATACCTGACGGGCACAAAGGACACGGCGAGACTGACGACGGTCGTCGTGGTGCTGACGGTGAAGGAGAGCGGCCTCATAGACGCGCCGCTGCACGTCATACCGCAGAGCGTGGCGGAGCAGATAGACGCGAAGGCCGCGCAGGCGCTGTTGACGGCGCAGGCAGTCAAGGCCGCGGCGGACGCCGGGAAATTCAACGGCAAGGACGGCGCGCAAGGTCCCGCAGGACCGGTAGGTCCGCAGGGCGCGCAGGGCATACAGGGCCCTGCAGGAATACAGGGAGAGCAGGGCGAGCGCGGAGAGCGCGGCATCCAAGGCGAAAAAGGCGAGAAGGGCGACACCGGAGCCAAAGGCCCGCAGGGCGACAAGGGTGACAAAGGCGACACCGGCGCGCAGGGACCGCAAGGGGCGAAGGGCAGCAAGGGCGACCCGTTCACCTACGGCGACTTTACGACTGAGCAGCTGGAGGCGCTGACAGGCCCGCGAGGAGAGAAGGGCGAGAAAGGCGACACCGGAGCGACAGGCCCGCGCGGGGTACAGGGAGCGAAAGGCGACACCGGCGCGGGCTTCCAGGTGCTCGGCTACTACGCGAGCGTGAGCGCACTGGAAGCGGCGGTCACATCTCCCAAGGTAGGCGACGCCTACGGCATAGGCACGGCGCAGCCATACGACATATACATCCTCGACGGAACTACCGGCGGATGGGTGAACAACGGCCCGCTTCAGGGCGCAAAGGGCGACAAGGGAGATAAGGGCGACGCGTTTACCTATGACGACTTTACACCGGAGCAGCTTGCATCGCTGAAAGGCGCGAAAGGCGACAAGGGTGACACCGGCTCTCAGGGCCTGCCCGGAGCAAAAGGAGACAAGGGCGACGCCTTCACCTACGAGGACTTCACATCCGAGCAGCTTGCAGCGCTCAAGGGAGAGAAAGGCGACAAGGGAGACAAGGGCGACACCGGTGCGCAAGGTGTGCCCGGAGAGAAGGGCGAGAAAGGAGACACCGGCGCACAGGGCCCCCAAGGAGAACAGGGGCCGCGCGGCGTGCAGGGACCGCAGGGAGAGCAGGGCGAGACAGGACCCGCCGGAGCACAGGGAGATAAGGGCGACGCCGGTACGCCGGGTGCGGCGGGATCCCCGGGCGCGACCTTTACCCCGCACATTGACGGCAGCGGAAATCTGAGCTGGACAAACGACGGCGGACTTGAGAACCCATCGACGCAGAACATACGCGGCGCGGCGGGGGCCAAGGGCGATACCGGACCCGCGGGGAAGAGCGCGTATGCCGCGGCGGTCGAGGCCGGGTACACGGGGACGGAGGAGACCTTCTACGCGGCACTCACGGCGATGCCCTACCACAACGCGCGGCACCTGCCGGACGGGGCCGACCCGATAACGGTGAAGGCCGGGAACATTGATGCCTCGGCAGTCGAGACGGCGAAGATAAAGGACAAAGCCGTGACGACGGCGAAGATTGCAGACCACGCGGTGTCTGTTGACTACACGACGACGCTCAACACCACGTGGAGCGGAAGCGCTGTACCGTACACCAAGGAGCAGACGGTGAACGGCATACTGGCTTCCGATAAGCCGCTTATAGACCTTGTGCCGTCAGCGACCTTCGCGGACGCTGAGAAGCAGGCGGACGCATGGGCAAACGTGTACCGTGCGGTGACGGCGGCAAACAAGATAACGTTCTACGCCAAGGCAAAGCCGGCGGTATCGATACCCTTGCAGATACGCTGCATAAGAAAGTGAGGGGTACAGATGGGTGAAGCATTCATAACACGCCGGGGCGGGGGAATACCCTACGCAATCATAGGCGTGACATACCCCGCGGGGAGCGTCTGCACCTGCACGAGCGGAACGCTGACACTGACAGCAAAGGACACGAGCGGCAAGGCGATATTCGCTATCCCGTCCGCCGGGACGTGGACAGTCAAAGCCGTCAAGGACAGCAACAGCGCGAGCAAGACCATGGAGATCACGGCTGAAGGGCAGGTCGCGACCGTGGAGCTGGCGCATGAATTTGTTCTCTACGATAACGGCACGATGCAGAACGGCGGCGTGGTCAAGAGCATTGACCACGAATCCACATACGGCTCGGCGTCTGTGGCTGTCGGAGATGGGTTTTTGTATATTTCTGTCGCAAATAATCTAACGGTAGCCAACGGATTCAGAAGCGTCAACGCGATCAGCGGAGGAAAATACAGCACGCTCAAGGTGCGCGTATCTGACGCTTCCGGTAATGCGTACCTCAGATTGGCTGCGAAGAAAACAAGCGACCCATACGACTATGCCGGGTGGGACTCTCTCGAAACGGACAACTATGCCGTACTGAATGAAACATCGTTTACCGACGGGGAATATGCGCTCGATATTTCAGCCGTTGAAGAAAGCGCGTATTACGGCGCGTGGATATGGGGCGCGAACGGCAGCTATACTCAGGGTTCCTGCCGCATCTTGAGGCTTTGGCTTGAGTAGGAGGGAGCAGTATGACGATCTACATAGACAGCGACCACAAATGCTATGTCTCCGCGGCTGAAGGACGCAGGGCGGTCGAGACTGATTTCTTTGCCGGCAAGTGCGGGGAATGGATAGAGAGCTTCCGCTATGTCCACAAGGGCGAGACGTGGGTACGCGGGGACGGCGAGGTGTTCACGGGAGAGATGTTAGCGCCGTGGAAGGAGCTGCGCGAGGCTTACGCCGCGCAGACGGCGTATCTGGCCGGGAAGCTCGCGGCGGCGGAGGCGGACATCGCGGAGCTGGACATGGCTCTGCTCGACGCGGAATATGAAAACATAACGGGAGGAACGGACGATGAGTGATCTCATATACAGAGTGTGCAAAAGGACGATACGGCGCGGGGGATATCCCGCCGACATGCAGACAAGACTCGATGTGTTCTACGCCGGGGGCAAGCTCAGCACCGAGGAATACGACGAGCTGTGCAGTATGCTTGAGGCCGAGTGACGATGGGCGTTATCGAAAGCGCCGCGGCATACGCGCTTGAGATAGCGGCGGACAACAGCCACGGCTACGACCAGACAAGCCGCTGGGGGCCTGACTACGATTGCAGCAGCTTGGTGATCTCCGCGTTTAAGAAAGCCGGGGTGCCGCTCAGCTGCACTTACACCGGCAACATGCGCGGGGACATGCTGCGCTGCGGCTTCGAGGACGTGACGGGCAGCGTAGACCTCGACACCGGCACAGGGATTGAGCGCGGGGACGTGCTCCTGAACCACGTCCACCACACCGCCCTGTATATAGGCGGCGGGCAGCTCGTGCAGGCGAGCATCAACGAGTTCGGCGGTGTGACCGGAGGGCAGACCGGCGACCAGACCGGACGCGAGATATACACGCGCGGGTACTATAATTATCCGTGGGACTGCGTACTCAGATACACGGGTGAGGAGCCGGGGGCGGAGCGGGCGGCAGAGCACATCACCGTTGAACTGCCGGTACTGCAGAGAGGCAGTACCGGCGAGGCGGTAAAGGCGATGCAGATACTGCTGCGCGGGCGCGGCTTCGGCGTGGGCTGGTACGGTGCGGACGGCGAGTTCGGCGCGGCGACGGAGGAAGGGCTGCGTGCTTTCCAGAGAGTAAAGACGGAAGAAACGGACGGAGTCTGCGGAGAGAGAACATGGAGCAGACTTTTGAAAGGGTAGAGGAAAAATGTGGGAGACGATAGCGGGTGCGGTCGTGACGGGGCTGCTGACGCTGATGGGCGTGCTTATCAGCAACAGCCGCTCGCAGGCTGTGACGGAGACAAGACTTGAGGAGCTGACGCGCGAGGTCAGAGAGCACAACAACTTTGCAAGGCGCGTGCCGGTGGTCGAGGAGCAGATACGCGTCATGGACAGGCGCATGACGGCGCTGGAAAAGTATAAGAATTAAGGAGGAGAAGCATGGAATTCATGGGAGTTGCGGGAGTCGCGGCGATAGGCGTTATCGCTTACCTCATAGGCGAGGCGGTGAAGATAAGCCCCGCGGACAACAAGTACATACCGGTGATATGCGGCACTGCCGGGGCGCTGCTCGGCGTCGCGGCGATGTACACCGTGCCGGAGTTCCCGGCGGAGGATATCATCAACGCGATAGCGGTCGGCATAGTTTCGGGGCTTTCGGCCACGGGAGCCGATCAGATCGCAAAGCAGCTGAAAAAATAAAAAATTTTGGGCGCGACGCATTTTGATTTGCGGTGCGCCCAATTTTGCAAGTACAGTTTCGGCGGGGGGAAAATTTACAGCAGGCCGCCGATCTTGATGAACACGGGAGCGAAAACGACCGACACGACAGTCATGAGCTTGATGAGGATATTGATCGAGGGACCGGCGGTGTCCTTAAACGGGTCGCCGACGGTGTCGCCGACGACGGCAGCCTTGTGCGCGTCGGAGCCCTTGCCGCCGTTCGAGCCGCCCTCGATGTACTTCTTGGCATTATCCCACGCGCCGCCGGCGTTGGACATGTATATGGCGAGCAGGACGCCGGAGACGAGGGAGCCGGCGAGCAGACCGCCGAGCGCGGCGGGCCCGAGCAGGATGCCGACGAGCAGCGGGCAGACTACCGCGAGGAGGCCCGGAACGATCATCTCGCGCAGCGCGGCCTTGGTGGAGATGGCGACGCAGGTGCCGTAATCGGGCTTGCCGGTGCCGTCAAAGATGCCGGGGATCTCGCGGAACTGGCGGCGGACCTCTTCGATCATCTTATAGGCGGCCTTGGAGACAGAGTCCATAGTGAGGGCGGAGAAAGTGAAAGGGAGCATGCCGCCGATGAGCAGGCCGATGACGACATCGGGCTGAAGAAGGTCGATGGCGGAAAGCTTGACCTCGGAGGCGTAGGAGACGAAGAGAGCGAGCGCGGTGAGCGCGGCGGAGCCGATGGCGAAGCCCTTGCCCATAGCGGCGGTGGTGTTGCCGACGGCGTCGAGCTTATCGGTGATCTCACGGACGCGAGGATCGAGGCCGCTCATCTGGGCGATGCCGCCGGAGTTATCGGCGATGGGGCCGTAAGCGTCGACGGCGACGGTGATGCCGGTGGTGGAGAGCATGCCGACAGCGGCGAGGGCGATGCCGTAGAGGTCTCCGGTGACGGAATAGGATATGTAGATGCCGACGCAGATGAGGACGATGGGCACCCAGGTGCTCATCATGCCGACGGCGATGCCGCTGATGATGGTGGTGGCGGAGCCGGTCTCGGACTGGCTCGCGATGCGCTTGACGGAGGAATAGTCCTCAGAGGTATAGACCTCGGTGACAAAGCCGATGACGAGGCCGACGATAAGCCCTGCGATGATCGCGGCGGCGCAGTAGAAGCTGCCGAAGAAAACATAGCTGAGAATAACGGCACCGACCGCGACGATAGCGGCGGAGACGTAGGAGCCCATTTTCAGCGCCTTATGGGGGTTGGAGTCATCGCTGCCGCGGACGAAGAAGGTGGCGATGATGGAAGCAAAGATGCCGACGGCCGCGACGGCCAGGGGGAAGATGACGCCGGCCCCGGTGAAGAGCCCGACGGCGGAGACGCCGAGAGTTATCGCGGAGACGATAGCGCCGACGTAGCTCTCGAAGAGGTCAGCGCCCATGCCGGCGACATCGCCGACGTTATCGCCGACGTTATCGGCAATGACGGCGGGGTTGCGAGGATCGTCCTCGGGGATGCCTGCCTCGACCTTGCCGACGAGGTCGGCTCCGACGTCGGCCGCCTTGGTATAGATGCCGCCGCCGACGCGGGCGAAGAGCGCGATGGAGGATGCACCGAGGGAGAAGCCGAAGAGGATATCATAGCGGCCGGTGAGGATATAGATAAGGCTGCAGCCGAGAAGCCCGAGGCCGACAACGCACATGCCCATGACCGAGCCGCCCGAGAAGGCGACGGAGAGGGCGCGGTTCATGCCGTGCTCAAGGGCTGCGTTCGCGGTGCGGACGTTGGCCTTGGTGGCGACGCGCATGCCGAAGAAGCCCGCAAGGATGGAGCAGCCGGCACCCGCGACGAAGCACAGCGCGGTGGCGGGATTTATGAAAACGGCGATGAGGACGAACAAAACGAGAATAAAAACAGCCAGAATTTTATATTCTGACTTCAAGAATGCGCTTGCGCCTTCAGCGATCGCGCCCGATATTTCCTGCATACGGCTGCTGCCGGGTGCAATTTTTGAGACATAGTTCGCCTTATATGCCGCGAATGCGAGAGCCGCTATCGCGAGCAGGGGCACAAGGTAGATCAATACATGCATGAGTGAGAGTTCTCCAATCTTTTTCATTTTGTCCGGCAGCCGTCTTGAAAAAGAACGACTCCTTGTGTTTGTGTATTTTAGCCTATAAACGCCCAAATGGCAACACGGAAACGAAGAGAAATAATGCAAAATGACGAAGTTCATAGGAAGCTCCAAATTGCGTGAAGAGTTGTTAAGACTTATGTACAAAATCCACAAAAAAATTGGACAAAACAGAACGAAGAACGTCAAAAAATAAACGAAAAATGAATAAAGCCCGCGTGATGTTTTCACGTAAACCGGTTTACGTGAATAATGCGCCGTTTTTTAACGAAAATGTGACTGTGATAATACACAAAAATTGAGAGCAAAAGACTGGGAAAAAGGGCGGAAGCATTGAAATATCATGCCTTTGCATTGACCAAAGCCGCTATTGACGCAGACTAAACAAAGGTTGAGTTTTCGAGTGGATAAAGGTATACTGAGTTTACCAGAAACCGTAAAATTTTGTGTTGAGGAGGCTGGAATGAAGGACATGGAACTGAGCAGGGAAGAGCTGAAATATCTCAAGCTTTTATCCAAAACCTATCCGACCATTCAGGCGGTCAGCACGGAGGTCATCAACCTCCGGGCGATACTGAACCTGCCGAAGGGCACGGAGCACTTCATAAGCGACATCCACGGAGAGTACGAGGGCTTCAGGCATATCCTGCACAACGCCTCGGGCTCGGTGCGCCGCAAGATCGATCAGGCGCTCGGAGACTATGTGTCCTCAAGCGACAGGGACAATCTCGCGACGCTGATATATTATCCGGAGCTGAAGCTGCAGGAGATAAAGGAGACAGAAAAGGCGACGCGCGAATGGTACACCATAACGCTGCGGCAGCTCGTATCCGTGTGCAAGATAACGACCTCGAAATATACCCAGTCAAAGGTCAGAAAGATGCTGCCGAAGGACTTCGAGTACGTCATAACAGAGCTTATGACCACAGGCAGCAAGGACTTCAACAAAGAGGAATATTACAGCCAGATCATAGACTCTATCATAGACATAGGCCGGGCGGACAAGTTCATCGTTGCGCTGTGCCACCTCGTGCAGAACTCGGTCATCGATAAGCTGCACATCGTCGGCGATATATTCGACCGCGGCGACAGCCCGCATCTGGTGATAGACGAGCTGGAAAAGCAGCGCTATGTCGATATCCAATGGGGCAACCACGACATCCTGTGGATGGGCGCGGCGGCAGGGAACCGGAGCTGCATTGCGAACGCCGTGCGTATCTGCCTGCGCTACAACAATTATGATTTCCTTGAGGACGGCTACGGGATAAACATCAGACCGCTGGCGATGTTCGCCATGCGTGTCTATGAGAACGACCCCTGCGAGTGCTTCGCGCCGAAGCGCTCGAACCCGGATGCCTATGAGGACCACAGCGACGCGGTCATCGCGAAGATGCACAAGGCGATAAGCATCATGCAGTTTAAGCTCGAGGGACAGGATATCCTTGCGCACCCGGAGTATGAGATGGAGGATAGGCTGCTGCTCGATAAGCTCGATTTAGAGCGCGGAGTGCTGAAGCTCGGCGGGCAGGAGTATCCGCTCAAGGACACGAACTTCCCGACGATCGACCCCGCAGCGCCATACGCGCTCAGCCCGGAGGAGGAAAAGGTCATTGAGGGGCTTGTCAGCTCCTTCGTTAACTGCGAGAAGCTCCAGCGGCACATTGAGTTCCTGTATAAAAAGGGCTCGATGTATAAGTACTACAACAATTGCCTGATGTTCCACGGCTGCATCCCGATGGAGAAGGACGGCAGCTTCATGACGCTGAATGTTTACGGGGACGTATGCTCGGGCAAGTCGCTGTTCGACTGCTGCGAGCGCCTTGCCCGCCAGGGACGCTACGGCGAGGAGGGCTCGGAGGAGCGGCGGCGCGGCTGCGACTTTATGTGGTACCTCTGGTGCGGGGCTAAGTCGCCGCTGTTCGGCAAGGATAAGATGGCGACCTTTGAGCGCTATTTCCTCGACGATAAGCAGACGCACAAGGAGACCTCAGGCGCGTACTTCAAGCTGGCCTACACCCGCGAGATGGCGGATAAGATACTGGAGGAGTTTCAGATAACGGACAAGGATGCCGTCATCGTAAATGGGCACATCCCGGTCAAGATAAAGAAGGGCGAGAGCCCGATAAAGGTCGAGGGAAAGCTGCTCATCATCGACGGCGGGCTCTCCAAGGCCTATCAGTCCGTCACCGGCATCGCGGGCTATACGCTGGTATCAAATTCACACCAGATGTATCTTTCCGAACATGAGCCCTTTACATCACTGCGGGAGTCGATATATAATAACCTCGACATGCACTCGCGGATGATACCGGTCAAGACCTACCCCAACCGCGTCAAGATCGCCGATACGGACGACGGACGCGCGATAGCCGCGCAGATAGAGGATCTCGAAAAGCTGCTGGAGGCCTACCGCACAGGCGCGATCAAGCATGGAGAAGCCTGAATAACGGAGGAAAACCTATGCCAAAGCTCAACGTATGCCTGATAAACGATTCGTTCCCGCCGGAGATAGACGGGGTGGCGAACGCCGTCACGAACTATGCGCAGATAATCACGGAGAAATTCGGCAGCGCCGTGGTCGTCACGCCCGATAACCCGGAGGCGGACGACTCGGTCTATCCTTTCCCGGTGGTGCGCTATCCGAGCGTTGACATGACGAAGCTTGTGGGCTACAGAGCGGGTTTCCCGTTCTCGGCGGCGGTGCAGAAAACCCTTGAGGCCGGGAACTTTGACATTATTCACAGCCACTGCCCGATAACCTCAACGATGCTCGCGCGCTCGCTGCGGGACAGAATAAAGGTCCCGGTGGTGATGACCTATCACACGAAGTTCGATATAGACATCGCCAACGCCATACGCGGCAAGCTCCTTCAGGAGGAGGCCAAGGCGCTGCTCGCGGCGAACATCTCTGCCTGCGATGAGGTGTGGACGGTGAGCCGCGGCGCGGGCGAGAACCTGCGCGCCATCGGCTACGAGGGTGATTACATCGTCATGCCAAACGGTGTGGACTTCCCGCAGGGGAGAGTAGATGATGCGCTCATCGCGCAGGTGACCGAGGGCTACGACCTGCCGGAAAACGTGCCGGTGTTCCTGTTCGTCGGCAGGATGATGTGGTACAAGGGCATCAGGATAATACTTGAGGGCCTTGCGAAGCTGCGCGAGAGCGGGCAGGATTTCCGCATGGTGTTTGTCGGCGGCGGCAGCGACAAGGATGAGATCGTCGCGCTGACGGAGAAGCTGGAGCTGAGCGACAGGGTGTTCTTCTCCGCGCCGATCCACGACCGCAATCTCATCCGCGCATGGTACTGCCGGGCGGACATGTTCCTGTTCCCATCGACCTTTGACACGAACGGCCTTGTCGTGCGCGAGGCCGCGGCATGCGCGCTGGGCAGCGTGCTCGTCGCGGGAAGCTGCGCGGCGGAGGACGTGACGGATAACGTCAGCGGCGTGCTGATAGAAGAGAATGCCGACAGCATGGCGGCAAAGCTTGAGGAGCTGTGCCGGGAACCGGAGGCGATGAAGCGTATCGGCGAGGCGGCGCAGCGGGATATCTATATCTCGTGGGAGGACGCGATCGGCCACGCATGGGAGCGCTACGCGGTGGTTATCGACAATTACCGCGCCGGGAAGTACCCTGAGCACGAGGGAATGTCGGACGAGTTTTTCCACAACATTGCAAAGACCATGGACGCATACAACCGCAGCCGCGAGAAGCAGCAGGCGCGTGTAAACGAGCTGCGCCGCGGGTACGCGGAGATAAAGGGCGAGCTGACAGGGGAGCAGGAGAAGCTGAAGGAGAACCTGCTTGCCGGTCAGGCGAAGATCAAAGACGAGCTTTCGCAGTTTATGGAACGCTTCATGTAACGCAATATTTAGTTCAATGGACAGCGCCCGCGGAATTTTCCGCGGGCGCTGTCCATTATTCCCAGCTTGTCAAAAAAGTCCTGAAAGGATTTTTTTGACCGCGCTTTCCGCCGAGCATTTTGAAAATGTTCAAAATGCTATTATCGAAAGCCTTGGGGTATCAAGGCTTTCGACGGCGGTTTATCCAATTTGAGGTGGGCCTTGCCCCCTCAAGCTCCCCTGCTGCTCTGTTGTCTGACTCTAAAGTACAGCTTTTAACAGGCTTATTCTCCTTTGTACTTCCGGCGGGTGGCAAGGCCGCCGCGGATATGCCGCTCGGCCTTGTTTATATCCAAGAGCAGACGCACCTGTTTATAAAGCCCCGGATTGACCCGCGGAAGCCGCTCTGTCAGATCCTTATGTACTGTGGATTTACTGATCCCGAAGCGCTTGGCGGCGGAGCGGACGGTGGCCCGGTTGTCTATGATGAACACCGCCAGGTCACAGGCGCGCTGCTCGATATTTGTGTACATATGCACCACTCCCCATGCTTTCGTATTTGATGTATATGTGAAAGCATGGGGAGATATGAGAGGGAGAACGGGTACGGCGGCTTGTACCGCCGTACCCAGTTAAGATATCAATTCTGCGCTTCGGCTCCGAGGACGGCCTTTATTATGTCCATCGCCTCATCGAGCAGGGATTCGGTATGTGTCGCCATGTAGCTCGTGCGCAGCAGGCACTCCGTAGGCTCGGTAGCCGGGGGCAGGACGGGGTTAACGTACACGCCGGCTTCGTACAGCTCCTTTGCCTTTCTCAGCGTGTTTTCCGCCTGATAGGTATATATCGGGATTATCGGCGTGAGCGATTCGCGGATATGCAGCCCGCGCTCCTTCAGCCCGTTTCTTGCATAGCTCGAAAGCGCGAGGAGACGCTCAGGCAGCTCCGGGTGCGCCTCGATATACCGCAGGGCGGCCAGCGCCGTCGCGCAGGCGCTGGGCGGGATTGAGGCGGAGAAGATGAAGGGTCGGGAATTATGGCGCACGTAGTCGCACACCAGCTCGCTCGCAGCCATGTATCCGCCGAGACTGGCAAGAGACTTCGAGAACGTCCCCATGATTATATCGACCTCGTTGTCAAGGCCGAAATAGCTCGCAGTCCCGCGGCCGCCCTCGCCGATAACGCCGAGCCCGTGTGCGTCGTCCACCATCACCCGCGCGCCGTACTTCTTCGCGAGCGCTACGATCTCCGGGAGCTTGGCGATGTCGCCGCCCATGGAGAACACGCCGTCCGTCACGATCAGTACGCCGTTCTGCTCCGGTACACGCTGGAGCTGAGCCTCAAGGTCGGCCATGTCTGCATGCTTATAGCGCAGCATCTTTCCGTAGGACAGCTTGCAGCCGTCGTATATACTGGCATGGTTCTCGCGGTCGCATATCACATAGTCGTTACGCCCGACTATGGCGCTGATTATGCCGAGGTTTGATTGAAAGCCGGTCGAGAACGTGACCGCGCCTTCCTTGTGTACAAAGCCTGCCAGCTCCGCTTCAAGCTCGAGATGCATTTCAAGCGTGCCGTTCAGGAAACGCGAGCCCGAGCAGCCTGTGCCGTACCGCTTAAAAGCCTTTATGCCGGCCTCCACGACCTCCGGCTGAGTCGTCAGCCCGAGGTAATTGTTCGAGCCGAGCATTATGCGCCGCTTGCCCTCCATGATGACCTCAACGTCCTGACGCGATTCCAGCGCATGGAAATAGGGATATATGCCTTTTTCCCTGTAATCTTTCGCGAGGGTAAAGTTTTCGCACTTGGTGAAAATATCCATCGTTTGCAGCTCCTTTTATTAATTTCAAAAATTTTGATTAAAATATTTGAACTAATATCTGCATGATAACCGAATGCCGCAAACTTGTCAATATGCTTTGTGCGATTTGTGTTCAGCATCTGTTGGATACGGTTTCGATACGGAGATTGCCAAAATTTATACAATCACACTCGGATTGTAGTGCGTCTGCATCCCCCCGGGGGGCTTAAAATCTGTGCGGCAATCATGTATACTCAATGGCAGTAAGCATGAAGCGCTCATGAACTGTATGCGGAGCAGAGACCGATCACCTCCGCTCCACTCAGATACAACGGAGGAAAGAACAGATGTCTAAAAAAATAACTGCGATAATACTTACGCTTGCGGCGCTGCTGTCGCTCGCTGCCTGCGGGAGCTCCACTGCACCTGAGCAGAGCGCTGCGCCCACACAGGAAAACGCCGCACAGGAAATGCGCATTGTGACCGATACATGGGGGCGCAAGGTCGAGATACCATATACCGTCGAGAGCATTATCTGCCTTGGTTCGGGCGCGCCGCGTATGGCGGCGTACCTTGATGTCGTGGACATGATGGCCGGCGTTGAGGATCACGACAAGGAGGCTTATAACATTCTCCGCGACTATAACCCGGTTTACCGCGACGAGATAAAGGAACTGCCCGCGGTCGGCTCGGGCGGTGGCAGCGGTGCGAACAACGGCTATGCCGAGGAGATAATCACCGTTGCACCCGACGTTATCCTCGCGGGCTTCTCCGCCGAGGCGGCGGATGAACTTTACGGCCAGACCGGCATACCTGTTGTGTGCGTGCGCTATCTCAGCCGCAACTTTGTGGACGAGAGCTTCTACGACGCGATGCGCATTTTTGCCGAGGTCGTCGGAGCGCAGGAGCGCTGCGAGGCCGTGCTCTCTTTCATCGATGAATGCAAGCAGGATCTCAATGACCGCACCAAGGACATCCCGGATTCCGATAAGCAGAAGGTCTATACCGGCGCTGTTACGTTCTCCGGCCGCCACGGCTTCGGCGGCACCTATGCACACTTCGGCCCGTTCATGGGTGTGAATGCGCTCAATGTTGCCGATGAGGCGGCGGACCAGAACTATTATGAGGTAGACCTTGAGAAGGTCATAGAATGGGACCCTGATATAATCTTCCTTGATCCGGGCAACATGGATCTTGTGAATGACGAATATAACACTAACCCCGGATTCTTTGACGCGCTGCGCGCGGTAAAGGAGGGGCAGGTCTACACGATGCCCTCCTTCAATAACTGCGGGACGAACATCACCTACGCGCTTATGGATGCATACTATGCCGGCATAGTGCTCTATCCCGAGCAGTTTGCCGATGTGACGATGCCGGAGATCGGCGGGAAGATACTCACCTTTATGCTCGGCAAGGACACCTTTACCGAGATGGAAGCGGGCGGACTTTACTATGGGATATTGACGATCGGAGAATAAACAGAGATGAGAAGGAAAAGCCTTGAGACGCTCAATAATGACTACGGGCGCTATATATGGAGAAAGTGGCTCGTGCTGCTTGTGCTGCTTATCATTACCGCCGCGTCCGGGCTTTTCTCGCTTATCGCGGGTTCTGCGGGACTGTCGGTGAAGGAAGTGATCCTCGCGATAGCCCACCGCGGAGACCTTCGGACAGAAACGATAATCTGGAACGTGCGTATGCCGAAGCTCGCTACCGCCGCTGCGGTGGGAGCGGCGCTTGCATTGAGCGGCTGCATCATGCAGAACGTGCTGCGAAACCCGCTTGCCTCGTCGTCTACGCTGGGTGTGTCTCAGGGCGCGTCCTTCGGCGCGGCGGTGGCAATAGTGTATTTCGGCGCGGGGATCCAGGTCAACGCCGGGGGGACGTCCTCCGCACTGACCGTGACGAATCCTGCGCTCGTGACGCTCTGCGCGTTTGCAGGGGGCATGGCGACGACCGTTATTATCCTCGCCATCTCGCGTCTGCGCGGCACAACTCCCGCAACTATGGTTTTGGTCGGTGTCGCGCTCAGCTCAATGTTCACCGGCGGCACGGCGCTCATTCAGTATTTCTGCGATGACGTCATGGTCGCGACTGTTGTATACTGGACATTCGGCAGCCTTGGCCGCGCCGGGTGGCGGGATATTGCCATAATCGTGGTACTGACCTTCGGCGCGTTCGGACATTTCATCTATAACCGCTGGAACTATAACGCGATGGAGAGCGGCACGAGCACGGCAAAGAGCCTCGGCGTCCATGTCGACGCGCTCATACTCTCCAGCATGGTGCTGTGTGCGCTCATATCCTCCGTGGCTGTAGCATTTGTCGGCTGTATCAGCTTCATTGGCCTTATCGCGCCGCATATCATGCGCCGTTTCCTCGGCAACGATTACCGCTTCCTTATCCCGGCCTCGGCACTGTGCGGCTCGGCGCTGCTCATTCTGTCGGACATCGTCTCGCGGACGCTGCTGTCGCCGACAGTGCTGCCGATCGGTGCGCTGACCTCTTTCCTGGGCGCGCCGCTGTTCCTCTACCTCATCATAAAGCGAGGCGGCATGAAATGATAGAAGTCAAGAACCTAAGTTTTTCATACGGAGAAAGAGAGATACTGCACACAGTCAGCTTTTCGGCGGAAAGCGGCGAGCTGGTGGGCATCCTCGGCAATAACGGCGCGGGCAAGAGCACGCTTGTCACGTGCATCAACCGCATAAATATGCCGGGTTCGGGCGTTGTCCTGCTCGACGGCGAGGACATTGCGCAGTTCGGACGCAGAAAGCTTGCCCGGAACATCGCATACGTCGCGCAGAAAAATGAGCTGACGCAGGCCACAGTATTTGACTGCGTCCTGCTTGGCCGCAAGCCGTACATAAAATGGTCGGTGGGCGACGAGGACGTGAGCATCTGCGATAATGTCATCGAGCGCGTCGGCCTTGCCGAACTCCGTCTGCGGCCTGTGGACGAGCTGTCCGGAGGTGAGCTGCAGAAGGTAATGCTTGCCCGCGCTCTCGTGCAGGAGCCGAAGGTGCTCGTGCTTGATGAGCCGACAAGCAATCTTGATCCGAGAAACCAGCATGAAATGATGAAGCTTGTGCGTACGGTAGCCGACGAGCGCGGGATAACCGTGCTTGTGGTCATCCACGACCTGAGTCTTGCCATGCGCTTCTGCGATAAATTCCTGCTCATGAAGGATGGCAGCGTGTTCAAATACGGCGGAAGAGAGGTACTGTCGGACGACAACATCTTCCCGGTATACGGCATGCACGCTTATGTAGAGACTGTGCACGGACTGCCGGTAGTTGTGATGCATGAGGACGATTGGGGTGCGGACGATGAAGGATGAACGCGCAAAATGGGACGAGGCCGCGCACGAATATCAAACCGTGTTCCGCCTTGGACTGAATGATTACAATGCGGCGCTGCTGCGCTTCTGGCAGGAAAACGGGATGCTCACGCCGGGCTGCCGCGTGATAGACATCGGCTGCGGCGTCGGCAAATACGGTGCGTATTTTGCCCGGCTCGGCTGCGACGTGACGCTGACTGATATTTCCGAAAAGATGATCGCCCATGCGCGGGAGAACATGGCACCCTACAAGACCCCGTGGCGCGCAGTCTGCTGTGATTTCAATGAGCTCAGCGGCAGGGAGAAAGCGTTCGCGGAGGGCTTCGACCTTGCGATATCTACCATGTCGCCTGCGATACACGATACCGCGACCGTCATAAAAATGAGCCGCATGACGCGCTCATGGTGCTTTACGGCGAATTTCTATGAGTGGCATCAGCCGCTACGTGATGCAATTATGAAAGAAATAGGCGTTGAGCCGCGCCCGAAGCATACAGGCGATCTGAAGGCCGACTGTGCCGCGCTTATTCAGGCGGTGACAGATGCGGGCTATGAGCCGCAAGTGAAGTATGTCGACTATGATTGGTCAGATAAGCGCGGCGCGGAGGAGATGGCGGAATATATGTGCCGCAATTACTTTGCGGGGGAGTCGAACGCGGGCGCTCTGCGTGCCGCTGTTTTGGAGCGCCTCAAAGATATGTGCGATGCCGACGGCAATGTAAACGACGAAATAAACACAAAAGTGGCGTGGATATATTGGAGAACAGGAGAGAGAACATGATAAAAGAGCTGTATGAAAAAGCCGGAGAGCTGCACGGGCACTACTGCCCCGGCCTTGCCATCGGAGTCAGAGCCGCGGCTGCGGCGCTGGATATCCTGAGCCCTGAGAAGACGGGGAAGAATCTGTACTGCATTGCCGAGAGCCGCGCATGCTATCTTGACGGGATACAGGTTGTTTTCGGCACGACGGCCGGCAACGGGCGTCTCGAAGTGCGCGACAGTGACGAGGCGGCGTTCAATTTCTACGACCGCGAGAGCGGGAAGAGCGTGAGGCTTGCCGCCGCCGCTATGCCGGAGGGACTGAGCCGCGATGAGAAAAGGGACTTCATCCTCACCTCACCGCTCGACGAGGTATTCACGCAGACGCCGGTGCGCTTTGAAGCGCCGCCGGATCTCCCGCCGAAAAAGAAATAGAGTTTATATACAAAGTCCCGGAGCGGGCC
>CAKTIH010000023.1 GCA_934565615.1 uncultured Oscillospiraceae bacterium | reverse complement strand
TCCCAAGGGCTGTCAACGCACTCTGCCCAGGGGTGGCCGTCGCGGTTCTGCTCGATGGAGCAGTGATGGGAGTCGCCGTGGGAGGCGGTGGCGCAGAAGCCGAGGCCGGAGCAGACCATACGCGGGCCGCGCATCTCGCCGGCTTCAATCATGTTTCTGATGTGGATACCGGAACGGGAGATTTCGCCGACGGTGGTGATACCGGTCTCGAGGCAGTCATGTGCCTGCTGGACAGCGACGACGGTTTTCTGATCGTTCGGCTCGGTGACCCATTCGGTGTCGTTGCCGGTGAGGTTGCCGCAGAAATGCAGGTGAGAGTCGATCAGGCCGGGCATGATGGTCTTGCCGGTGATGTCTCTGACCTCGTAGCCCTCATAGGGGCGGTCATTTGCGCCTGCGTAAACTATCTTGCCGTCCTCAACAAGAACAAGGCTGTCCTTGACTGCGGGTGCGCCGGTGCCGTCGATAAGCAGGCCGCCTACGAATGCGATTTTTTCGAACTTTCTCTTCATTGTTTTTCCCTCTTTTCGTGTATTTTTGTTCCGAGTCATAATTGACTTGACTAAACTCTAACACACTTTGGGGGTTGGAGGAAGTTCGGAAAAGCTAACTCCTCAGGCGCGGACGGCTGCTGAAAAAGCCCGAGACTTGGGGAAATGTAAAGCCGGTGCATGACGCGGCAAGTGAATCATGCACCGGACTGTATGGAAAAACCTTACACAATTATTGACATTTGCACAAATTTCACGGCCGTTTTTGTACGCCGCGGCTTTGGCTCTCGGACGCGAACTGCACGAAGCTGCGCACCTCGCGGCTCGCGCCGCGCTTATAGCACAGGCCGAGGTTTATCGGGCAGGGCTTACCCGCGTCGAGCGGGCGGGAGATAAGGGGAGCGTACTCGTCCCCGTTTATATGGTAATGGATGAAAGCGGCGTCCTCCAGCAAACAGTTTATCGGGAGAGAGCGGCTGTAGCCCTTTATATCTGCAAGGCGGATATTCTTCCCGCTCTCGACGATCAGGCGGCGCATATTGTCCTCCGCCTGCGCGAGATTCGGCGCGAGCAGGTAGACCTTCTTGCCGACGAGATCGTCAAGAGTGATCTTCTCCTGCCGGGAAAGCGGGGACTCCGGGGAAACGGCGCAGTCAAAGCTGTCCTCCGAGAGCCATGTGAAGCATATTTCCTCATCCGGCAGCACAAGGCGCGACATGTAATCTGCCGAAATATCGAACTCGTTGTTCTGGAAGCTTGCTAAATAGTCCTCCGCCTGACGCTCGACAAAGACGATCTCGGTCGAGGGGTAGAGCCGGTGGTACTCCATACATATGGGGGCGAGGATAGTAAGCGGCAGGTTCGGGAGCGTGCCGATGCGTATCTGGCGCACGTCCTCAAGCGCGCGGCACTGCGAGATAGTGTCCGCCGACAGGCGCATTATCTCCCTCGTCTTGACGCGGAAAAGCTCGCCCATCGGCGTGAGCTTTATGCCCTTGCTGCTGCGGATGAACAGCTCAAAGCCGAGGTGATCCTCCAAAAGGTTGATCTGCTGGATAAGCGCGGTGCGCGATATATGGCTTGCCTCCGCGGCTTTGGAAAAGCTGCCCTTTTCAACAACGCTCATGAAGGCATCCAGGTGCTTGTTATACATGCGGTAGACCCTCCTTAGGCAAATTCAACATAATAATTATACTTATATCAAATTATACCAGATATTTTTCCCTCCCGCTGTCGGAAAAAGCTTCCGGCGCGTAAAGGGAAAACCTGCATGGCGGCGTCAAGCATAGTGCCGGGAGACGTCAGTCTCCCGGCACGGGTGGCGATACTGATAAATCAGAAATCGAAGAGGTTTATCTGGCTGGTCTCGGGCATATCGCCGAGCGCGCCGAGCGCCTTGAGCTGTTCAAGATGGCTCTGGCTGACCTTGGGGCAGGCCTGGCCAAGCTCTTCAATGGAGATAAAGCGCGCTTCGCGCTCATTGCATTTGGCAAGGTCGAGCGCGGCGGCCTCACCGAGGCCGGAGATCGACACGAACGGCGGGCGGAGCTTGCCGTCCTCGGTGATGAGGAACTTCGTCGCGTCGGACTTATATAGGTCGATGGGCGCAAACTCAAAGCCGCGCATGTTGAACTCATAGACCGCGTCCATCGTGACGAGAAGATCCTCCTCGTTCGCGGTGAGGTTCGGGCGGCGGCGCATCTCGTTTATCTTGCGGCGCACGGCGTCCGCGCCGCCGGTCATCATAACGGCGTCGAAACCGCCCTTCTGGCTGCGGCGGTAGAAATACGCGCTGTAGAACGCGAGAGGCAGGTGCACCTTGAACCATGCGATGCGGAAGGCCATCATGACGTAGGCCACGGCATGAGCCTTCGGGAAGAGGTAGGCAATCTTGCGGCAGGACTCGATGTACCAATCGGGCACGCCCTTGTCGCGCATCTGCTGTTCGGCGTCGCCGGGAAATTCCCCGCTCTTCTTGACTTTGCCCTTACGCACGGCCTCCATCGTCTTGAACGCGAGGGACGGCTCGATGCCGACGGAGATGAGGTAGAGCATGATATCGTCACGGCAGCCGACGGTCTCGTTGACGTTCGCGATGCCGTTTACGATGAGGTCATGGATGTTGCCCGCCCACACGTCGGTGCCGTGCGAGAAGCCGGAAAGCCTGATGAGCGTATCGAACTGCTTGGGCTGGGTGTCGACAAGCATCTGGCGGGTGAAGGGCGTGCCGAACTCCGGGATGCCGATGGAGCCGGTCTTGCCGATGATCGGGTCATCATCCGGCAGGCCGAGAACGGAGGGGGAGGTGAAGATGGACATCGTGTCCGGGTCGGAGAGGGATATCTGCTGCGCATCGACGCGCTCGCCGAGCTGCTCGGACATGTCCTCCATCATGCGGATCATGGTCGGGTCATCGTGGCCGAGCTCATCGAGCTTGAGGAGGTTTGCCTCCATGCAGTGATATTCAAAATGCGTGGTGATTATATCGCTGTTCGGGTCGTCCGCCGGGTGCTGCACGGGGCAGAAGTCCGTCACGTCCATATCCTGCGGGATGACGACAAGGCCGCCGGGGTGCTGGCCGGTCGTGCGCTTGATGCCGACAAGCCCCTGCGCAAGACGGTTCTCCTCGGCCTTGGTGGCCTGTATGCCGTGCTCCTCAAGGTACTTCTTGACATAGCCGTAGGCGGTCTTTTCGGCGAGGGTGCCGATCGTTCCGGCACGGAAAACATGGTCCGAACCGAAGAGAACTTCGGTGTATTTATGCGCCTTGGCCTGATATTCACCGGAGAAGTTAAGGTCGATATCGGGCGTCTTTTCGTTGCCGGGGAAGCCAAGGAAGGTCTCGAACGGGATATCAAAGCCGTCGCGCCGCATGCGTGTGCCGCACTCGGGGCAGTCCTTCTCGGGCATGTCCGCGCCGCAGCCGTAGCTGCCGTCGGTAATGAACTCGCTGTGGCAGCACTTGGGGCAGACATAGTGCGGCGGCAGGGAGTTGACCTCCGTGATGCCGGACATGTACGCGACGATCGAGGAGCCGACGCTGCCTCGGCTGCCGACCAGATAGCCGTTCTCGAGAGAGTTCTGCACGAGCTTCTGGGCGGACATGTATATAACGTCATAGCTGTGGTCGAGGATCGTGTTGAGCTCAATATCGACGCGCTCCTGCACTATCTTCGGCGGGTGCTCGCCGTAGATGCGGTGCATCTTGGTATAAACAAGGTTCTTGAGGTCCTCCGCCGAGTGCTCTATCTTCGGCGGGAACAGCTCCTTCGGCAGCAGCTCTATCGGCTCGACCTGATCGGCGATGGCGCGGGTGTTCGTGATGACGACTTCCTTTGCCGTCTCCTCGCCGAGGTAGGCAAACTCCGCTAACATCTCATTCGTCGTGCGGAAGTATATGGGGCAGCCGCGGTCTGCATCCGGGAACTTCTTTGCCGCCTGGAGTATCTTGCGGTACTGCTCGTCCTCCGGGTCGAGGAAGTGAACATCGGACGCGGCGATAACGGGTTTGCCGAGCTCACGGCCAAGCTCAAGGATAGTGCGGTTATACTCCTGCAGGACCTTAACATCGCTGACAGTGCCGTTATCGACGAGAAAGCCGTTATTGCATATAGGCTGGATCTCAAGATAGTCATAGAAGGAGGCGATCTTCTTGAGCTCCTTCTTGCTCGCGCCCTTCATGACCGCGCCGTAAAGCTCGCCCATGCCGCAGGCGGAGCCGACGAGGATACCCTCGCGGTGCTGGATAAGCAGGCTCTTCGGTATGGTCGGGTTGCGGTGGAAATACTTGAGATAGGACTGGGAGATCATCTCATAGAGGTTCTTGAGCCCGATGCGGTTTTTAACCAGCAGCACCATGTGATGGCTCTTGGCGACGTCGGTGCGCTTGAGCTTATGGTAGATGGTCTCTATATCGTCGACGGTCTTTGCGCCCTGCTGATGGAGCATGGGGAGAAACTTCCCCATCATGCGCGCGACGACCATAGCGTCGTCCGAAGCGCGGTGGTGGTTAAACTGCGGCAGGCCGAGGTGGTTGGAGACGATATCGAGCTTAAAGCGCTTGAGCTCGGGCAGCAGCGCCTGAGACAGCGCAAGCGTATCAAGGAACACCGGGGAGAACTTCAGCCCCTGCCGGTTCGCCGCGGCGGTCATAAAGCCGACGTCAAAATGCGCGTTGTGTGCGATGATGGGACGGTCGCCGATGAAGTCGATGAACATCTGCATGGCTTCCTTTTCCTTGGGCGCGCCCGCAACATCGCTGTCGCGGATGCCGGTGAGCTGGGTGATATCCGGCGGGATGTGGCGCTCGGGGTCGACGAAGGTATTGAACACCTGCTTTATCTCCGTACCGGAGAAGATGATCGCGCCTATTTCGGTCATGCGGTCGTTCATCGCATTGAGGCCGGTCGTCTCTATATCGAAGGCGACAAACTCCGTATCGAGCGGGAGCTTGCTCTTGCCGATGACGGCGCTGTTGCCGTCCATGTCGTTTACAAAATAGCACTCCTCGCCGTAGATGATCTTGACGCCGTGCTTCTTGCCGGCCTTCCACATATCCGGGAAGGCCTGCGCGACACCGTGGTCGGTTACGGCAATGGCGGGCATGCCCCAATAGGCCGCGCGCTCGACGATCGCATCCGGGTCGGTGAGCGCGTCGAGGGCCGAAAAGCGCGTGTGCATGTGCAGCTCGACGCGCTTTTCCTCGGCGTCGTCTGGGCGGATATAGCGCTTGCCCTTCATGATGTTGCGCGGGTCGAGCACCATATCGTCGTCATATTTGGAATAGATTATCTCGCCCTGGACGACGACATGGTCACCCTTTTTGAGCTTGTCGATAATGCTCTGGTCGTCCTCGGAGCGGAGAAAGCGCGAGACACGCACGGAGTTCGTGCGGTCGGTGATATCAAAGCAGAGTACGGCGCTGCCGCGCTTTGCGAGAACGCGGCTCGTGACGTCAACAACGTCGCCCTCGACGGTGACCTTGCCGGATTCAAGCGTCAGAGTGTTCATCGGGACGGGGCGCTGCTTTATCGCCCTGCCCATGAGCACGCTGCCCGCGGGCTTTGCGCCGCTCTTCGGGGCGGTCGCGGTGACGGCGGGGGCAGATGCGCGCACAGCGCGCGGATAGTCCGGCACGATGCCGACGGCGCTCAGACCGTAGTCGTCCCGGATGCGGCTGCTTATCGTGGAGATATCCACAGGGGAGGGCATGGACGCAAACCAGGCGCAGATGCTCAGCGTCATTTCGCCTGAGTCCACCTGCACATCGGTCACGTATGCTTTATCGAGCCCGCCGGCGGAGCCTGCAAGGCTCGCGCAGCCGGGGAAGATCGTCAGAAACGGGGTATGCTCGCTCATGCCTTACCGTCCGTTCCGTCGCTGTTGATGAGGTCGAGCAGGCGGTCGCACAGCTCCTCATACGGGTATGTACCGAGGACCTGACCCTTCTTGAACAGCAGTCCCTTACCCTTGCCGCCGGCGATGCCGTAATCGGCTTCGCGCGCTTCGCCCGGGCCGTTCACGACGCAGCCCATGACGGCGACGGTGATATCCCGGTCGAGCTTGCCGACGTGCTTTTCCACCTCGGTCGCAAGTGAGATGAGGTCGATCTCCGTTCTGCCGCAGGTCGGGCAGGAGACGAAGCGCACACCGCCCGGACGCAGCCCCGCGGCCTTGACGATGGCGATACCGGCGCTGACCTCCTTGACGGGGTCAGCCGTCAGGGAGACGCGGATGGTGTTGCCGATGCCCTCGCACAGAAGCGTACCGATGCCGACGGCGGACTGGATAGTCCCGTTCCACTCGGTGCCGGTCTCGGTGACGCCGAGGTGCAGGGGATAATTGAAGGTCTCGGCGGCGAGGCGGTAGGCCGCGACGGTGAGCGGCACGGAGGAGGACTTCATCGAAATGCAGATATCGTCAAAGTCATAGCGCTCAAGCAGCTCCGCATGACCCTTTGCGCTCTCGACGAGAGCTTCCGGGCAGGGATGGCCGTACTTTTCGAGCAGGCCCTTTTCAAGGCTGCCCGCGTTCACGCCGATGCGGATGGGGATATTGTGCCGGCGGCAGGCCTCAGCGACAGCCTTGACGTTCTCAGGCGCGCCGATGTTGCCGGGGTTGATGCGTATCTTATCGATGCCGCGCTCGGCGGCTTCGAGGGCGAGGCGGTAATCAAAATGGATATCCGCGACGAGCGGGACGCTCACCTGCTCCTTTATTGCGGAGACGGCCTTGGCCGATTCCATATCCGGCAGCGCGATGCGCACGATGTCCGCGCCCGCGGTCTGCATGGCCTTTATCTGCGCGACCGTTGCGTCAACGTCCCATGTCTTGGTGTTGCACATGGTCTGCACGGAGACGGGCGCGCCGCCGCCTATCTCGACGCTCCCGGCCTTTATCTTCTTTACAGTGTCTCTTTTATTCATTATCTCGTCACTATCCTGATTATATCGTTGAACATTATGACTGCCATCAGCCCCAGCAGGAGCACCATGCCGGCGGCATGGATATAGCCCTCATACTTCGGGTCGAGCTTCTTTTTGCTTATCGTCTCGATGACCCATGTCACGAGCAGCAGGAACACTCTGCCGCCGTCAAGCGCCGGGATCGGCAGCATGTTCATTATCGCGAGGTTCACCGCGATGAAGGCCGTGAAATAGAAGATGCGGTAGAAGGCGTCGGCGGTCGACTCCGCCTGCTCGCCCGTCTCGGCCATCATATCGACAATGCCGACGGGACCGGCCATATCCTTCATGCCGACGTCACCGCGCACGAGCTCCTTCAGGCCGAGCCAGACCCAGCGGCCGAACTCCATCGTCGTGTTCCATGAGTTCTCAAGCTTCACGCCGAGGGTGGCTTCGTCATAGCCGAAGTAGAAGCCGTACATCTTCTGCGTCTGGCCGGGGTACTCCAGCGGTGTGAGCGCAAAATCATTGAGCTTCACCTTTTTCCCATCGCGGAGGACGACGAGGTCATAGGTGCCGTCGCCCTGACTGAGAAAGTCGCTGACGTCATAAAACTGATAGATCCTGTGGCCGTCTATCTTATAGAACCGGTCGCCGACCTGAAGCCCCTCGCTGCTCTCGTAGGGGCAGCCGTCCATGAAGCCGGTGATCTCCGCGGCGCGGAAAGCGTAGGCATTGGAATAGAGGATGATAACTATCAGCAGGCCGAGCAGAAAGTTCATAGCCGCGCCCGCAATAAGGATGATGATGCGCTTCCACGCCGCCTGATTCATGAACGCGCGCGGATCATCGGACGCTTCATCCTCCCCGGCCATAGCGCAGAAGCCGCCGAAGGGGATGCAGCGCAGGGAATAGACCGTTTCGCCCTTCTGCTTTTGCAGGATAGCCGGGCCCATGCCGAGCGCGAACTCCTCGACCCTGACGCCGCAGGCCTTCGCCGCGGCGAAGTGCCCAAGCTCATGGACGCCGACAAGCACGCCGAAAAGAAGTATTGCCAGTGCGATGTAAAGAACAGTCATTTACCGAAATTCTCCATGACATAGGCTCTGGCGGCGGCGTCCGCCTCCAGAACGGTTTCCAGATCGGAAGCGTCGACCGCTCCCAGCTTTGCCACGGCTCCCGCCGCGGCGTCATAAATGCGGTTGTAGCCCAGCTCGTGACGCAGGAACATGCCCACAGCGACCTCGTTTGCCGCGCTCATCACGCAGGGGGCAGTGCCGCCGGTGCGGGCGCAGTCCATCGCGAGACCGAGGCAGGGGGTCTTTTCAAGGTCGGGTGCCTCAAAGGTGAGGTCGCGCAGCTTGGCGAAATCAAGATGCTCGAACATTGAGGCCTTGCGCTCGGGGTAGGTCAGGGCGAGTTGGATGGGAAGCCCCATATCGGGCACGCCGAGCTGCGCGATGACCGTGCCGTCGACCAGCTCTACCATAGAGTGTATGACGCTCTGCGGGTGGATTACCACCTGAATATCATCGGGCGTGACGGAGAACAGGTGCATGGCCTCAATGAACTCAAGACCCTTGTTCATCATCGTTGCGCTGTCGACGGATATCTTCGCGCCCATGCTCCAGTTGGGGTGCTTGACGGCCTGCTCGGGCGTGACGTCCTCAAGCTCGCTCCTTGCCTTGCCGCGGAACGGGCCGCCGGAGCCGGTGAGGAGGATCTTCTTGAGTTCGCCCTTCTTCCTGCCCATGAGGCACTGGAAAATGGCCGAGTGCTCGGAGTCGACAGGGACTATCTCCGCGCCCTTTTCCTTCGCGCGCGCCATGACGATATCGCCCGCGCAGACGAGAGTCTCCTTATTCGCAAGGGCGATGCGCTTTTTCGCATCTATGGCGGCGAGGGTCGGACGGAGCCCGACGGAACCGGACACGGCGGTCACGACGCAGTCGGTACCGTCCATGCAGGCGGCCTCGATAAGCCCGGACATACCGGAGCCGACGCGGATATCGGTATCCGCGACGGCAACTTTGAACTGCTTTGCCGCTGCCTCGTCATAGACGGCGACGAACTTCGGATGCAGGCGGCGCGCCTGCTCTTCGAGCATGTCTATCTTCCTGTTCGCCGTGAGCGCCGCGACGGGCATG
The DNA here is from genome assembly GCA_934565615.1 of uncultured Oscillospiraceae bacterium. GTDB lineage: Bacteria > Bacillota > Clostridia > Oscillospirales > Oscillospiraceae > Limivicinus. Next base: position 11,674 of record CAKTIH010000023.1, on the reverse strand, counting down.
CCGATATGCTCGGCGACGGCGATGGTCTGCCGGCCTATCGAGCCGGTGCAGCCAAGGATCGAAATGGACTTTACCATTTTATTCTCCTCTTTCCTAAGGTAATAATACGCGAAAGCTCATATTCTAAGCGTTCTGAGGTACGTCTTGTGTTCATCGCTTACGCGGTAGCTCTCGATGGACTTCTGGATAGCCTTGTTGTGCGTCCATTTATCGAGCCGCCGGTTTTCAATGTACGGCAGCGCCGCGTCATACTGTTTTGCAAGCGCCGTCGCGAAGAACCACGCCTGCATCATGCGCAGGTAGTATTCCTCGCTGCGGATATCCGCTACCCAGTCGAGGTACTCCGCTTTGAAATCTGCGTCCAGATAATGCGTCATGAGCATTTCCATGCCGAAGCGGCAGGTGTAGGTGTGATCACTGTCCATCCAGCGGCGGATGTTATCGATCAAATCTGCCGGGTGTTTTTTAAAGGGGAGCGGCCTTATGAGGTCGCAGGTCGCCCAATTGTCCACATCGGGCAGAAACTCATCGAGCGCGGCGACGGCGTCATGATAGTCCTTTATCTCGTTTATGAGCATGCCGTGCAGGTCGTTCTCGTCGAAGTACTCATGCGGCAGCGTGCGCATGAACTCCGCTGCCTCCGGTGTCCCGGCGAGCTTTTTGGCATAGCCGCGGATGGCGGGCTTGCGAATGCCGATGATCGTCTCCTTCGGGACGGTAGGCAGCAGACCCGCGTGAAAGTCCCGGTACTTCTTATCCTGAAGCGCGAAGAGCTCAGACTGTATCGGCGTCACGGGTTCTTCACCCCACCGTAGCGCCGGTCGCGGCTGTTGTAGACCGCGATGGCCTTGTCAAGCTCATCCGTGCCAAAGTCCGGCCAGAGAATGTCGGTGAAATAAAACTCCGAATAGGCGCACTGCCAGAGCAGGAAGTTCGAAATGCGCTGCTCCCCGCCCGGGCGGATGAGCAGGTCGGGATCGGGGATGCCGGCGGAGTAAAGGTAAGAGCCGAAGCGCTCTTCGGTGAGTTCGCCGTCAGCCTTGCCCTCGGCATAGTCCTTCGCGTAGCGCTGGGCGGCGCGGACGATCTCATCGCGCCCGCCGTAGTTCAGGCAGATGTTTGCCTGAAAGCCGTCATAGCGCGCGGATATCTCGTCGGTCTTGGCAACGAGCGCCTGAAGCTCGGGCGTCAGCCCGTCGACATCGCCGAGCACCTTCATCTTTATATGGTCGCGCTCCATAGTGTCTATCGCTTCATGCAGGTATTTGCCCAGCAGCTTCATGATGGTGGAGACCTCGTCGCTCGGTCGCTTCCAGTTCTCGGTCGAGAAGGCGTACACCGTGAGATATTCTACACCTATATTTTTGCAATATGTTGCGATTTTGCGAAAATTTTCCGAGCCGACCGCGTGACCCGCAGTCCTCGGCAGGCCGCGCTTCTTTGCCCAGCGGCCGTTGCCATCCAGAATGATGGCAATATGGCGGGGTGGACGGGCGTTTGCCCGTTCCCCCGCCTTATTGTTCAGCGTTTCAGCCATATTGTCTCCGTCAGATCTCGGTCAGTTCTTTTTCTTTCTTGGCGCAGATGCCGTCGAGCTCCTTGATATAGTCGTCGGTCAGCTTCTGGATGTCCTTCTCGGCGATCTTGTAATCGTCCTCGGTGATCTCGGAGGCCTTCTGCTGCTTCTTGAACTTATCGATAGCGTCGCGGCGGATGTTGCGGATTGCGACCTTGCTCTCCTCAACGTACTTCTTGGTCTGCTTGATGAGGTCCTTACGGCGCTCCTCGGTCAGCGGAGGGAAAACGAGGCGGATCATGCGGCCGTCGTTCTGCGGATTGATGCCGAGGTCGGAGGCGAGGATGGCCTTTTCCAGAGGCTTGAGAAGGCTCGCGTCCCAGGGCTGGATCAGCAGAGAGCGGGGGTCGGGGGTCGCAATGGTCGCGACCTGCTGCACGGGAGTCGGCACACCGTAGTAGTCGACCTCAATCTGGTCGAGGACGGACGCGTTGGCGCGGCCGGCGCGGATCGTTGCGAGCTGAGTGTTCAGCGCTTCGCAGGTCTTTTTCATTTTGCTTTCAAATTCTTTGTAGTCAGACATTGTGTTTCCTCCGTTTATATTATCAAGTTTAAACTTTTACGATATTGTCAACCGACGGTCGTGCCGAGAGCCTCACCGGAGAGGGAGCGGCGGATGTTCTCGGGCTGCGCGAGTGCAAAGACGATGACGGGGATGGAGTTATCCATCGCAAGGCTCGTGGCGGTGGTGTCCATGACCGCGAGGTGACGGGCGAGGACCTCGTCATAGCTGATGCGGTCGAACTTCTTCGCGTCAGGATTCGTGCGCGGGTCGGAATCGTAGACGCCGTCGATGTTTTTTGCGAGGAGGATACCGTCGGCGTGTATCTCCGCTGCGCGCAGGACTGCCGCCGTATCGGTAGAGAAGAACGGCGCACCGCTGCCGCCGGCGAAAAGGACGATGTTTCCGTCCTCCATATACTCTATGGCCTTGCGGGTATCGTAGCGCTCGCCGACGCCCTGGATATCGACCGCGGTCATGACGCGCGCCTTTGCGCCGAGCTGACGGAACACATCACACACAGCAAGGCAGTTCATGCAGGTGGCAAGCATGCCCATGCGATCGGCGCTCACGCGCTCGACCTTGCCTGCGCCGTCCTTGACGCCGCGCCAGAAGTTGCCGCCGCCGATGACGATGCCGACCTGAGCGCCATCATCGACGCAGCCCTTGATGACGGAGCAGACATGCGAGATAAAATCAAAGTCAAAGCCGGTCTTCTTATCTCCGGCAAGCGCTTCGCCGCTTATCTTGACGACAACTCTTTTATAAGCAAAGCTCATATGATTTCTCCTTATTTAAATGTCGAGTATTCCAAGTATCACTATACCCGCGACGACGAGCGCTATCGACAGATAGTGCTTGAGCGAGAGCTTTTCCTTGAGGAAGATGTGGCTCCATATGACCGAGGCCACGCAGTACGAGGAGATGATGGGCGCAGCGAAGGCGACGTGCTGGGTGTCGGCAAGGGCGTAGATATAGAAGAACTGGCCGATGGTCTCGAATATCGCGCCGGTGTACTTCGGGGCTTCCTGCCTGAAGATGAGCTTCTGCTTCTTTATGCCGAGGGTGTATACCGCGCTTGCGATACCGGCGGCAAGGAAGGTCAGCTCGTAGGCAACGTTTGCGGAGTCCTCATCGAGCACTTCGAGCACACGGCTGTCGGCAAAGGTGCCGAGAGCGTCAAGCAGGCAGTAGATAACGGGGATGAGGATGGCGATCCAGCTCTTGGCATAATGCCGGTTGGATTCATCCTGACGCGCGCGGCGAAGCTCGGGGTCCTCATTCGCTTCGGTCAGACCGAGGAAGAACACGCCGAGGCAGACGAGCGCGACCGCGACGAGCGCCACGGGGGGCAGATCGTCACTGATGCCGACGGTCGCAAAGGTGAGCACGGCGACGACAGCGCCGGAGCTGTTGCAGATCGGCGAGGATATCGAAAGCTCGATATACCGCAGGCCGACATAGCCGATTGCCATGGAGAGAATGTACAGTATCGAGACAGGCAGATAAGTCAGGATGACGCTCCAGCTTATCTCAACGCCGCCGATAAAAATTTCATAGCAGGCGTGCAGACCCATGACGACGCCGACAGCCGTGACCATTTTCAGGTGACTGTATTTATCGGTCTCGGACTGGCAGCCTATTTTTGAGAAAAGATCAGAGCCGCTCCAGCAGAGCAGGGCAATGACCGCAAATGTAAACCACATCGGAAAATCACGTACCTATCTATAATAATATTTCAGTACGGATTCTACCACAGTACGCCCGGTTTGACAATTCCCAAATGACAAATTATGCGGCGGTGCCGTGATATACTCCGGGCATGAAATATATTTACATAGACAGCCTGTTTTTCCTGAGCCTGTTTACGGATTATCTGCTGTGCCTCATAACCGCGCGGATATGCAGACTCTGCCTGAGACGGTGGCGGTACCTCGCGGCGGCGCTGCTCGGCGCGGCGTACTCGGTTTCGGTGTTCCTGCCGGGGCTGGGCTTCATGGCCTCGCGGTGGATGGAGCTGGTGTCGGCGGCGCTGATGGGGCTCATAGCCTTCGGCGGGGAGCGGCGCATGTTCCGGTGCATGGCGGTGTTCCTCGCCGTGTCTGCGACCTTCGGCGGGGCGATATGGGCGCTGAGCCTACAGACCGGAGCGCTGCCGGTAATTGACCTGCGGCTGCTGATAGGCTGCTTCGCCGTGTGCTACACGGTGCTGAGCATCATCGCCCGCTCCCGCTCGCGCGCCGCCGACCGGCGCACCGCGGCGATAGAGCTGAGCTTGAACGGCCGCCACTGCTGCTTTACTGCGCTCATCGACAGCGGCAATTGCCTGTCCGACCCCGTGACGGGGGCGGAGATAGTCGTGATCTCCCCGGGGGCGCTGAGACCGCTGCTGCCGGAGAGCACGGCGCTGCTTGAGATAGCCGACCCCGTGGAGCTTGTGACCGCCGCAGGGGACAGCCCGGAGCTTGCGGGACGGATGCGGCTGATCCCGTTTTCCGCCCTTGGCGGGACTGGGCTGCTGCCGGTGTTCAGGCCTGACAGCGTGCGCGTGGACGGAGAGGAGCGCACGGGGCTGCTCGCGGCGATATCCGCCGCGGCCGCCGGTGACGGCTTCGAGGGAATAATCTGACGGGTATCTGAAAGGAGAGATACGTTATGCTTTGCAAGCCACAGATCATGTTCATACACGAAAGGATCCTGTCGATCCTCGGGATAGAGCCGCCGCCGGTTTTTTACATCGGCGGCAGCGACACACTGCCGCCGCCCCTTCCGCGCGCCGAGGAGGAGAGCGCCATCGCCGCGCTCGACGACGGTGACGAGGCCGCGCGGCGGCTCCTCATCGAGCACAACCTGCGCCTTGTCGTCTACATTTCAAAGCGCTTTGAGAACACCGGGATAAACCTTGAGGACCTGATATCCATCGGCACGATCGGGCTTATCAAGGCTGTCAACACCTTCAACTCCCGCAAAAACATAAAGCTTGCGACCTATGCCAGCCGCTGCATCGAAAACGAGATACTGATGTATCTGCGCAAGATCGGCAGCCAGCGCACGGAGGTGAGCTTCGACGAGCCGCTCAACACCGACTGGGACGGAAACGAGCTGCTGCTGTCCGACATCCTCGGCACGGACGAGGACGAGGTCTGCCGCCCGCTCGAGGACGACGCGGAAAAGCACATACTCATGGAGGCGATAGGCACGCTCAGCGAGCGGGAGCGGGAGATAATCATGTTGCGCTTCGGGCTGCTCGGCGGGAGGGAGTACACGCAGAAGGAGGTCGCGGATATGCTGGGCATTTCGCAGAGCTATATAAGCAGGCTGGAAAAGCGGATCATTGACCGCCTGCGGCATGAGATGCTGCGGCTGCTGCAATGCTGAGACGAATGTATATTTAAGCTGTATACTTAAAAAGACGCGCTGCAATTCGTTTTGCAGTGCGTCTTTCATTTTGTCAAAGAACCAAAGGTTCTTTGACAAAAAAGATTGCGCTCAGACCCGCGCCTCGCTGCGCTCGACACTCTCTGAGCGAGAAGTATTTTCCCCGACGTACACGCCGCCGGGGAAAATGGATTCGATTTATTTTTCGCCGTGCGCGGCGAAAAACTCTGCGAGGCTTTTTGACAGTCTTTATTCCTCTATGAACTCTATAACATCGCTGACGCCGCAGCGTAGGAGCTTACAGAGCTGGTTCAGGGTATTCGTAGAAATGCTGTTGCCGCTTTTGATGGAATAATACGTGGCGCGGGAAAAGCCCATCTGCTCCAAGCGATAGGAGCTTATACCTTTTTCTTGCATTGTCCGGAAGAGCGGCGCGTAACTTATCATTTCAAAAATCCTCATGCGGCTGGATGCTTCTGCATTTAATATAATGAGGATTTTCGGGGTTGAATATGTACGAATATCCGAGTATAATTATAGGGAAATGTGGGAGAAAGGAACAGGGTAGATGCCGAATTATGAAAAAATGTACGCAGTCCTGTGCGGAGCGGTAGACGACGTGATGGATGAGCTTGCTCGGATCCCGCTCGCAAGCCCCGCTGTCGAGCGTCTGCGCGCGGCCCTGGAGCAGGCGGAGGAGATATACATCCGGACGAGTGTTTACACCGCCGAGAGGGACGGCAATATTATAGAGCTCAGGTGCGACGCAAGCGGCCGGGAGTGAAGTTATATCGGGGCGCAGACTTGACAAAAGAGACTATGTGACGGTATAATATAGACACAAAAAGGCGCTGACGGTTGACGGTCAGCCCCTCATTTGGTCATTGAAGTGATCGCCGAACGTTGTGAGGGTGCGGCGATCACTTCTTTTTATATGCCTGGATAAACAGGTTACAAATGCCGATGATGACCATACAATGCTCTAAAACTTCGATAGTGCTCATGGGCAGTCCGCCTTTCGCTTCAGGGGACAAGAAGCTGCCCCCTTATGTATATGGGGGCTGACCGCCTACCGTTAATGGCAGCGCCTTGGTGCAATGCACCATCGACAGAATAACACACCATGCGGCGAATGGCAAGCGCGCAGTCAAAATTTAATCGGTTGATAAGCGGCGGATAATCTGTTATAATAAGCCGAACGGCGGGGATATCCGCACTTTGCGGATGAGCCGTGATACCCCGGCGGGAGGTCAGGACTATGGCTCTGGATAAAGAGTTTTTCGACTCCGTCAATATCGACGTGGTCAAAAAGAAATATTATAACGCGAATAAGGTCAACGCCCTGCTCGGCAATATCCAGCAGCAGGCGGAGACTATGGGGCAGGAAAACGAGCTGCTGCGCACGCAGCTTGAGGCGCTCAACGGGCAGAAGTCCGAGATAGGGGATACGCTGCTTTCGGCGCGGGCCCTCGCGAAGAAGATCGAAGATCAGGCACGCGCGCAGGCGGAGGAGACGATACGCCAGGCGCAGGAGAAGGCCGACGCGATAGTGCGCGAGGCGGAGCATAAGCGCCGAGAGCTTGCGCAGTCCCTGCCCGATCAGCAGGAGTATGCCGCGAAGTGCGTTGAGAACTGCCTTAACAAGCTCAAGAAGCAGCACATCGAGGCAATCGAGATGCTCAACAACGAGTGGCAGGATTTCCTCTGCGGGCTGATGCCGGAGGAGCATACCGCCGAGGTCGAGGCTGAGCAGCCCATCACGGAGCCACAGGAGAACACAGCGGATATGCCGGAGCTTCGGGAGCGGGTCAACGCTATCGCCAAGGAGCTTATGGAAATTCTCGATAAGAAACAGTGAAATAAATATATGAAAAAGAGACGCGGCAGCGTCTCTTTTTCATGTAGGACCCAATTAGTTTTTGACTTCCACCGAAAGTCCTGCTTCGGTAAATTCGTTTGCTATGAGCTCGGCATAAGCACGGCACGGGGAGTCGGTTTCGGGCAGGATGATAATGAAGCTGCGGCCGAGATAGGGCTGCGCGGTCAGAATATCATGCAGCGCATCGAGGTTTTCGCCGTACCAATCCTGCCAGAGCATACTGCGGCGCAGGACGGAATACAGCTCGCGGCGCTCACGGCAGGCGGAGAGGTCGAGCGTCACCTGCGGGTGCAGGGCGTTGAGCAGGCCGAAGCAGCCGGCGTTGACGTCCCGCCATGTCGCTTCAAAATCGCGCGTGTACCACGGGTCGGCGACAGCGTCTCCGGGCCGACCGGCGTATTCGAGCAGCAAGTGCAGCTTGCCCTCAGGGTCGCCGCCGAAGGCGCGCGCCATATTGCGCATGTTCGCATCGTCCATGCCGATGAGGAGATCGTAATTATCGTAATCCTCCGGTCTTATGCGCCGCGCGGTCTTGCCATCGCAGCTGATGCCGTGTTCGGCGAGCTTTCGCCGTGCGGGGGGATAGACGGGGTTGCCGAGCTCCTCGCTGCTCGTCGCGGCGGAGGCGATATCGAACTGCGCAGCAAGCCCTGCGCGGGCGCACATATCGCGCAGCACAAACTCAGCCATCGGGCTGCGGCAGATATTGCCGTGGCACACGAAAAGTATTTTTATCATCTATCTAAACCTCTTGAATTTACTGATTTTCCTTGATTTTCAGGCATTTTCTCAAATGGCCCGATGCTCGTTCACTTGGCATATCGTAGCATAAATTCGCACATCTTTGCCAGCAAAAGTAGTACAACGAGTAGTAAATTGGGCCTAAAATCGTGTTTTACTACTGGCCCTTTTCTGCGATATATGGCGAAATTCTATGGCAGAGCTTTGCCGCAAATCCTTGCCCTGCAACAAGAGTACGGATTGTACCGGGAATTTTCTGCCGTTTTCATTTTTTCCGTATCGCATACCCGCTGAAATCCCTCTACCGCGAAAAGTAGTAACTACTCAGCATTGGCTACTCGCTGCAATTCCTCCTGCGCATCCTCAAATCCGATGTGCGTATAAGTATTGAGCGTCACTCCAATGTCAGAATGACCCATGATGTATTGAAGCGTCTTGGGGTTCATTCCGCTTTTTGCCATGTTCGAGCAGAACGTATGTCTGCAAACGTGCGGCGTGATCTTCGGCATCTGCACTTTATAGATGCTGTTGTACTTCTCGCAAATATGCTGGAAATACTTTTCCCAATGCAGGGCCACCATCGGCATATCGTTTTTATCCAGATAGAGAAAACCGCTTTTGCCGCAAATCATCGGTTCCACTTTTGGTTTTTTCCTGTTGGCAATGATGCGCTTGAAGCACTCATACACATCATCCGTCATAGGGATAACCCGTGTACCGCTGCTTGTCTTGGTGTCCTCGATGATATACTCCATATTCCGCTTCCGCTGCAACTGATGGTTAATGTTAATCTTTCGATTTTTCATATCCACATCCGCCAGCGTCAAACCCACAAACTCGGAAATCCGAAGCCCGGTCTTAAACAGAATATAGATACCATCATAGTATTTGCAAAAATGCTTGTCACTCGCCACAAATTCAAGAAACGCTCTTTCTTGCTTTCTGGTAATCGCTTCCCTTGTCACGCTGTCGTTGACTACGACGGTGGCAAGCTGAAATTCAAATGGATTCTTGCGTATCAAATCATCATCAACGGCCATCTGAAAGGCAGGTCGGACAACACCCCTGATAGAATGGATGGAGCTGTAACCCCTGCCATCCTGCTGCAACTTTATCAGCCAGCATTTCGCGTCAGACTGCTTCACTTTGTCAATCCGGCGCTTGCCGAATTCCTCTTTCTTAATGATATTGAGGACAAAGTTGTAATTGGCCTCGGTATTATGCCGGACGCCTGTTTTCTGCATGAGATATTTTCTTACCAGTTCCTCCACAGTCATTTCACCACCGCGAGGTACAATCTGATCGTCAATATCTTTCTGAATCAGTTTTTCTTTCTCCCGCAGAGAAAGATCGTCCCGCTTGCCCGTTGGCAGCTTATCCGTTTTCTCCAATTTCCAGCTATAAACAAACTGGGGCTTTCCTGTTGCGTCGATATATTTGAACGCATATCGTCCATCTTTGCGTTGGCTCTCTCCGTTGCGAAGAATACGAGTTCTGTTATCTCGTCTTTTCTCGCTCACCGTTCATGCTCCTTTCTGTGAAAAGAGCCTCCGCGCGATATACTAACAGTATATCATAGCGGAGGCCCTTTTTCTATTGCTAAATGAAGCAAAACTCGGAGCCAAAAGGCAGAATATATGATCTTCAAGCGCGTATAGCAAATGCTTTTATCATCAGCGAAAGATCAGATGGCCGACAAATCATCCAGAAAGGCTTCAAAGCGTTTCCGCTTAATCAAAACCTTTACTCCATTCTGAATTACAAAGCCAGAATCCATATTCTCGGCTACCAGCTTTCGCATTTTCTTCTCACCAATATTGAAATATTCCGATGCTTCATCAATGGTAAGGCAAAATTTATCTTTTACCTGAACTTCAATTTCGCCTGCCATGATTCACCTCCCTTTCTTCAAGCGGCAGCATAAACTATCATTCCATGCCACCATGAAAGATGAATAAATGGGCAAGAAACGGACGGCTGATGGCATCAGCTCCACAGGAGTTTCACCTCGGCCCATGCTTGTGGGTGCGCCGCGCAATGCTGTGTGGGCGTTCAACGCGGGAGTATCGTTAGCGTATGCGCCGCTGCTTGTGAGCTGCCAACTCTCGGTGTAGATGGTTCTCGCTCACTCATAGGATATGAGGTCATGGCGCATCCACCGACGCGAAACATACAGAATGTGTCCGTTGCCCTATACTGCGCCGGTGGCCTCCCATCGGGCTTTCTTTTTCAAGGTACTGCCAGCGACCCGCAGCAGAGGGAAGAAACAGGGAAAGGGTTAAGCTGTTTCAGCCTCCGGGGGCCGGTTCGTCACGGTATCGTGACGATGGAAGAAATGAGCTTGATTTCCAGACGGCGCTTCATGTACTCGTCTACGCACACATGAGGCTGGCCGTATTCGTCGTAAAGCGTCCGGGTACATAACTTGTTGATGTAGCCCTCGTAGTACCGCAATACTCGTTCCACGGCCTCGGCATCACCGGCGCGGGCGGCCTCGATCACCGAAAGGGGCAAAAGCTCAATGCCTTTGTAGTTGGGATTTTTCATCCGCGTCTAACCTCCCTCCGGCATCAACGCCATCAATTTTGTTCGCAGCTCTTTCAGCGTTTTTGTCCTGTGCCGCTGGACGGCACTTCTGGACATTCCCATGAGTGCGCCGATCTCGCCGTCTGCCATTTCCAGAACACAGTGCAAAATCAAAATGCTCTGCGCCTGCTGGGGCAGTTCGGCAAATGCGGCGGCCACAAGCTCGTTGTCGATATGTAAATCATAGCCGTGCGACGAAAACACAAAATCGTCGCTGGGGTAATGATCTACGGTGTAGAGCTTGTCCAATTCTGCCTGCGGGAGAACGCTGAACGACGTTTCACGGTCGCGCTGGCGTTTCATATCCCGGTGGTAGTTTCGGGCCTCATTTCGCAGTACGGTTTTGCAGAAAGCATCAAACCGGCACTGTTCGCCATAGTCGCGGGGGATAGCTTCCATCTTCTCACCCCCTTTCTGTGGGGGATGTTGTGGTTCTGTCCCTTTCCGCCAACATGACACCAGGCAGGCCCTTTGCTACCCGCTAAACGTCTCCTTTTCGAAATGTTTTGAAAAAGTTTTTTCGGGTTTGGCTGTGCTGTAAAAAGCGGCAAAAAACGCCCGGCAAGTCGCAACGGACCTGCTGGGCGCAGAAATGTTTTATAAAGATGATTGCCTACATGGTATAGTTCATATTCGAGACCGGACGGCTCCGACGGAGGGGCTATGCTTTTTTTGACTGGTGCAGATCATGGACACTGCGGAAAAGAGAAAAGGACACGGCAAATTAACCTCCTATCGGCTACCGTGTCCCTGCAAGTCGTCATTAGTTTGTGCAAGAGCAAAGAAACGGCGGCTCTGAATTTCTCAAAGCCGCCGCTTCATAAGCGCGTGAAAATGTGTCTGCTGTACGACGGCTTTTTTTCTTTTGCCGTCGTCCGGCAGATAGATGGTTTGTTTAGTTATGGCTTGCATTACCTATGGGCTGATTTCCAGACATTCCGGCCTGTGTATGCTCGTCAAATTCCTCTTGACTGTATTTCTCGATGCCAGTTAATGTTCCGTGATGTTCGCT
>CAKTIH010000022.1 GCA_934565615.1 uncultured Oscillospiraceae bacterium | reverse complement strand
GACGGCAATCTCACCTTTTATATTCAGGCAGATTTCGATGTAGATTCTGCGTTCGGGACATTTGTCTGCACCGATCAGAATGACGACTGGCTAAACATCTACGCCAACTATGACGTGGAGCAGGATCGGCTATGCGACACGCTGGAACTGAACATCTGCAAGGGAGACGGTTCGGAAGAAAGCTGGTTTTACCGTCTCAACGCTGCCGAACAGGAAGTCCTGCTCCGCAAAATGGAAGCCTTCTGTCAGCAGCAGACCGGCATGGGTCTGCACGAATACACCCAGCAGCTTCGAGACAGCGAATCACAGACGCCTGAGATGCAGATATAACCGCAGCGTCGGCGATGTGATTTTGAATTTATGAAAAGGAGCCAATGAAATATGATAATACATGCGGTACTCGGCAATCCAAACCACCCTGAATACGGTGTGGCAACAATTCCGTTTCCCATCCCTCATGACCAGTACACACACTGTATGGAGCTGCTGGAGGCATTGGAAATTGGCGATGCAGTCAAATCAGATTGCCAAGTGCAGGAGATCAATAGTTTTTACTCTGTACTTAAACGCACAGAGATGCTAACGGTCAATGTGGAGGAGCTCAACTATCTTGCCAAGCGGCTGGATGGTTTCGATATCGGAGAAGCTACTCAGTTTCAGGCGATGGCACACAAGCTGGAGCTTTTCGAACTGAAGGATCTTATCAACCTGACTTTCTGCTGCCAGCAGACCACAGTCATCACAGATTTCTCTGACCTTGCCGCTGTTGGCCGTGACCACTACATGAACCTGCACGGAGGCTGCGCAACTGTTACCGAGTTGGAGGCGCTGGATGGAGAGGAAACGGCACTGCGGCTTATTGAGAGCGGCAGCGGCACGATCACCCCCTACGGCGTGATCTACGACAACGACATGAAGCTGGAGCAGGTATATGACGGTCAATTCTTCCCCTGTTATTACTATGAGCCGCGTGCCACTATGGTCGCGGCGACTCCAAAATCCAAGCCGGAGAATACCGAGCACATCACATGGCTATATCTCCCGATGGCACAGGAGGAGATTGACCGCGCTCTCCAGCGTACAGGAATCACAGAACCTGCGGATGCCCGGCTTCGGTTGGAACACAGTCAACTGCCAGATGAAGTGAATGTGCTGCTGGATATGGAGCATGAAAGCCTTGCGGATCTCAACGCACTGGCGCAGGAAACAAATGCACTTTCCAAGGACGATATCAAGAAGCTGGGCGCTGCGGTAACTCTGGCAAAGCCACAGAATGCGGAACAGGTCAAGAATCTCGTAGAGAGTCTTGACCTGTTTGACTTCGCTCCCGGTACACATTCCCCGGCAGAGTACGGAAAGTACATGATTCAGTAGTCCGGTCATTACGACTTCGACGCGAATTTAGATGAGTTCTATGACTACGAAGGCTACGCCCAACAGCGCATGAACGACGAGGACGGGATGTTTACCGAACACGGCTATATCGCATATAGGGGATATTCCAGCATTGAGGAAGTCATGGATGGCAGTCAGAGCAGCCGCATGGAGATGGGCGGGATGGTATGACCATTCAGAAAGCACAGAGTTTTAGGAGAAAGAAAGTATGCCAAATTATGTATCGAATGTTCTGACACTGCATGGCGATCCAGCGCAGATCCGAGCCATGCTGGAGGCCATCCAATATGATGATCTTGGAATCGGCTCGGTGGATTTCAATAAGATCATTCCCATGCCGGAGAGCTTGGACATCGAGGCAGGCAGCCAGACGAGTACCGGTCTGAAAGCCTATCAGGATTTTATCGAGGTCTACACCCTCGGCGGAACGATCCATCAGGACGATCTGGAGAACATCCCACGCAAAAGTGAGGACGCTTTCCTCCAGCAACGCTCGGATATTCGCCCAAAGGCGTGGAAACTTGGAAAGGCCGCTTGGAACAACATTCGCCTATACGGAGTGCCCACATGGTATGAGTGGTGTAACCAGCATTGGGGTACCAAATGGAATGCTTACGGCTACGGTGAGGCGAAAGTAAACTATCATGATGGGGATGTCCTGAACTTCCTAACCGCATGGTCTGCTCCGCATCCGGTAATGGAAAAGCTGGCAGAGAGGTTTCCCGATGTGGAGATCAAGCACGAGTGGGCAGATGAGTACATCGGCGAAAACTGTGGCAGATACCGCTATCAGAATGGAGTACGGATTGAAGAATGGCTTCCCGAAACAGAGCGAGAGGCCATCGATTTCGGATGTGAACTGATGGGACTGAATCCGCTGGACTATGGGATCGCCCCGAATGCAGCCGGTACAAGCTATGTCAATCTGGAGGATGATAAATACGAGAAGATCGAGCTACTCGGTAAGACGGCGCTTTTCTCAAATGACCGACTGACGGATACAGACATTCCGGAGGGGCTGTACTGCTACCACTTGCGCCACAGTGATGACAGCGGCAGTTTCTGCGCTGTGGAACAAAGGGGCGATGTCAACTATTGTGGTTCTGTGATTCTGAAAGAGCCGCTGGAGTTTGGAGAAAGCGGATATATCCCGCTTGACGAAGAAACAAGCCCAAACTTTTCCGGCGAGGAAGAGAATTTCTCCGATTTTCTTTCCGACACCTCCCCGCAGGAAGCCGAGGAAATGCAGATATGAATGCGTTTTTTTATAATCTTGCCAAGCAAGTATAATAAAGTTCCGGTGAGATTGTGTGCTTCAAAATTTGACAAAGGTGAAGCTCATATATAATTTGTTGATTTTTCTGCTTCGCCTGATATAATATAAATGCGAAGAAATGAGGTGTTCCAAAGTGCTGCAGAGTGATAAAATCCAACTGTTTGAAGATCAGAGCATAGTATGTGCGCAGTATTCCTTGGATAGACATGCAAAGAAGATGAGCTTTTCAAAGTGTTGCTTACTTGTTTCCGATTATTCTTTAAAAATGTTCTGGCGAGAAATTGTCAAACACATTTTTACAAAACTATATTGGTTGATTTTACAGTCCTGTCTGTTATAATATAATTAGAATTAATTGCATCTCAGAAAGGTTGATATATATGCCTGAAAGCCAGAATATCGAATGGAAAAGCAAATGGAAAGACGAATACCTTGAGTGGATTTGCGGTTATGCGAATGCTCAAGGCGGGAAAATATATATCGGCTGTGATGACGAGGGAAATGTAATTGGCGTGAGCAACGCCCGTAAGCTCCTCGAAGATATTCCGAACAAAGTGCGGGATGCGATGGGCATTATCGTTGGCGTCAATCTCCTGACTGAAAGCGGTAAGGACTATATTGAAATTGATGTTCCGACATATCCCATAGGCATATCCTGCAAGGGCGTATACTATTACCGCAGCGGAAGTACAAAACAGGTGTTGACAGGTCCAGCGCTCGAAGCGTTTCTGATGCGTAAGCGCGGTGCTACATGGGACAATCTTCCGCTCCCGGCTTTCTCACTTGATGATGTTGACGACAATATCGTCGAGCATTTCAAGCAGTGGGCATCTAAAAAGGGTCGTATAGATAACAGCGTACTCGACGAGCCGAAAGATGCTCTTATGGAAAAGCTTCATCTCACCAATGGTGCTTACTTAACTAACGCCGCTATGCTGCTGTTTAGCAAAGATCCGGAACGCTGGCAGCTCGGTGCCTATGTAAAAATAGGCTACTTTGAAAACGATGCTGATTTGTTATATCAGGATGAGGTGCATGGCTCCATCTTGGAGCAGATCGATAAAATCGTCGAGCTTGTCTATCTGAAATATATGCGTGCAAAGATAACCTACGACGGCATGCAGCGCATAGAACGCTATTTTGTGCCTGAAGCTGCACTGCGCGAGGCTCTGCTTAATGCGCTATGCCATAAGCAATATCAGTCGGGTGTTCCCATTCAGATCAGCGTGTACGCGGACAAGTTGTATATTGCAAATTGTGGGCGTCTCCCGGAAAACTGGACGCTTGAGAACCTGATGCGTAAACACGCATCCAGCCCATATAACCCGAATATTGCACATGTCTTTTATCTGGCTGGATTTATAGAAAGCTGGGGGCGTGGAATAGAGAAGATATGCTCGGCTTGCAAAAATGACGGTGTTCCTCAGCCTGAGTACACCATCAATCCTGGAGACATCATGATCAAGTTCACTGCGCCGAAAGATAGAATCGTCAAGGTTGCCGACAGGGTGACTGATAGGGTGACTGATAGGGTGACTGAAAATGAACGATCAGTCATTCTCCTGCTGGAAGAAGACCCCGGATATACCATGCAGCAGTTGGCAGAGAGGTTGAGCGTGAGCAGAAAGTCTATTGCAAGTCGCTTGAAAAAGCTCAAAGAAAAAGGTGTTATTGAAAGAGTCGGTTCAGATCGCAGCGGGTACTGGAAGGTAAATAGGTAGCTGCTGAATTTATTTAAATATATAGTGGATTTGCTTATGGATTCCAAAATTTATGTATTTGACCTATTTGCAGGTAAGTATCGTAATATAAACCTTCATAATTACGACGATGATAGGCAAGTCGGGGTGCTCTACTTTGACAGAGCAGTATTAGATGAGCTGTCGCGTATCTGCACAATTTGTGGATATGTTTTCTTTGAAGAAGATGGTATTTCCTATCCAATAGATATTCAGCCCCAAAAAGTTGTCATTTTTGAAGGCACATTTAACTGCCTATCTTCTAAAGTGAAAGCTATATTCACCAAGCATAATATTTGCCCCAGCGATGATACTAAACTTTCACACTTTTTTTATTCATGGCAATTAGAGGGTAGATTTGACTGTTTTGATGTTCA
The DNA here is from genome assembly GCA_934565615.1 of uncultured Oscillospiraceae bacterium. Taxonomy (GTDB): domain Bacteria; phylum Bacillota; class Clostridia; order Oscillospirales; family Oscillospiraceae; genus Limivicinus. The sequence continues at coordinate 16,243 of CAKTIH010000022.1, read as the reverse complement.
CGGTGAATTTATTGAACTATGTAGTATGATACTTGAACGTTTGGAATACTCATGCCTGCTGCCGCAACACAGTATATATACGCCGGCAAACTACTGTGAGCTATGCGAAATGGTTAAAAATATAGTTTTTATTTCGCGTTTAGATTATTCAGCTAAAGATTATGAAATTAAATACAAGTACCTTATCGACAGCCTAATCAACAAATATCACATACGGATTTCTCAAGACGATATTAACGATCTTTGGGAACAAATATGCCACATTGCAAAGGAAAATTTACAGGGAGTTGCTTATGACTAACAACAGTGGGATTGGAACACCGTTTTGGTACGAGTGGGAAATTGGCTTAATTAAGTGCTTGGAAATGTTATACGACGAAAGTATTATGTCTGTCGTATTTCAATCTTCTGCATTTCAATCAATTGATGATGTTGTTGTAAACTACAAAGATCACAGTATGATTAATATTCAAGTCAAACATACTGATGTCTCAGCCAATTTTAATTATTCATTTATAACATCCAATGGAAATTTGTTGCTTTCACTGGCACAAGACTGGTTAAAAGTTAAAAGTAGATATAATATAAAAGAAATCCAAATTGCAACAAACAAACCTTGGGGGACACATGCTAGTAAAGGGAAGCGTTCCTTTTCTGATTTTGTTTCAGGTATCTTCCCTAAGTTAAAAAGCGATTACGATTATTCGGGAACTACACCTACTGAAGTTGCAACGATTGAATGGTACAAATCTCAACTAAGTTCACTTGACAAAGAAGATGCGGTTGAGTTTACTAGACTACTTTCATTCAATCAGGCTCCAAACAGGCAAGAAATTGACGAAAGGATAGATAAGAGTCTTTTAGAGCTTTTTGGCGTCAAGGATATAGAGGCTGTAAAACACGCAAAGAATAGTCTGATTGCAAGACTTCGTGTGTGGAGTACATCTTTTAGGAAAAGAGAAGAAGTATACCGTGAAGATGTATACTCTGCATTATGTGTAGAGAAAAATTTCTCGCAGTATGAGCTGTTACCAGAAAAGCCGATATTCCCATCTAGAGTTGATTTTGCTGCTGAATTTATTAGCGATATAAAAACAAGCAACTTAAAGCTTTTTGTGTTAGAAGGATTACCCGGTGCTGGGAAAACAAATTTCGTTAGTTACCTAGCTCAGTTAGAAGATTCAATAGTAGACTTTAGATTTTATACATACTTGCCACATAGTAAGGATCGACCGTGTTTCAGCGACGACTCCGGAGCATATCACAGTGACCTTTTATGGGGAACCCTATTAGTTCAGCTCCGCAAGAAATTTGCGGAGCTAAATGTGCTTGCAGAAGTCAAATTTCCTCTGGCATACAATTTGATGAGTTCGGATGAAAAGCGGTCTTGTGTATTGAAGTACTTGTCACTATACATTCAATACACACATAAACCATGTTACATTTTCATAGACGGGTTAGACCACGCTATACGTTATAAGGATTTGGGGTCAACATTTATATCTCAATTACCGGCTCCAGAGGAAATCGCTGACGGCGTCAAATTTGTTCTTGTTACTCAACCTGTCACAAATTTATACCCATCTTGGTTAGCAAAATCGAACAGAGCCATATCTTTTTATACTATGCCTCAATTGAAGCCGGTAGATGTAGAAATGCTAATTTCACATTATTCAATTTCTGTTCCTCACATTTCAAAAACTGCATTAGCAGAAAGCATTATCGATGTCGTTGGCAACAACACATTAAATATTTTATTTGCAATGCAGGAAGTAAGCCGATTAGCATCAAGTCAGACATACGATGAAATAGTGTCCCATTTGATTGCACGTCATCTAAATACACATATACGTAATTATTACGAATGGATATATGAGTCGTTAGCGCGAACTGCTTCAGATAAACTCGTTTTTTTGAAAATTTCAACGATATTTGCATTTATTTCTAAAGAGATATCTTTCGATGACATAACCCGCCTTATAGGGTGTGATTCAATAGATGTCAGATTTTATCTAGACTCATTTTTTCCACTTGTACAACATACAGGACAATCCTATTATGTGTTGCATAATGACGTCCGGCTCTTTCTGCACGATAAGATCGTTGCTAACAGCAATTCCCCTGAACTTGCAAAATTCTTTTGTGAAAGGATCAAGCGTGATGCTACCCTCAATGAACTGAAATATTATTTCCTGTTCAACATGCTGCTTGATTTATCGAATCTCAAAATGCTCGTAGAGCTTTTTGACTATAATTATATAATAGGTTCAATGGGGCAGCAAATCCCTATTTCGGTGCTTCTAAGGCAGTTCCAAAGTCTAACGGATACAATCTATCGTGAACAATCATTGAATTGCATAAATAGTATTTCAATGGCATCAACAACTCTATCACAGTATATTAATTGTGCGGAATATTACGGAAAAGAAAGCATATTTTCTCCTGCTTATGAATGCGGCCAAAAAGTTAATTCTGAGAAATATATATTAAACGCACATATAAATCGAGATGAAATTATAAATGATATTTACAAGTTGCTCAGCAAAAAACAGATTGAACGTGCGAGGCATCTGTATGAGGAATATTTTTCAAGTTTTTCAATCATAGACCTTTTTAGAAGTTCCACCACCGATGATAATTCAGATAATTGGCTGAGTACACGTGCTGATATATATGAAAAGCTCGGATATGTATGCCGTGTGTTAACACCAGATATTTTATCTGAGGCGGATGTTCCAACAACCAATAAAGGCATCTATTTTGCAAAAGGTTGGCTTGATGCTGGTAAAAACTATATTGATACATGCGGAATAAAGGATACTCTACGTATCAGAGATTTTGATGCTGAAGATTTTCTTCAATATATAAAGAGTATTTGTTTTGGTGATAAGATTAGTCCAGAACAGCTTTCCGTAATTGATCTAAGTCTGCAGCAATACGGCAATCTCCCTTTAATGGCGGCAATAGAATTATGTACGGCAGAAATACTTAGTGACAATACCAATCTTCAACTATGCGAATTATTGTTCGAACGCAGGTATGAAATTATATCAGATGCTACGTTTACGATTGACTCATATAGGCTCGAATACTTCTTTAAGCTGTATTTCTGTACATATAACAATTATCTTAACCCCTCAGCGCAAATTGAGGATCTATTTCACAAAGTTTTAGGAGTGTGTAGGATAACAGCAGGCAAACGTGGGTATCCTCCAGCTGCTGAACTCTTTTCTATAGCTACAGGCATCTTCGCTTCGTTTTACACTGGCAAATATACAAAAGAGGATATGGAACAGTCAATTCTATATAGTGCCTACATTTCCAACAGATACGGTACCGGTTCATGCGCTGACTGTGAAGCCCCAAAAATTCGCAGGTTTATATATGCGGTTATCTACTATATTAGTAAACGCGAAAAAGACTTGCGAAAATTACAGGATACCGTAGAAACATTGACCTTTTTATTTACGAACGAACACGCAATATACTTTCGTGAACTATCTCCTATTTTCCTGCTATCAAATAGCAAGAGTGAATTTGAAAATGTTGCGAATTATTGGTGCGGAAGTTCGGGAAAAGTATGGACTTCCTCATATGACGAAATTGAGTATACTTGTGATGATATTTCAAAAGTCCTTAATTCTTTTAACAGTTTTAAACTTAGCAAGGAAATATGTTCACGTAGACACGCAAGAATTCTTGGCTATTCAGGCCATAAAGATTATTCCTTAAACGATTTGCTGCAGTGGTTTAAATTAATTCCGCTCTCAAGCAAAAAATTACTGGATAATGGCATGCAAATCCTCAGCATCTCTGACGCGGCGGAGAGCATAGGTGATAACCGTATCAGTAGTTCAATAGATTCCGAGCTTTTCGATGTTGCTGTTCAACTTGGCCCCCAATACATGGACGCACTCTTTGAACTAAAGAACACGATAGATGGTTTCTATTACTGGAGAGTGTGTTTGTTAAACTCACTTGAAAAGACACTTCCTGACGTAAATATCCCAGATGACAAGTTAATTTCCATCTATAGATTGGCTAATGCATGGATTGCCCCTAGTATTGAAGAAAAGAAGGAGTTTAACAATCTAAATTTTCTAAATACTATCAACAGTAAAATTCTGCAATCAATATCAGATACATCTATAAAGGAGGAAATTCTCGAAAAAGTTCCTTTGATTAGTGTCAATGAACATAGTGAATATAGTAGCTTTAGTAGTCGTTCTTCAAATGCGTACGATGGAGTATATGACAGATTATGTTCTATGGGTTATTCGGAAGATATAGAACAAATTATTATTGCTCATGTACTTGCTGGGAGCTCCTACTCGAGCGAAGCTACTAGATTTCTCATAGATGCAGGTCTCAAGATAAGTGACGTAGATAAGCCAAAGTTTATTTCTGCATGTGTTATTCCATATATTATAGCTTTTAATGCCTATGGATTGCGTTCGTCTGGACTCTATGAACTGATTGAGGAATTCTATATGTTCTTTACTAGTCAAAATTGGCTGGACATTTTCAAAAGTTGTACTTCAGGAAACTTCTCTATTGATGAACGAAATTTTTACTACATAAACGATGATATTGAAATTTTCAATGTATACTATAATCGGTGCAATCATCCTGAAGACTGTGAGCGCATTTTCAATCAACGGGCACAGATGCAGATGAACTGGATAACAGCAAGCGGTCAGATACAAGTTTCAACATATGAGCTCGAAATAGATAATGACATTAGAACTATGGGCGACTTTGTAAGGAAGCATCTTGGATTATAGATAATCATAGAGCGCTAACGTTAATTCATGTGTGATATACTTCATACTTTCTAATCTTGGTCAAATGTGATATTCTAAAACACTGAGGTGATTACATGCTGATGAACAATGCCGAATACATTACGGTAAGCGAAGATATAAAACGAGAAATTCTTTGTGCGCAGCACAAGGTAGTGCTTCATGCAAATTATGAACTGCTTATGCTATATTATCGTATTGGATTAGTCATAAATGAGCACAAATCTTGGGGCAATAAATTCATTGAGAATCTGGCGACTGACATACGAATTTCATTTCCGGAGTGTAGAGGCTTTTCTGTCCGTAACCTGAAATATATGTCTAAGTTTGCTGCTACATATCCAGATACAGAATTTGTGCAACAGTCTGTTGCACAAATTCCTTGGGGGCATGTAGTTACCTTGCTTGATAAAGTACCAGATGATTTAACTCGTAACTGGTATGTTGCAAAAACTATTGAAAATGGTTGGTCAAGGAATGTCCTGATTCACCAAATTGAAAGTAAATTATATGAGAGGCAGGTCATTTCTCAAAAAGTTTCAAATTTTGAGAGAAGGCTCCCTGCGCCACAGAGCGAGCTTGTCTTGCAGACAATGAAAGATCCGTATATCTTTGATTTTATCCCGTTCAAGGAAGATATGGTCGAGCGAGATATTGAACAGGCTCTGGTCAAGGATGTAACCAAACTGTTGCTTGAACTCGGAACCGGCTTTGCTTTCCTTGGAAACCAATATCACCTTAACGTGGGTGGTGATGATTTTTACATTGACCTGCTTTTCTATAATTTGAATCTGCGCTGCTATGTAGTCATCGAGTTGAAGACTGGGGAGTTTAAGCCGGAATACGCCGGTCAACTAAATTTCTATCTTTCTGCGGTGGACGGGATTTTGAAAAAGGAACATGATAATCCGTCAATTGGGTTGCTGCTGTGCAAAAGCAAGAATGATTTGGTTGCAGAGTATTCTCTTAAAGACATGAGCAAACCAATAGGAGTAAGTGCTTATCAGGTCACAAGTAATTTGCCTGAAGAACTTGGAAAGCAACTACCGTCCATTGAGGATATTCAAAAAAGAATCAAATAGCGATATTTCTAGCTGTCCTCAAAATTGGCTGACCCTGCCATCGTTGTCGCAAGCTTCGTATCGCTTGCGGCGGCCGCTTTTTTACTATCGCCATAACAGAAAGCTGAGTGTGTCAATAAAAGTCAAAGTTCTATACCGTAATGTTGCAATTTTAGTATCAAAAAAGCAAATAGATTTGGTCAAAGTTCCGAAAATTTGAATATAGCAGCGAACTCTCTTACTAAGTGTGACTGTAAAAGATACAATCTGTTTAAAAAAGAATGCGTATAATCAGCAAAATCAATTTTTTAATACTCGGCAATGCAGCTTGACCTCTGCTTTGAAAGAACTGTTCTCCCTCTCAGCGAGCCGTTCCTTGAAAACGCCGCCGAGACAGTCCCCGTTCGATTCAGACATAAGAGAAAGGTAGTACATAGGCTTGAAAAACAAAGTATTTTCGCTTGAAGAAGTTCTTGAAAAGTTTCATGACGGGCAGTCGATCATGTTTGCAAATCTCCACGGCATGCTCACCGCGAGAGAGATAATTTCCGGTTTGGTCAAAAAGAACGTCAAGGGCCTTACTACGATCACGACCTGCTGCGGACAGTCGGACGCCAGTCTCGGCAGACTCATCGCCAATCATCAGGTCAAAAAGTGCATCACGACCCACCTTGGCATGAATCCCGATGGAATAGCGCAGATGAATTCCGGTGAGCTTGAGGTGGAGTTTGTTCCTCAGGGCACCTTTGCAGAAAGAATACGCGCCGGCGGATACGGTCTCGGCGGTATCCTGACGCCCACCGGCGTCGGAACCGTCGTTGCCGAAGGAAAGCAGGTCATCACTGTGGACGGGAGGGATTATCTGCTGGAGCTGCCCATCCGCGCCGACATTGCCCTTCTGCACGCAAACAAAGCGGACAAGGCGGGCAACCTGCATTTCAGACGGCTCAACCGTCATGCGCAGGACTATATGGCTATGGCGGCTGACCTTGTCATCGTCGAGGCCGATGAGCTTGTCGAGCTCGGCGAGCTCGACTCCGATGATATCCATGTTCCCGCGCCCATCGTGGATATGATCTATGTAAGGCAGGGTGAAAAAAAAGCCCTTGCCTGACACATGGAAGCGCGAGCTTGCACGGCTCCGGGCAGAAGGAGGTAAGTGATCATGGCATTTACAGGGCGAGACCTTATCGCATCCCGCTGCGCGAAGTTCTTTAAGGACGGAGATTTTGTAATTCTGGGCATCGGCGTTCCTTTGATGTGCGTTGACCATATTCCCGACGGCGTAGATATCTGGCTCGAAAACGAGCTGGGAGTAGTCGGCTGCGGTCCTACTCCGGAGGTTGAGCAATGGGACATTGACCTGTTCGACGCAGGTGGAAATCCCGCATCGATCATTCCCGGCGGCTGCGTCGTGTCTCATGACACCTCTTTCGGCTTTATTCGCGGCGGGTATATTGACGCCGCCGTTCTCGGCGCGCTGCAGGTCGACCAGGAGGGCAGTCTTGCCAACTGGATGATCCCCGGCAAGCTCTTCGTCGGCATGGGTGGCGCAATGGATATTTGCTCCGGTGTGAAGCGCGTCATCGTGACTACGGATCACTGCGACAAGCACGGCGCCTCCAAGATCGTAAAGCATTGTGCTCTGCCGCTGACCGGCGCTCACTGCGTCAGCGATATCATTACCGAACGCTGCTATTTCGAAGTGACCTCCGCCGGTCTTGTTCTCCGCGAGTTGGCCCCCGGATACACCGTAGAGGACATCCGCGCCTGCACAGATGCCGACTTCATTGTACCCGAGCATATCGGCGTGATGGAGTAAGTGAAAATAAGCAAAGCGGCTGCCGCAAACAAGCGGTTTTAAGCTAAATGTTGAGGGTAACCGGGCTTTTCCGGTTACCCTCAATTTTTAAAACACGGAAAATAAAGGCAGATCAAGCGGCACTGTAACTCCTGTCGGCGCATGCTGCATATAATAGACTATGCTTTTATCAGGGGGTGCAGGTATGGACACTGTGTTTTTCCTCGCGGCAAATTCCGGCAAGGGCTTTTATTCTCTGTACGACGGCTTCCCGGAGCGCCGCGGGGTGTTTCTCAGCATAATAAAGGGCGGGCCGGGCACCGGCAAATCGGGCTTCATGCGCCGTATATCCGCCGCCGCAAAGCAGTCCGGGCTCGATACGGAAGAAATCATCTGCTCCGGTGATCCGGATTCGCTGGACGCGCTGTATATCCCGGCACTTGGCCGCGCGTGGATGGATGGGACGGCTCCGCATGTGCGTGAGCCGAAGGTCTTTGCCGCCGACGCAGGCTATGAGGACCTCGGCCGCTTCTGCGCCCACCCGCTCGGGAAAAATGATGCGGCGCTGGCGTGTGAGATAAACCGGGACTACAAGGCCGTGTACGCCCAGGCCTACAGTCTCCTTGCCGCCGCGGCGCGGACGGCGGACTGCGCCCGTGAAGCGCCGCTCTCCTGCGCCGGGGCGGAGAAGATAAGTGAGCTTATCGGCGAGGCGGGCAAGCCGGGCTTTATCAAGCGCCGATTCTTGAGTGCCATAAGCTGCAAGGGGCGCGTTCGCCTTGCAGGAACGCTCCGCGAACTTTGCAGATGCACCGTCATGCTCAGCGATGAGGGTCTTGAACACGCCGCGCGCACAGCAGAGGAAGCAGGACTCGGCGCTATCGTCTGCCCCCAGCCGCTGCGCCCGGATAGGCTTGACGCTGTGCTGCTGCCGGAGCGCTCTCTTGCTTTCGTTTCCCGCGCGTGGGAGAGCGAGAGCACCGAGAGCATCGAAGCTGAACCGGAGGAAAACGAATTTGCCGCCATGCGTGATGCGCTGCTGGATCACGCCTGTGCCCTGCTCGCAAAGGCAAAGGGAATGCACGATGAGCTTGAGCGCGTCTACCGTCCGTATATGGATTTCCCGTCGCTCACCGCGTATACCGACAGCGTCATCCACAGCCTGTTCGACTAAAAACATCGCCGGTCTGATAATTCAGATCGGCGATGTAATTTTATTGTTTTTAGAAGCAGTAGATCATGGGGCAGCCGCAGGTCTGGCCGCACAGCAGCTGAGAGCCGCAGAGCGCCAGCCACAGCGGGCTGAGATTGACGCGGTGGCCGTAGCCGGTGGAGTAGCTGTCATAGAAATCACGTCCGCTTTGCAGCTGTTCGAGCAGGCGGCGGTACTCCTCGTTGCCCGGCTCTATTTCTACCGCGCGCTTGGCGTGCTCCAGCGCCGTGACCTTGTTGCCCATGTACATGTTCGCCCCGGCGGAGAGGTAGTACCACTTGCCGTCGCGCTCCGACATCGGAACTCCGGACAGTGCATTGAGCGCTTCGCGGTACATGCCGTTGCGGATGTAATTTTTCGCGGCGGTGTATTCGCTGCGTTCGGTCTGACGGTTCTGCTGCGCATTCGACCAGCCGGTAAAATCGCCCCAGCTTGTCCACGGGTTCCAGCCGTACTGCTCATATTGGCCGTACTGAGCCCCGCCATAGCCGTTATTGGCCTGCTGACCATAAGCGCCCGCCTTGGCGGTGCCGTTCTTTATCTGGTCGTAGGCGGTGTTGATGTCGTTCATCTTCCGCGCGGCCTCTTCGTCACCGGGGTTAAGGTCGGGGTGGTATTTCTTCGTAAGCTCGCGGTACGCTTTTTTTATTTCTTCGTCCGACGCGTCGGGAGAGACGCCCAGAACCTTGTATGGATCCTGATACATTTACAGGTCCTTTCTGCTGTATTTCTTATTGAATTGTGCCCACAGCCCTACACAGAGTATATTTTGCATCAGTCCCGCGTCCTGGACCAGCGGGAGCTTATCGAAATAGAACACGCATTCGCCGAGCTGCATCTTCAGTATGTCCCTGAAGCGCTGCTCGTTATCCTCCCGCCCGGCGTAGTCTTTGAACGGGTTATAGCTGCCGGAAGCGGCGTCGTCCTCAAGGTCGATGATCGCATCGCAGAGGTAGATAAAGCGCCCCAGCGCATGGGCCATCCGGCCAAGCGTATCTGACCAGCGGTCGTCCTTATAAATAAAGAGCTGCTCCATGAGCTCGCCGAAGGTATCGGCGGCGGCATCAGGCTCGCAAAGCCCTGATTTTTCTATCTCTCCGAGCTTTTCGATAGAGCGGCGCATCGCATCGCACTGCCGCGGATAGCGCTCGGATATCTCCTCGTACCAGCGCTTGAGCGTCCTTGCCTCGGCGTAGGCCGTGAGGCTGTGGTCATCATGCCAATCGTCCAGACATTTGAGATAAGCCAAGGCGACGTTCATGTTTGCGGCATAGCCGCTTATCTCGTTCGTCATCCACTGCTGCCGTTTGGCCGGGTGGCGCGGGCAGACGCTCTCCCCGTGCTCCTCCTCCGGTTCATAGAGCGAGGAGAGCAGCAGCACGAGAAAAGTCAGGTCATAATTGAGCGTGAGCCTTGCGGCGGAGCCAAAGCAGCGGTCAAGGCTGCGGCACAGCCCGCAGTAGCACTCCTTATAGCGCTGCTGCTGTTCCTCTTCAAGCAGCTCCGATGCTGCGACAAGATACCCGAACATATCAGGTCTTCCCCGTGAAGGACGTGCCGCACTTGCGGCAGACTATATTGACCTTGCCGTGACCTCTTGGGACGCGCAGAGTCGTCTTGCAGTTGGGGCAGGTGAAAAACTTATAGTCCTTGCGCTGTACCCAGCGCTCGTGCCGCACCTTGAACGCGGCAGAGACCTTGTACCTTGCGCGGATATACTTCCCGTTTTCCTCGCGGCGCTTGTAAACGTTGCGGGAGAGCATACGGAAGTATGCGTACGCCAGCAGAACGAATACAAACGGATATACATATCTGCCTATCCCGTCCTTGAATATCGCCGCGATCAAAAGCAGCACGATATCGACGAGCAGCAGAAAACGATTTAATTGGTCGTTGCCGTTGCGCCCGGCCATGAAGCGCGCCATTTTTTCTCTCATAGTCCACCTTCGCTTTTACCATCAGTTGGCAAGGACACACACGGTTTTGCCGGGCGGAAATACGCCCATGCTGCTTCAAAGCCCTTGGCAATACACAAAGTATTACCTACGGGCTTTTCATTGCCTGAACGCATTTCTGCTCCGGCAAAACTGCCCGCATCCGGCTTTTACAAATTTATGGCTCGTGCGTGTGCGCTCTTGCCGCCTGATGGTGTTTTCCATAGGCATTGTCTGTCTTTTTTCTAAGAGAGCATTTTACCACAATGCGTATGTAAAACATCAAGAAAGTGTTAACTTCGGTTAAGAATTTGATATTTCCGATTATTTTTTGCTCTTGCACTCAAGCGACAGGCGTATTATCTCCTCGCACAGCTGCGGATATTCAAGTCCCTCGAGCTTCGCGGCCTTGGGAATGAGGCTGTTCGGCGTCATTCCGGGCAGGGTGTTGACCTCAAGGCACCATGCGCGCCCTTCGCTGTCAATGATGAAATCGCTGCGGGAATAGACCGAGAGTCCGAGGGCGTTATGGAACTTCAGCGCCGCTTCGCAGACGGTCTGTCTGTCCTTTTCGCTTATGCGGGCGGGGCAAATTTCCCGCGCGCCCTCGTCGCCGCTCTGGTACTTGGCGACATAGTCAAAGGTCGAGCCCTCGGGCGGGACGATCTCGATGGGGCTCAAGCAGCGGCCGCCGAGAACGGGGACCGTGACCTCGGTGCCGTGTATCTTCTCCTCGACGACGATGCGGTCACCGTACCTGAGGATATTGCGCAGGGCGGCTTCCAGCTCCTCGCGCGTGTCAGGCAGCTCCACGCCGATTGACGAGCCGCCGTTCACGACCTTCACCGCGCAGGGCAGCGGCAGCGTATCGAGCAGGCCGGGGATATCTTCCTCACCGTAGACGACCTCGCGCCACGGCGCGGTACGGATGCCGTAGCTGTCCATGACGCGCTTGGCGACGGCCTTATCCATTGCCATCGCGCTGCTGAGCGGGCCGGAGCCGGTATAGGGAACGCCGAGCAGATCGAGCGCGGCCTGGATTTTGCCGTCCTCGCCGTCGGCGCCGTGCAGGCCGAGAAAGACGCAGTCGGCAAGCGCGCATATCTCAAGCACGTTTTTGCCGAGGCGGCTCGGGCTCTTGAGCTTACGCGAGGCTTTGACCGCTTCAAGGTCTGGCGCTTTTCTTTCGACGGCGACGCTGCCGCAGAAGCCGTCAGGGACGTCGAAAGCGTCCTCAAGTGCGCCGTCATAATTTTCAAGTCCCATGAACATATCGACGAATATAGCCTTATGGCCGAGGCTGCGCAGGGCTTTGCACACGGAGGTGCTCGTGACGAGAGCGACCTCGCGCTCGGTGCTTATCCCGCCGCCTAAAACAACGATCTTCAAGGATGATTCTTCCTTTCAACAAGAAATAGATATCTCCAATAAGATACCACATCTGCGCCGCAAGTACAAGAAAAAAGGAGCGGAGAGAATAAATGATTTGAAAGAGTTTCAGGGATATATTATAATGCATATAAGAACACAGAGAAAGGAGCGGCACATGAGCATGGACTATATGGAGCAAAGATTATTCGACCTGTACGACGAGTATCTTTACAGCTATGATGAGCTCCGGAAAAAGGCGCTGGCGGAAACCTGCTATAAGAAATACTCCAAAGGCGGGGAGAGCATGCACAGAGGCTACTACTGCCCCAGCCCCGTATATGATCTGCTCGTAGGCAATGTGAACCGCGGCAGGCTCCTTAAGCGGCGCCCGGCAGCCAACTATGACTATATCTATTATCTGAACGAAGCGCGGCAAATCATCATGGTCGATGCTTTTGCCACATGGGAGGACGGCAGTAAAACTCTGTACACAAGGGAGTTTGTCTTTCACCGGGAGAATGCCGAAATAGCCGTAGAGTATAACCTGGATCGTTTTTTAGGCTATATCCATATGTACTCCGCATCACTGTGCGATTATGAGGCAGGACAGCTCCGCGCATACAGGAGTTTGGTCATGGACGCATATTGCAGAGATGATGGGAGCCGCTATGCCAACAAGGACTCATGTTTATTCAATGCAGAAGATTATGAGTATGATGAGTCCGGGCTGATGTGCAAAGCCGTATTGGGTGAAAAGCTCTCATTCAAAGAAAAAACCAGATCCGGCAAGTTCAAGCCCGCAGGCTACACGCAGGAACTTCCGTTCAGGCTCTTCCATAACGAGGATGGCTTCATGTATGCGTACAAGTCCCTGGAGCCAAGACCCGACGGGCTGGACCCGATGTACTATATCGCCAAAAGCAAGCTGAGGAAAATATAGGCCGGTTTATATGCAGTTCTCCTGCGGTGACCGGCTGCCGGTCGCTCCGCGGGGTGACTTTCTGTGCGAACAGAAAGTCACCAAAGAATCGTTTAGGAGGCGGGGATTCCGCTTTCCCCGCCTCCTAAAAACCTCCACCCTTGAACCGACAAAGAGAAACCGTGCGCGGTTTCCCTTTGATTCCTTCCGGGGAGGGAGGTGGACAAACTCTGGAGGTTCGTTTCAAACAGCGTCAACGAACAGATCTTTTTGCTTAATAGGAGCAGCAGCATGCCAACAAAGAAAATTGCTAAAATACTCGGAATAATCATTTTGGCGGCAGTTATCGCGGCGACGCTGGCGGTGCCGGTATTCGAGAGATACATCGTCCAGCGGTCACAGTATGAAATTCCCGTGCTTTCCGATTATGGCATATTCTATGGCGATACCCCGGCGGAGGTCTCAAGAAAGCTCGGCACCAAGGCCGCTGAAAAAGAAAAACTGCCGTATGCACCCGAAACTTACATCAGCTATGACGCCGCCATACTGGGCAGCGGCGCGGAATTGACGTGCTATTTTATATATGGCCGGTATCTTACCGAAGCGGATATTTATATCACGGCGGAAAGCGCGGCGCAGGCGGACGAGCTGTTCACGCAGGCCGTGGCACTTATCGAAGAAGAATACGCTGAGCAGCCCGGTTTCACAGCCGGCGAAGTCCGGCACAAGGACGACGGTTCTTACAGTCGGTCATTTGATCTGAGCTTCGGCGCAACGGGGATAGACTATGAGCTCAAGGTACAGGAAAACAGCTTGAGCATAGGCTGCCGCAAGCTGTTCTGAAAAAGATGAAACGAAAGCAGGAACCGAATGACAGATATGTATCTGAGCGTTTCGCTCGAAGCAAAACATGATTTTGACACAGATGCGGTGACCCGGCGGCTGGGTGTCGAACCGACGCAAATCAGGAAGCTCGGCACGCCGATACGTCCGGGGCATGACGCGCTATATAAATACAGCTCATGGGAATGGGACACCGGGCATATATTCGCCGATGACGCAGGTTCGCTTATCGCGCAGGCGGCAGCCATGTTCCAGAGCCGGGCGGCGATCATGCGGGAGCTTGCCGACGAGTGCGGCGGCACGTGGGCAATAGTGCTCGACGGGTACATACACAGCGGCGACGCGCCGGTCGTGCTGCTGCCGCCGGACTTCGTCGAGTTCTGCGCCGCGATAGGTGCGATCTTCCAATACGTTATTGATATATCCTATGACTACGCACCAAAAGGAGGGGGCTGACCGTGACACGGCTGAAGATTGCCCTGATACTCACCGCGGGTGAAGAAAGCATGTGGAGTATTTCTGCCGGCGAAACAGAGACCGACGACGCCGAGGCGCTGATTGAGAAGCTGCTTTCTATAGTGCTGCCCGAGAAGGAGCGCATGGCGGAGCGCGCCGCCGAATGCGGCGGCAAGTGGACCGTCAGCTTTGCGGGGTGCGTACACCGCGGCGAGATGCCTGCGGTCTATCTCAGTCGGCGCTTCATCAGCTTCTGCGCGGAGATACACGCCGCGATCCTTTACGACATCCGCATTGCGGCGGACTATACGGATGACGGCTTGGGGCAGCTCAACACATAAAACCACGCCCCCGCACTCGTCGTGCTTAGCACGGCGGGTGCGGGGGCGTTTATGCGCCGCGGATGCGGCGGGTGCTTATTTCATATTGGTGAGCGGGGTCAGGGCGAGGTAATCCTCCAGAGGAGCGTCGTTCATCACAAGCTCGATGATCTGACGGCCGAGCGGATCGAGGTCGTCGGTCATGAACTGCTTGAGCTGCTCCTTGAAGAAATCGGTCAGTATCTTCGCGCCGGCGTCATAGCCCTCAAAGCCAAGCTTCGACTGGAGCTCGGGGCGCAGGAAGGTCTGACGGACATACTGACCGTCGATCTTCATCTCGTCGAGCGAGTAGCCGAAGATCGGGCAGCGTGCCGGGACAAGGTGCTTCATCTTGATATGGCCGCCGTGGCGCGCAAGGTACTCACGGGTGATCCACTCGCCCATGAAGCCGACCTGATATGCGCCGATGTGCTGGTTCGGGATGAGGATGTTCAGCGTGTTCGGGCAGGCGAGCATCTGATGGAGCAGCATGTTGGCCTGGGTGACCTTCTTGCCGGTGGAGAACGGCCAGTAGGAGCCGACGCCTTCAGCCTTCAGGCCGCTGCCGGCGTTGGTATCGGCGATGGAGGGGTTCTTGAAGCCGCGCGGCGCGATGAGACGCCAGACCCACGCGATGGAGATCGGGACTATCTGGACCATGCCCATGACGCCATAGTTCGGGGCCATGACCGTGGACGGCGGCATACGCACGCCGAAGGAACGGACGTTGACCTCCTGCGGCTCGTTGCCGGGGACGATGTTATCGATCATGTTGCGCGGGATGATGACGCGGGGGTTGGTGCAGGGCTTGCCGTCAGACTCGGGAACATGCTCCCAGATAAGGCAGGTCGCGCCGGGGACAGCGTCCATATTGAAGAACTCAAGCGGCTCGGACGGATGGATGCTTATGCGCTCATACTCCGGGCTGTTGCCGTAGTAGTTATCGCCGTCCATGCGCAGGAACCAGCCGTCCTCCGCGTCGGCAATGACGAGGTGGCCGGAGTCGTTCTGCATATCCTTGTGGGCAAGGATCATATCGTCGGCGATCGGGTGGATCTTACAGGTCTCGCCGAGGGACAGGTAATACTTTTCGCCGCTGACAGTGTGGATACCCATGAGCAGGCGGTTATCCTCCTCGCGGTGGACTTCCTCGAGCATCTCGCTCTTTCCGCCGCCGGAAGCGCCCTCGTGCATGAACACGGTCTCCATTTCATACGGGGACTCAAGCTTTGCAGCAGAAGCGTGGTTGGTTATCCAGCCCTCGTTCTCGCCGATATCGAGAAGCATGGAGAACACGCCCTTTTTCGCGGAGGGGCCGGGATAGAGGTTATAGGCAAAGACCTCATGCAGGTTCTCGCTGCGCTGGTGGACAACGACCTGCTTGCCGTTAAAGTGAGTGTGACGGAAGGGCGGGGCGACGTAGATGATGGCGCGGGGAGTGAAGCCGTCCTCGACCTCGTTTATGCTGACGAAGCCCTGCATGT
>CAKTIH010000021.1 GCA_934565615.1 uncultured Oscillospiraceae bacterium | reverse complement strand
GACAGCAACGCCGTCGCCTACGCCGACAGCAACGCCGTCGCCTACGCCGACAGCAACGCCGTCGCCTACGCCGACAGTGACGCCGTCGCCTACGCCGACAGCAACGCCGTCACCCACGCCTACGGCAACGCCGTCACCTACGCCGACGGTAAGCCCGGTGCCGACCACGATCCCTACGGACAGCCCCGCGCCGAGCTACACCCCGACACCGACGGCAAAGCCCGGAGTCGGCCCGAGAACCGGCGATGAGAGCAATATCGCCCTCTGGGCAGGTATGGGTCTTGTATCGATAGCCGCGGCGGCAGGAGCCGTACTGCTGATAAAGAAGCGCGGCAGGGCAAAGTAAAGTCAATAAATAAAAAATCAGCACCGAAACGGTGCTGATTTTTTGTTGAAGCTTAAGCTGTCACAGTATCGGCTTGCGGCGGGAGATGCAGGCGACGGCGATAGTGCCGATGCCCTCGAGGATGAACACGAGGCCGACTGTCACGCCGACAGCCACGACGCTGACCCAAGGATCCATCATGCAGATGATGCCGAACACGAGCAGCACAATGCCGAGAGCAAGTATCCAGCCCCAGCCGCGCATGCCGAGTGCCTTGAGGTCAAAGGCACTGACAAATCTGGAAACGCCGGAGAACAGGAGCCACACGGTGAACAGGATGGGCAGGGACATCATCGTGAACCACTGGTTGAACAGCAGGAACAGCGACATGACGACCGTCAGCACACCGTCGAGCAGCAGCCAGCCGGAGCCGAGGATGAACCGGCTCGTCCCGGCGAAGATGACGATCTCGACAATACCGGCGACGAGCATGAGAAGCCCGAGGATGATGCCCGCGGACATCGCCGCGACGTCCTGATTGCACAGGCAGTAGATACCGGCGGCGATAAGTAGCGCGCCGGTGATAATGCTGAGAATGCGCATTGTTCTTGAAGTCATGGAAAAGACCCCTCTCAATAATTGTTTTAATAAAAGTATACTCAAGCGGCGCAAAATGTCAAGTATATCGGTGCATGATGTGAGCCTCCCTTGCCTCTCCCTTTGGGAGAGGTGGCCGAGCTCCGCGAGGACGGAGAGGGCACCTGCGCGCCGCACATCAGCTTTCAACCTCGATATCCAGACCGAGCTCACGCGGACGGAAGCGCGGGCAGACGTTTTCGGACGCTGTTATGACGGACGCGGCAAGCCGGGTCCCGATCTCGACGGCCTCGCGCATGGATTTTTTATAGGTCAGCCCGATAGCGACGCCTGCACAGAACGCGTCTCCCGCGCCGGTCGTGTCGCGCACGGTGACCTTCTGTGCCGGGTACACGCCCTTATCGCCGTGCATGTCGGCATACACCGCGCCGCGGCTGCCCATCGTGACGACCATCGACGGTATCTGCGCGCTGATGACGCGGCGGGAGAGATCGTCGCACAGATCTTCGGGGCTCATGTCCGAAAAGTCGCTGACAAAGAGTATGCCCGCTTCCTGCTGGTTGCAGACGAAGCAGTCGATAGACTGGAGAAAGTCGCGCCGCTGAGTGGCGATGCTCATGTTCGCGACCACGGCGTAAACGGGCTTATGGTACTTCTCGGCGTAGCGGAACACGCGCTTTACTATCTCCTTGTCGACGTCGATCTCCATGATGATGCTGTCGGCATTGCGGAAAATCTCATCGCCCTTTTCGTCGAGCATGTCGCATATCGGGCTGAGATCGGGGCGCTTGGATATCGAACCCGCGATATCGCCCATGTTGTCGAACACCGCAAGCCACATGCCCATCCCGTCCTTGACACGGCGGATATAATCGGTGTTCACCTTGTGGTTGCGCAGCTTGTTTATGACCTCCTCGCCCTCGGCGGTATCGTCGACAAGGCTGACAAAGGAGGGACGCAGCTCGACATTGGCGATGTCCTCCGCAACGTTGCGCCCGACGCCGCCGTGAACGATCTCGACCTTGCCGGCGTTGCGCCCGGTCGGGATATACTGATCCTCCGGAAACCCTTTGACGTCGACAAACACCGCGCCTACTACAACTATCGCCATGAGAATCCCTCCTGCGCTTTTTTGACATTTTACCATAGCCCCCGCGTTTATTCAACGCCGAATGACGAAAAGGGGAGTATTGTTTTATTTACATTTCGTTATCAATTGACCGCTTGAATATGGGGCTGCATGGTGCTATTATCTGATGCGCAAAATTTTCGCTCAGAGGTGGGCGTATGTCAAAGGATCTTACTCAGGGCCGACCGTTCCGGGTTCTGCTGCAATTTTCACTCCCGGTCATTGCCGGCAATCTCTTCCAGCTTTTCTATACTCTGGCCGATACCGTTATCGTCGGGCGCACTCTCGGTGCGCAGGCTCTCGCCGCCGTAGGCTCCACGACGATCGTTATCTATTTCGTCCTGTGCTTCGTGCAGGGCTTTACCGGCGGCTTCGGCATATGCCTTGCCCAGCGCTTCGGCGCGCGCGACGTTCCCGGCCAGCGCTCGAGCGCGGCGGTATCGTGGCTGCTGTCCGCGGGCTTTGCCGTTATCATAACCGTGCTTTTCTGCGCGCTTGCCCACCCGATACTTCGGTGGATGCGCACACCGGAGGATATTTACGCCGAGGCCTACAGCTATATGTTCATCGTGCTGCTCGGCACGGGGGCGACGGTGTTTTATAACATGATCTCCAACATGCTCCGCAGCCTCGGCGACAGCCGCACGCCGCTGTTTTTCCTGATATTCTCGGCGCTTCTAAATGTCGTGCTCGACCTTGTGTTTATTCTGCCGCTCGGCATGGGCGTTGCGGGTGCGGCGTGGGCGACCGTTTTGAGCCAGCTGCTCTCCGCCGTGCTGTGTACGGTCGTCGGTATGCGGAGCTTTGATGTTCTGCGCACTCGCCGCGCGGACTTTGCCGGCTGGCGGCGTGCCGCGGCAAAGCACCTTGCCGTCGGCTTCCCGATGGGCTTTCAGATGTCCGTCATGTGTATCGGCCAGCTTGCCATGCAGACGGGCGTCAACTCCCTCGGTTCTGTTGCCGTCGCGGGCTACACCGCCGCGACGAAGGTCGATCAGCTCTCTGTGCTTATGAACAACGCCTTCGGCATCGCGCTCTCAAGCTTTGTTGCGCAGAACTACGGCGCGGGGCAGTACCGCCGCATAAGCGAGGGCGTGCGCGCCTGCCTTGTGCAGATCGAGGTATGCAACGTGTTCATGTGCGCGCTGCTGATCGGCTGCCGTCACCTCGTCGTCCCGCTGTTTCTGGACTCTCCCACCGCCGAGGTCATCCGGTATTCAGACGGCTATCTCTTTGCTGTCTGTCCGTTCTATGTCGTCCTCGGTCTGCTGATGGTTTTCCGCACCGCGATCCAAAGCATGGGCAACAGCCGCACGCCCTTTGAGGCCTGCGTGATCGAGCTTGTGATGCGCATCCTCGGCTCGGTCGGCCTTGCTGCGCTGCTCGCGCCATACGGCCTGAGCTATACGGGCATCTGCCTGTCGCACACCCTTGCGTGGCTCGGCGCGACAGCGCTGCTTATGCCGGTCTACTTCCGGCAGATGAAGACTCTGCCATTATCACAGTAAACAAGAACAGCCGTCCCCGGCATTAACCGAGGGACGGCTGTTTGTTCAATTTCTTCTTTACTAAGTATATAAGCACGGAGACTGTCACTGTCACGGACAGTACGGCGAGCGCATATATGAGGTCGCTCTCTATCCATATCGCTTCGCTGTGGAATAGATCCAGCGGCACAAGCTGCACCGCGTACAGCTCCATAGACACTTTACCCAACAGCTCAAGCGCCCGGTTCCCGAAGCGCAGCTTCATCGTTATCAGCACAAAGCCGAGGGTAAAGAACATATTTCTCAGCACCGCGAGCGTGAGATGAAACGCCGCCGTCGGGCACAGCGCGTAGATGCTGTCATACTGCGTGAATATCAGCGCAAAGCCCGCAATACAGAGCACCGTCACCGGCAGCCAGCATTTTTTCACGGCGCGCTGAATGTCATCCTCGTACAGTGCCCATGCCATGCCTACAAGAAGCAGGTGCGCCGTGTTATACCACCACTCGCCAAGCCCCGTGCGGCTCCCGGCAATAACATATATTGCCCAGCACAAAGCCATCGAGATAAGCACAGCCTTTGGCTTTCCGCCGAAAAGCAGCGCCGATACGGCAAAGAGGAAATATGCCCCCGCGATAACGGCAAAGTACCAGAGTATACACAGCGAGTTGCCGCTGTTTATCAGATAGCCAAGCATATCGCCGATGGACATCTCCTGCCCTGTGCACAGGCACATGAGCTTGTATGCCGCAGCCGCGAGGAAAAACGGTACCGCCACCTTCGGCAGACGGCGGCGCAGGATGCTCCTGCCGTAGTCCGCATCTGAGGACAGCCTTTTCATAAGGCCGTAGCCCGAGATGAAGAAGAATACCGACACTGGCATATTTCCCAGGTACTCGAATCTGTGAAACAGCAGCCCGGACGAGGTGTATTGGGCGATATGGTGCATGATCACCGTGACGGCAAAGAAGCCCCTTGCCGAAAGGCAGCTGCGCGGCGAGAGATGATCCTCCCGGAGCGCGCCGGCCGGCTTAACAATGCTGCATTTATACAGCAGCAGCCCGGCCAGCAGCACCGGCAGCAGATCGATAAGCCTGTCCATCCGGCGTCAGTCGCCGAACTCGCAGATGTAGCCCATCGTTCCGGAATAGAAAGCGGGGTAGTCGCTGCACGGATCGTCGCGGTTGTCGTTATATGCCCAGCCGTTGTTGTCCCAAAGCATCACATAGTCCTCGGAGACCTGGTCGTTTACGTCGACATAGCTCGGCTCACCCTTTGCCCATTTGACAAAGCCGTCCTGACCGTTCACCCAGCTCTCCTGACCGTTCTGCCTGCGCAGACCGATCCAGACTCTGGATATGCCGTTCTGCTCCGCCATAGAGATGATCTCGTTGAGCTCGTCCTCGTCATTGATGACGACGAGATGTCCGCCAAGCTCCTCACATTTCTGCTGCGCTGCGCTCCAGCTTATGTCCTCTTTGAACACCTGATAGCTGTGCTCGACCGGAGCCGCGCTCTCCGCCGGGGCGGGAGTGGCCTGAGGATCGGGCGTCGCCTGTGCGTCAGGTGACGTCTGCGCGTCGGGAGACCCCTCGCCTATCTCGAGTCCGCCATCGGGAGCTGCAGTACCGTCGTCGGCGACAGGCGGCATGGTGGTGTTGGCATAGGGATCGCTGGTCGCCGCGGCCGGTGTGACATTGTCCGGCTGCTGCCGCGCCTGCTGGAAATCCTTGAGCATCGCGTTAATGACAATTGCCGCCATGACAAGCACCGCGCATAGCACGAGTATCAGCGCAAGCGGCCTTCTTCTGCGTTTTTTCACCTCTTCGGCTATCTTCCTTTCACGTTCCGCGTTTTTGGTATACTGCACAGCCGGGGTCTTGACCGGCTGCCTTGAGGGAACGACCGGCTCAAGCTCCGGGTTCTTCTCCTCGGTGAGCTTTGGGACAGCGGGCGTGCCCTGATTCTTAAACTTCTTCGAG
The DNA here is from genome assembly GCA_934565615.1 of uncultured Oscillospiraceae bacterium. Taxonomy (GTDB): domain Bacteria; phylum Bacillota; class Clostridia; order Oscillospirales; family Oscillospiraceae; genus Limivicinus. Next base: position 17,144 of record CAKTIH010000021.1, on the reverse strand, counting down.
AGCATCTCGACCTGCTCGGAGCTGATCGGCCCCTCGTCCTGCTTCTTCTTGCTCTCTGGCTTCTTGGCCTTGGCTTCGCCCTTCGGCGCGGGCTCATAGACCTTCACTCCGGCCTCCGGCTCCGCGGGAGCCTCGGCGGCGGGTGCCTCTTCCTCCTCGTCGTCATCGCCCTTTTCTATGATGCCGACCATCATCCGCTCGATATCGCTCAGGTCGTCGTCATTCTTCTTGAAGATGGCCTCGGCGCTGGGCGCTTCGCTGAGGTAAAGATTCTTGATGCAGCTGTCGAGCACGGCGCGCAGCTCGTCAAGCGTCTGGTACCTGTCGGCAGCCTTGAAGCGGATGCACTTTTCGATTATCTCGCCGAGCCGACGCCCCGCTGCTTTGGGCGCGGGGTAATCGTCCCCGCCCATGCGGCGCAGCTGCGCGTCGCGGCACTCGTCTTCCAGCGGAAGCCGCCCGCCGCTGACGGCGTAGTACATCAGCATGCCGACGGAATAGACATCGGACGCGGCGGAAAGCTGGCCGTTCCAGTACAGCTCCGGGGCGATGAACTTGAGCTCCTCGCCCTCCCACGGGCTTTTACCTGCGGGACCGATGGCGATGCCGCCGTTATCGTCAACGCTTATGTTGCTCGGGTATATACCGCCGCGGCGGCCTCTTGAGCCGACCTCCGCCACGACCTTGCGGCAGAGCGCGGAGACGAACTCGCAGAGCTCCTGCCGATCCATTTTTGTCAGTTTCAGACCCAGTGCTTTCTCCGGGTCAAATACCGGGTTTGCCATGCTTATCCTCCTGTATAGACTGTATAAGTCAAGTACGCAATGCCGATCCTTGGGCATTTGTACACTTTATGTCCTGTTACATTATCGTAGCACAGCGGCAGTTTTATGTCAACTAAAAATCGCCCGTCAGGTATATTTTTCCATATCGTCCGACAGCTTGTTTATATCCCTGACAAAGCCCTGAAGCACCTTGTTCGGCTTCCCCTCCATGCCCTTGCAGATACGCAGCAGACGCTCCGCCGCTGCGATGAGCTCGGACACAAGGCGGCTCGCCTTGGAGACAACGGGCTTCTTCTCTATCGGCTTCGGCTCGGCGATATAGTCGAACTCGCCGCGCAGCAGGTCAAAGCGGGTGCCGCTGTATGGCGCGAAGGCATTGTAGCCCTGCTCGTCATTGAGGCAGGCAGTGAAGCTGTCGGCAGAATCCGGGTCGCCGTGGTTAACAAAGACGAGCTTCGGCTTTTTCTCAAAGCCGTGCAGCCAGCCGAGAAGGCCGTTCTTGTCGGCGTGGCCGCTCACGCCGGGCAGCACGCTTATCGAGGCGCACACCTCAATATCCTCGTTGAAGAGCTTGACCTTCTTCGCCCCGTCTATGAGCGCCCGGCCGGGGGTACCGACCGCCTGATAGCCCACGAACAGCACCCGGCACTCCGGACGCCAGAGGTTGTGCTTGAGATGGTGGCGCACACGGCCCGCGTCACACATGCCGCTTGCGGAAATGATGACCTTCGGCGTCTTATCCTCGTTTATCGCGACGGAGTCCTCCTTCGATACAGAGAGCTTGAGCCCCGGGAACATGAGCGGGTTCACGCCCGAGCGGATGACCGCCTGCATCTCGTCGTCGACAAACTCCGTGTCGCACTGGAGGAATACCGTCGTCGCCTCAATGGCGAGGGGACTGTCCACGTATACGGGGAAGTCCGCGTGGCCGTGCACAAGGCCGCGCTCCTTGATTTCGCGTATGAAGTACAGAATCTCCTGCGTGCGGCCGACGGCAAAGGAGGGGATAATGAGATTCCCGCCAGCGTCGAGCGTCGATTGAATGAGCTTTGCAAGCTCGGAGACATAGTCCGCGCGCTCGGCTGAGTGCAGCCTGTCGCCGTAGGTGGATTCTATCACGAGGTAGTCCGCGCTTTTCACAAACTGCGGGTCGCGGAGGATGGGCTGGTTGATGTTGCCGATATCGCCGCTGAAGCATATGCAGCGCTCCTCGCCGTTTTCATGCAGCCATACCTCTATTGCCGCCGAGCCGAGCAGGTGCCCAACGTCGGTCAGGCGGATGGACACGCAGTCATTGACCTGAATTATCTTATTGTACCCGCAGGGGATCATTCTTCCCATGATGCCCGCGACGTCGTCAAGGTCGTACACCGGCTCGACCGGAGCTCCGCCCGCGCGCATGGCCTTGCGGGATTTCCACTCGGCCTCCTGCATCTGGATGTTCGCCGAGTCGCGCAGCATTATGTCACACAGCTGGCAGGTCGCGGCACTGGCGTATACCGAGCCGCGGAAGCCCTGCTTATAGAGCGCGGGCAGCATCCCGGAATGATCGATGTGCGCATGGGTCAGCAGCACGAAATCCAGCTCACCCGGGGCGACGGGCAGGGGAGCGTTCTCAAAGAGGTTCTTGCCCTGCTCCATGCCGTAATCGACAATGCCCTTCTTGTCGCCGACTTCGATATAAGTGCAGCTGCCGGTCACTTCATGCGCGGCGCCTATAAAAGTTATCTTCATAGCCTGTCCTTCTTTCTTATATGTAGACGTACAATGTACCTTTATTTTACACCAGCACTCATGCCGGTGCAAGAAATAAAAATTCACATTCCATAACCGGGAAAAATTAAAAAAACTCTTGACAAGTTACCGTTCGGTAACTATAATGTAAGTTACCGAACGGTAACCGAAAGGAGAGAGCCTATGGCGGAGGACACGAAGAAACGCATATTGGAGACGGCGCTGGAGTTGTTCGCACAGCGCGGCTATCTAGGCACGTCCATGAGCGATATCGCCCAGCGGCTTGGGATAACCAAGGCTGCACTGTATAAGCACTATACCGGCAAGCAGGAGATTCTGGATCAGATAGTCGAACGTATGAATGAAATGGACTGTGAGCGCGCGGCAGAATATGAGATGCCCGAGACGGAGCCGAACGGCTTTGCCGAGGCGTATATACACACGCCCACCCGAAAGATACGCGCATACAGCAGGGCGCAGTTTGACCACTGGACGCGGGAGGAGTTCGCCACGAACTTCCGCCGGATGCTGACCTTGGAGCAGTACCGCGATGAGAAGCTTGCGCGGCTCTATCAGGACTATCTCGCGGCCGGCCCCGTCAAATACATGGCGGCGATCTTCCGGAAGCTGACCGATTCAGACAAGGCTGCGATGCAGCTTGCGCTGGATTTCTACGGCCCGGTGTTCCTGCTCTACAGCGTCTATGACGGCGCTGAGGATAAGAGCGCTGTCGAGGCGCTGCTGAATGAGCACATCGACCGCTTCATTGCCAGAGTGGAAAAAGAATGTAAAAAGCCGTGAACACGGCGAATCATTTTATGGAAGAAGAGGACATTATGGACGCAATAATTTACACCACAAACACCGGGAGCACCGAGCGCTATGCGAGGCTGCTCTCGCACGAGACCGGGCTGCCCGCGTACTCCGCAGCCGAGGCGGGGGAGTATATCTCCGCGGGTGCGGAGGTAATTTATATGGGCTGGATCATGGCAGGCTCTGTCAAGGGCTACGCTGCCGCGGCACGGCGCTATAAGGTGTTCGCCGTCTGCGCCGTCGGCATGGGGCAGACCGGGACGCAGACGGACAGTGTGCGTAAAAAGACGACAGTTCCCGCGGGAGTCCCGGTGCTCACGCTTCAGGGCAACTTCGATGTGAAGAGCCTGCACGGCGTCTACCGCCCGATGATGGAGATAATGGTCAAAACCGTTGGCAAGGCTCTTTCTGAAAAGGCCGACCGCACACCGGAGGAGGACGACATGCTCGATATGATGCTCAACGGCGGCGAGCGGGTGAAGCCCGCTAACTTAAGCGCCGTGCTCGATTGGTACAGGGAGCGTGGATGAAGATGAAGCTGTATTTCGGGAACACCGTGACCACGGTCACGACGCTTATGATGCTTGCCCTGCTGGGCTTTATCGCGTACTCCATATACGTCCGCGCAGGTATCCAGCATTGGGGACGCAGGAGCGCCTTTCTGCTGCTTTTCGGACTTGCGGTTTGCTGCTTCGCCGCGGCGCGCGACGGCCTTGATAAGACTATCCAGCATGCCATTGACGGAAGCTGCGCGCCGGGGATATTCCCGCTCGTGAGCGTCCCGACGATAGTCGGCTGCGCGGGTGCGCTGCTTATCATCATTGCTGCCATCGCGACGCCCATTGCGAAAACGCAGCGGGCGCGCGAGGTTTGGTTCTATGTGATGTCCGGCGGCGCGGTGACGAAGATCGTGACGATGGAGCTTGCGAGGATATTTATAAAATAAAGCAGTGCCCGGATCTCAGACTGCCTGAGAGCCGGGCGCTGTATTGTTTGCGGAAACCGCGGCTTATTCATGCGCGGCCTTGTAATCCTCGCCCCAGACGCGCATTGCTTCCAGTATCGGGCGGAGACTGTAGCCAAGCTCCGTCAGAGTATATTCCACGCGCGGCGGGACTTCGGGATAGACTGTACGGGTAAGCAGGCCGTCGGCCTCCATTGAGCGCAGACTGTCGGTCAGCACTTTTTGGCTGATGCCGTCCAGGTCCTTTTTCAGCTCGTTAAAGCGCCACGGGCGTGTGAGCAGGTTGCGCATGATGAGCAGCTTCCATTTGCTGCCGATCAGCGCCACGGTAGTCGCCACCGGGCAGACGGGCATTTCTTCCTTTGTAAGCATATATGCAGCACTCCTTTTGGATGTTACACCTATATTATAGTGTAACATTCAAAATATTGCAAGGGACTTCAAAACACGTCCCAAGAGTTACCAAAAGGTGACTATGTAATAGATTTGTGCGTACTTGTGCCGGGAATAATTCTGAGTAAAATAAAAAGCACAGAGGGGAAACACCCGCTGAACTTAATTCGGAGGAATTTCACATGAACAAGAACACTTATAAGTCCGTAAAACTTGCCAAGGGCGAGGTTAAGGTATATGATTTCGGCAGTGCAAGGCTGCACGCCTACCAGACGCACGACCTCATCGACAACGAGGTTTTCGTCATCGAAAAGAACGGCCGCGGCGTTGTGATAGAGCTGCCGTGCTTCCATGACAACATCAGTGAGCTGACGGATTATCTCACGCAGGAGAATATCACCGTCGAGGCAAAGCTCGTCGCCTACCATGCTGCGGGCGCGTCCTTCCTGCCGGAAGTCCCGGCCTACGGCACGGAATCCTCCGTCGCCTACAACACTAACGGCGGCGGGGCGGCGCTCGTCTCGAACTTCAAGGCGGCCTTCGGTGACAGCTTCGACGCATCTATCTGCCAGCCCGGCCATGTTCTTGCCGACGGCGAGACCGAGCTTGCCGGTGTCCGCTTCGTTATCCGCTCCAACGCCGAGGCATACGATGTCGAGATACCCGAGCTCAACTGCGTCTACACCCACATGATGGGGCATGACTGCCATTCCATCGTCGCGGGCTGCCCGCATGCCGACGGGATCATCTCTCAGCTCAACTACTATATCCGCAAGGGCTTTGACCTTGTGCTGACCTCGCACTACACCCCGGAGGACCTCAAGGACGCGCAGACGAAGATCGACTATCTGAACGATCTCAAGGAGATCGCCTGCGAGTGCGAGAGCGCCGATGAAATGAAGGCGCGCGTCATGGAAAAGTACCCGGAGTACAGCGGGATGAATTATCTCGACATGACCGTCGGCTTCTTTTTCCCGGCAAAGTAAGCGGCAAAATAACTATCAAAAGGACTGAACACTGAATGAACCGAACCGACCGTCGGCGTTTTCTCATAGACGCGCTTCTGGACGAGCGCCCGGAATACCGCGGGGCGCGCGTCCCGGCAGGTGAGGCGGAGCAGCGGCTCCTGCTCCGCGCGCTGATGAACGTGCGCACGGCGCGTAAGTGCAGCCCGGAGTTTCTCCGCGTGCAGGACGAGTACCTGCGCGCGGAGCTTACCGCCAAGGGCATAACGGACGTCGACAGCCTCACGCCGGTGCGCGGCGGTATGTATATCTGGCGCGGCGACATTACGACGCTGTGCTGCGACGCGATCGTAAACGCCGCAAACTCCAGTATGACCGGCTGCTATATCCCGAACCACCGCTGCATCGACAACTGTATACACAGCTATGCGGGAGTAGAGCTGCGGGAATACTGCGCGGAGCTGATGCGCAGGCAGGGGCACGAGGAGCCGACAGGCGGGGCGAAGATAACGCCGGCCTATAATCTCCCGTGTCGGTACGTTCTGCACACTGTCGGCCCGATCATCAACGGGCGCGTGACCCGTCGGGATGAAGAGCTGCTGGCCTCCTGCTACCGCTCATGCCTAAAGCTCGCAGCTGAAAACGGGCTTGAGAGCGTGGCGTTCTGCTGCATCTCAACGGGGGAGTTCCATTTCCCGAACGAGCGGGCGGCGGAGATCGCCGTGAAAACGGTGGAAGATTTCATGCAAGAGGAAAGCAGTGTCAGAAAGGTGATTTTCAATGTTTTCAAGGACAGGGACGAAGAGATATACAGAGGACTTCTCGGAGCAGACAGCGCGCCTTAAGGCCGCGCTCGATGAGGCCGACGCCGTCGTGATAGGTGCGGGCGCGGGGCTGTCGACCTCCGCGGGCTATGAGTACTCAGGCGCGCGCTTTGAAAAATATTTCTCCGATTTTGAGGAGAAGTACGGCTTTCACGATATGTATTCCGGCGGCTTTTATCCCTACAAAACACCGGAGGAGTTCTGGGCCTTCTGGAGTCGGTACATCTTCATAAACCGCTATGTGGACGCGCCGAAGCCAGTGTATGAGGAGCTGCTGAAGCTCGTTAAGGATAAGGACTACTTTGTCGTCACGACGAATGTGGACCACTGCTTTCAGAAAGCGGGCTTTGACAAGAAGCGCCTGTTCTACACGCAGGGGGATTACGGTCTGTTCCAGTGCTCGGAGCCATGCTGTCAGGAGACCTTTGACAACGAGCGGGAGATACGCCTGATGTATGAGCGGCAGGAGGACGGCAGAATACCGAGCGAGCTTATCCCCCGCTGCCCGCACTGCGGCAAACCGATGACGATGAACCTGCGCAGCGACGACAGCTTCGTTGAGGACGAGGGCTGGCACCGCGCGGCGGAGCGGTACGAGAATTTTCTCCGTACCCGCGCCGGGCTGAAGATACTGTTTCTGGAGCTCGGGGTCGGGTACAACACCCCGGTCATTATAAAATACCCGTTCTGGCACATGACGGCAAAGAACCCCAAAGCCACCTACGCCTGCATAAACCTCGGCGACGCCTATGCGCCCGATGACATCGCCGCGCGCAGCATCTGCATAGACGGCGATATCGGCGCGGTGCTGGAGAGGCTATAAACGAACGACACCCCCGGTGCATTTCGCACCGGGGGCATTTGCTGGTTTGGGTAAATGTTTTTCTATATGCGGATTATTCTCTCCATCTCGCTACGCAGACGGCGTGATTCTTCAGCGGTGAAATCGGTGAAATCCGCGGCTATCGCGCGATGCAGGCGGTCAAGCTCATCGGGAGTACCGTTCAGTCCGAGATCGCTGAGACATACCGGCACACCCATGCTGCGGCACAGCCTGACATATGCGGATATCTCCTCCTCGGGGCTGTTGTTGTAATACTGCTGGAGGAGCAGACCCACGGAGACGATCTCTCCGTGAAGGTAGCTGCGCCACACCTCGGGGAACACGGTCGTCGAATGGTTATATACGGCATGGGCAATGGCCAGCTGCTTACTGCCGCGGGCAAGGCCGGAGATGATGCCGGTAGAGATGAGCCCCGTGTTTATCACGGCGGAAAACTCATTGCTCAGCACCTGCTTTGCGCAGTCTGTATAGGCTTTTCTGCCGTTTTCCATGAGAAGGTTCCATGTCGCGACGGACATCCCGTGCGCCACCTGAAGCGCCGCGTCATCCGTTTCGACGCAGCTATATGTTCCGCGCTGGCTGAAATGGACCTCGGGATATTTTGCCATCGCATCGGCGATACCGGAGGCAAGATATCTGGGCGGCTCCCGCACGAGAAGCTCGGTGTCCGCAAGGACGAAGGCTATCGGCAGGTCGGGGTAGAGCGGGCCGATAAACGCGCCGCTGTCTTCGTACATTATGGCCATGTTCGTGCAGGCAACGCAGGTCGCCATCTGAGTAGGAATGTTCCCGAGCGGCAGGCCGCTCATCTTGCCGGCGGCCTTTGCCGCGTCCATGCATTTCCCGCCGCCTACGCCGACGATAACATCGCACCCGGCAGCAAGAGCCGCGTCGGCATGCGCACGCGCATTGCCGTAAGTGCAGTAGCCTTCAAAGACAGCAACGCGATAATCGATACCGCCCGCCTTGAGAGACTCCTCTATGCGGGCAAGCGCTGCATCGAGCGCACGGCGTCCGCCCATTATATATGCCTTCTTTGCGCTTATCAGCTTCAGCTCGCCCGCGAGGAAGCGGCAGGCGCCCGGCTCCTGTATGTATCTCCCGCACGTGATCTCCATTGCAGAAGCTGTCATGTTGAACTCCTCCGTTATCAGCAGACGACGTCGCAGCCCATCTGCTTGAGGATCTCGCGCAGCTCGGGGATCTCTTCTTCGGGGATGTTCTCCATAGGCTCACGCGCATAGCCGGAGGGCATACCGCAGAGCGCCGCAGCGGCCTTGTTCGCGGCCTGATAATACGGCATGTCGGTGGGCAGATCCTTGCTGGCGTGTACGGCGGAGGGAACCTGAGAGTGCTTTGCGGCAAGGCGGAACACCCAGTTCCAGAACAGGTTCATCTTGTCCGCGGTCTCTCTGACCTTGGCGATGTCCCCAGCCTGACCGGCATGGTACAGGTCGAGCGCGAGGTGAGGAGCATAGTTGAGCATCTCGGTGACATAGCCCTTGCAGCCGTGGAAGCACATGTACTGATACATGAAGTGGCCGAGACCGGCGAAGATCGCCATGTCGTTCGGGTCGATGTTCTGGAGCATGCCGAGGAAGGCGTTGGGGTTGTTGGTGTTTTCCTTCAGGCCGATGATGTTGTCGACCTTGGACAGCCTCTTGATGACGGGCATGGGCAGCCAGAGCTTGCTGGCGGCGGGGTTGTTGTATATCGTGATGCCGATATCGACAGCCTCGGCGATCGTCTCAAAGTGGCGGATGATGCCGTCGGTGGTGGGCATGGTGTAGTACGGCGGGACTATGAGAAGTCCGTCCGCGCCCACGGACTGGGCGTACTTGGAGAATTCGACGGTGTTGCGGGTGCCGGCGCGGCCGGAGCCGATCATGACGGGGAACTTGCCGTTTACTTCCTCGCAGACGACGTCGACAACGGTCTTGTTCTCGGCTTCGCTCATGGCGTAGAACTCGCCAGTGGTGCCGAGCGCGATAAAGACGATGTCCTCGCCCTCGAGTGCCTTGTTCTCAGTCACGCGGCGGACGCTCTCGCGCAGCGCCGGGACGTTGAGATCGCCGTTTTTATCGAAGGGAGTAAGGGAGAGATGGAATATACCCTTGGTTTTTTCTTTCATTTCCTGAGGTTTGAGTGACATATTATTTTCCTCCACTGTTATATGTATGTTGATTTGGCTGTTGGGTGTCAGTCAAGAAACCCTGAGATCGTCGGCAGCCATGTGGCTGTCTGGGGAACAAAGCAAACTATTGCGAGGACAAGTATCGCGAGGATCATAAAGGGGACGAGCGCCTTTACCACGTCCTCGAATTTTCTCTTGCCGACGGCTGCGCCCGCGTAGAGCACAACGCCAACAGGCGGGGTGACGAGGCCGATCGTGAGGTTCAGGAGCATGATGACGGCGAAATGCACGGGAGCGATGCCGACCTTGTACATTATGGGGGCGAGGATCGGCGCGAACAGAATGATCGCGGCGCCGGTGTCCATCCACATGCCGACTATCAGCAGGAAAATGTTCACCATGAGAAGCAGCAGGTACTTGTTGTCCGAGATGCTCAGCATGAATGCCGCTATTGCTTCAGGAACCTTTTCCTTTCCCATCACCCAGGCAAAGACAGACGAGAACGAGATAATGAGGAATATATTGGCCATCTGTCTGGCAATGCCGCCGAGAGCCGAGAGAAAGTCATTGAGGTGATAGTTCCGGTAGGCGATGACGCCGAGGAAGAGCGCATAGAGGCAGGCGATGTTTGCAGACTCGGTCGCGGTAAACACGCCGCCGAGAACGCCGCCGATTATTATAAACGGCATGCCCATAGTCACAAGGCCGTCTACGACGATGCGGAGGATCTGCTTTTTTGTGCGCTTTTCCAGCGAACGGGGGAAGTTCATTCTGTCGCGGATGGAAATGATATAGAGGATCTGGCCGCCGCCGAGCATTATCCCGGGGATCACACCCGCAAGAAACAGCGCGCCGACCGACAAGCTCATTACGCTTGCGTACAGGACCGCGATGTTGCTGGGCGGGATGAGCGGGCTTTCGAGAGAGGATGCGCAGGTGAGGGCACAGGAGAAGTTCTTGTCATAGCCCTCCTTGTCCATTTCGTCCATCTCTATCGGGCCGAGCGAGGCGATATCGCCGAGGGCGGTGCCGGATATGCTGCCGAATATCATGCTGACGATGACATTGACAAAGGCAAGGCCGCCGCGGAAGCGCCCGACAAACAGCTTCACCAGCCTGAACAGCTTTCCGGATATATCCGCGTTTACCATGATGTCCGAGGCCAGCAGGAAAAACGGGATCGCCAGCAGTTGGAACTGATTTATCCCTTCATACAGTCGGTTCGGGATGACAACTATGTAGGAGGGATTCGTCATGAGGATATAGGTAAGGCCGGTTATGCCCATCGCGTAGGAAATGGGGATACCGAGAAGAATGGTGCCGATAAGGATCACCATTGCCAGAGCAAATTCACCCATTGGCTTCATCCTCCTTGAACCCGAGAATACTGTCCGCCAGCTTCCAGAGCAGTTGGAAAGAAATGATCCCGCTGCCGAAGAGAATGCTGGACTTGGGAATGAACATGGATATTCTGAGCGCCGGCGAGGTCTCCATCATGCTGAAGCGCGGGACCTCCTTGCAGGAGATGACAAATATAGTCAGCATGAACGCAAGCATTATTGCCACATGGATGATGCCGGCGATCTTCTGTCCCTTGCGCGGCAGCTTATCCACGAGGAAGGTAACGGAAGAATTTTCCCACCGCCTCACGAGAGTGCTCGAACCGAGAAACGCAAGCCATATCATGCAGTAGCGCGAGGTCTCTTCCGTCCATGCGATCGTGCTGCGGGTGACGTATCTGCCGAAAACCTGAAATGTAACGGAAATAAACATCATAAAGGTGAGCACGATGCAGACCCACTGCACGATCTTATCTATTATTTCAGATATCTCGTCCAGTTCTTTTCTTAGCTTCATAATCGTCTCCTTCGGAGCGTCAGGTGTTTTCGGGCTTCTTTCTGAATGCCTTTATGCAGACGACGATAAGAGCGAGAGCCAGAACCGCGATCGCGATTATATAGCCGGTGTTGGAGGAGGCGGATGTCGCTTCGGCTGCGGTGTAGCCGGAGGCTTCTTCGGCCTCGGTCGCCTTGACGGCATTGACAAAGTTATCAACGGTCTCTGCGCCTATTTCGCCCTTCAGCCATTCAATGACGGGAGCCTGCGCGATCTTGAAGGTCTCCTTCTCTTCGGGAGTCGGGGAGTAGACATCAACGCCTTCGTCGGAAAGGAAGGTCAGAGCCATGCCCTCGGAGGTGGCGATGGTGCCGCGTGCCGCGGTCTGGGCGATCTTGCCGCCGTTTATAATGACTGCCTTGAGATCATCCGGGAGGGACTGATACCAGGCCTCGTTCACGACGAAATAGCAGGGGCTTATCATGTGGCCGTCAAGACTGTAATACTTCTGCTGCTCATAGATGGAGTTATCGAGCATAACGAGAGGGGAGTTCTCCTGACCGTCAACAACGCCGGTCTGAAGCGCGGAATAAAGCTCGCTGAAGGCAAGGCTCTGGGGAACCGCGCCGAGGGCTTCCATCGTGGCGAGATGCGCCGCGCTCTGCATGCAGCGGATGTTCAGACCCTTGACGTCGTCCGCCGTCTTTATCTGATGGACGTTATTGGAGAAGTTGCGGAAGCCGCCGTTATCGAAAGCGGAGATGATGCGCACGCCGCACTTGTTGGCGATATCCTCGTGCATTGCCGCGACATAGTCACTGTCGAGGAAGGCATAGAACTCGCAGCGGTCGGAGAAGGTGTAGGGGATGGAGAACAGCTGGAGATTGGGGTAGTAGTTCGACAGGTCGCCGTCGCCCGCGGTGCTCACCTCGATAACGCCCTGCATGTTCTGGAGCAGGATCTCGGAGGCGTTGCCGAGAGCGGAGTTAGTATAGAGGTTGACCTCGATACGGCCGCTCGAAGCGGATTCGACGTAGTTCTTGAACGCGAGCATACCGGCGTAGTTGAAGTTCAGAACAGTGTTGCTGCCGATATTGGTCTTTTCGGTGGAGCTGCAGGCCATGCTTATGCTGTACTCGGGGCCGTCCGCACAGGCGGCAATGCTCATCGAGAATATGATCGCCAGCATAAGCGCGGCAGCGATGATCTTTTTGAGGAATCGTTTCTTCATGGTGTTTTTCTTCCTTTCTTTTCTTGTCTTTTCTATTTGTACCTGCCCGGCAGGTTGTTCACGCTTTCATAAATGTTGAATACCGATCAATGACGTGATTACACGATAACACCGGGCGGGATAATTGTCAATATAGAATTTGAAATAAAATTAAATTTCCAGTTTAAAAATTTATATGACAAATAATTTTCAAAATTATAGTCGTTCTACTTGAATATGCGCCCGAGATGTGTTATATATATATTTGATACTTGTTAGGAGTCATTTATTATGGAGATTAAAAGCCAGGAAGCTGTTGACAAAGTCAAGGAATACCTCCTTGTCAACGGATTTATGCCGGGAGATAGGATCCCGATACAATCAGAGCTGTCTGCCGCACTTGGCATCTCTGCGCGGCCGCTGCGCGATGCGATAAACGTTTTGGTGAATCAGGGACTGCTGATCCCCAGAGGGCGCGCGGGCACGTATATGTCAAACCCGGAGAGAGAGTCCGTGGTGGAACCGATACGCTGGTTCTATGAGATCAAGCAGACCCCCAGCTATGATCTTATACAGGCGAGGATCATTCTGGAAAGGGCCATTATTGCCGAGGCCTGCGTTACGAGGACGACGAAGGATCTCCTTATGCTTCAGCAGATCGTTGACGCGCAGGGGCAGACTGGCCTTACGGTCGATGCGGAGCTTAAGCTGGACAAGGAGTTCCATCTCCAGCTCGTAAGCTGCGTTCATAACAAGGCTCTCGATGTGGTCGGCAATATTATCCTGCTCCAGCTTGACCTTGTCCATGAGCGCGGCCTGTACCCGGAGGACGACCATATACGCTCCAGCGACCATCAGAAGATCATTGACCTTCTGTTCAGCCGGGACGTGGAGCAGGCAACGGAGTTTATCGCGACGCATATAGAGCGCTGCTGCGTGATAGCCAATGAGGCGTCCGACAACCCGCTCGAATAAGCGGGAGTGATAAACAAAAAAGGCTGGACAGCCATCCATTTGGAATGGCTGTCCAGCCTTTTTGATTTAATTATACGTTTTACTCGTTCGGATTCGCGCGGACTATCTTGCCGAGGTTCCACACGAGCGCGGCCTCGTGGGCTGCCTGCTCGCGCTCCTCGGGGGTCTTGTAGCTGAAGGCTGCGGTCTGAGAGCCGCAGTCGACGCACATGGCGTACCAGCACCAGCCCTGCTCCTCTTCGAGCAGCCCCGCGCCGCCGCAGTACGGGCAGTCGTGCAGCTCGATCTTATCGAAAATATCAGACATACTTATCACTCCACAGAAATCATGTAGTAATACACGGGCTGGCCGCCGTTGACGACGCTGACCTCTGCGTCCGGGAAGCAGCCGATGATCGTCTCCGCGGCCTCGTTCGCCTTGTCCTCGGCAACGTCGCTGCCGTAGTAGACGGTGATGAACTCGGGACTCAGCTCGTCGAATGCCCAGCTCAGCTCCTTGAAGAGCGTCTTTTCGCTGCTGTAGCTGCCGAGCAGCGCGCCGTCAAGCAGAGCGAGGTATTCGCCCGCGTGGATCTCATGCCCGTCAAAGTCCGAGTCGCGCGCGGCGTAGGTGACCATAGCGGTGTGGACATTTCCGGCAGCCTCATTCATCGCGGCGATAAGGTTCTCCTCAGTCTCCTCGGGGTTAAAGTTCAGCATAGCGGAAATGCCCTGCGGCACGGTCCTTGTCGGGATGATGATGACCTTCTTATCGCTCAGGCGGACGCACTGCTCTGCCGCCATGATGATGTTCTTATTGTTCGGCAGCACGAAAACGGTGTTTGCCGGAGTGCGGTTTATCTCCTTGAGGATATCGTCGGTCGAGGGGTTCATGGTCTGACCGCCGGTGACGATGCCGTCCGCGCCGAGCTCCTTGAACAGCCCCTCAAGACCCTTGCCCGCGCACACGGTGACGACGCCGTAGTCCTTCACACTCTTGCAGTACTGATCCTCGCCCTCCTCAAGCTCACGCTCGATAGCGTCGAGGTCGTCCGTGGTCTGGACGTGCTTACCGGCAAGGATATCGTCATGCTGGGTGCGCATATTCTCGATCTTCGCAAGCTCCAGCGTGCCGAACTTCTGCGCCTCGTTGAGGGCGTTGCCGGGGATGTTGGTGTGGACGTGGACCTTAAATGCTTCGTCGTCCTCGCCGATAACAAGGCTGTCGCCGATGCTCGTGAGATACTTGCGCAGCGGCTCAAGGTCAACATCGGGATCATGCTTGCGCACGATAAAGACCGTGTCGAACGCGAAGGTGATATCCTCCGTGTCGAACACGTCGAAAGCGCTGCTCTCCTTCTCGGTCTCGACTATCTCATCCACGCTTTCGGGAGCAGTGACCTCCCCACGGTAGGAGGCGAGCATCGCGCCGAGGATGTACATATAGCCCTGACCGCCGGCGTCGATGACTCCGGCCTTTTTGAGCACGGGGTTCTGGTTCACTGTCTCGGCCAGAGCGTCGTTGCCGGCCTTTATGGCGCAGTCAAGGCAGCTTTCAAGGCTTGCGCCAGCGTTCGCCGCTTCGACGGCGGCGGCCGCCGCCATGCGCGAGACGGTAAGGATGGTACCCTCGGCGGGCTTCATGACTGCCTTATATGCTGCCTCTACGCCGTCCTGCATCGCACCTGCAAACTCCTGCGCGCCTGCGGTATCGAGCCCCTTGAGGCGCTTGGAGATGCCCCTGAAGAGCAGGGAGAGGATAACGCCGGAGTTGCCGCGCGCGCCGCGGAGCAGCGCGGAAGCCACACAGTCCGCCGCCGCGGCTATCGTGTCGAACTCTTTCTTTTTAAGCTCCGTCGCGGCCTTATCCATGGTCAGCGCCATATTGGTGCCGGTATCCCCATCGGGCACGGGGAAAACGTTGAGGTCGTTTATCGCCTGAACATTGGCATGGAGCGCTGCGTTGGCGCAGAGTATCATCTCTTTGAAGGCAGCGGCGTCTATATAATTTCTCAATTGAATGTACCTCCGCATGGCATGGGCCCTCCCATGCCGGAATTTTTATCCGATGATCGTGTCAATATAAACGTCAACGCTCTTGACCGGAACTCCGGCGGCCTTCGTGAGCTTATAGCTGACTGTATTCATAATGCTGCGTGAAACTGCCGCGATATTGACGCCGTGGTCGACGCCGATATGCAGCTCGAGAGATACGCTGCCGTCGCCGTTATAGTGTACCTCAACGCCCTTGGACATTGATTCTCTGCGCAGAAGCTGGAGCGGACCGCCGTCCTTGCTGCGCCCTGCCATACCCTTGACGCCGAAGCAGCTGGTAGCCGCGTCGCCCGCAAGGTAGGTCAGAACCTCATCGGTAATGCTGATGTTTCCCTTGCCGCTGCTGATATTGACCATTAAGTAACAGCTCCCTTCCTTCGGTTTCCCGGCAGGCGGACGCGCTGCGCCCCAATGCGCGGCAGCTCCGCCTAAACCAGAGATTTATTATAATACAGGCGCTTGAAAAGTACAAGAAATATTTGAAGTATTCGCCGCTTTTGTGCAGTATTTTACAGGAATACCGGCCTTTTTCTCACTCAACGGTGACAGACTTGGCCAAATTGCGCGGTTTATCTATGTCGCAGCCCTTGTGCAGCGCCACATAATACGCGAAAAGCTGAAGCGGTATGACGCCGAGAGAGGGCTGGAGGATGACGTGAGTGTCCGGTACGGAGAGCACGTTCTCCGCCGTCTTGCGCATGTCTGCAGCCTTGCTCTCGCTCGTCAGCGCGACGATGTCCGCACCGCGCGCCTTGACCTCGATGATGTTCGAGAGCGTCTTTTCAAACAGCGGCTTATATGTGCCGAGCGCGACGACGAGGGTGCCGTCCTCAATAAGGGATATGGTGCCGTGCTTAAGCTCACCGGAGGCGTAGGCCTCGGAGTGGATATAGGATATCTCCTTGAGCTTGAGGCTGCCCTCAAGACCGAGGGCGTAGTCAAGGTTGCGCCCGATGAAGAAGATGGAATTGTGGTTAAAGTAGCGGGAGGCGAGGTACTTTATCTCGTCGATATCATCAAGTACGGCCTCCATCTTGACAGGCAGCGCAAGAAGCTCCTCGACGATCTCCTCATACTCCGCGTCGCCTATGCTGCCGCAGACCTTCGCAAAATAAACGCCGAGCATGTCCAGCAGCACGAGCTGTGTGCTGTAGGCCTTCGTGGTCGCGACGGCGATCTCGGGGCCTGCCCAGGTGTAGAGCACATCGTCCGACTCGCGCGCGATGGAGCTGCCGACGACATTCACGATGGAGAGGATCTTCGCGCCGAGGCGGCGAGCCTCGCGGAGCGCGGCCATAGTGTCAAGCGTCTCGCCGGACTGGCTGATGACTATGACAAGGCTGTTCGGCCCGACGAGAGGATCGGCATAGCGAAACTCCGAGGCGAGCTGCACATCCACGGGCTTTCTCAGAAGCCGCTCAAGATTATACTTGCCCACCATGCCGACATGGTAGGACGAGCCGCAGGCCACGATGAATATCCTATCAAGGCTGCGGATGAAGTCCTCGTCAAGGCTCAGCTCGTCGAAGACGATCTGCCCTTTCTTTATCCTCGGGGAGATGGTCTTGCGCACGGCCTCGGGCTGCTCCATGATCTCCTTGAGCATGAAGTGCGGGTAGCCGCCCTTTTCGGC
>CAKTIH010000020.1 GCA_934565615.1 uncultured Oscillospiraceae bacterium | reverse complement strand
TTGAATAAATGCAGCAGGCGATGCCGCTGCTCGCGGGTTATGGAGTTGACCTTGGTGTCCTCCGGGATGCCCGACAGGCGGACAAGCACGGGGATCATAGTGCGCCCAGCAAGATCGGTCAGGGCGTTCTTGAACTCCTTATTGGAGTACTTTTCAAAATCACGCAGGATGCGCGCATCGAGCTTCTTTTCGTCAAGCCCCGGCTTGAGGTCAATTTCGAGCCTGTAGGCAGCCTTGCCCATATTGCGCATGTGCGCGCTTGCCGAGAGCACCAGCGGCCCGGAAACGCCGAAGTGCGTAAAGAGCATTTCGCCAAGCTCCCGGTAGATAAGCTTATCATTTTCATAAGCGGAGAGTGTTACATTCTTGAGCGAGAAGCCCTGCATCTCGGCGCAGTAATCATCGCCGCTTTCAAGCGGGACGAGCGATGCGCGCGTCGGAGTCACGGTATGCCCGAAGCGGCGGGCAAAGCCGAAGCCGTCACCGGTTGAGCCGGTCAGCGGATAGGACAGGCCGCCGGTACACACTGCCGCCGCACGGCACGGGATGAAGCCCTGATCCGTCGAGACACCGGACACGCAGCCTTCCTCTGCCGCGATGCCGGTCGCGTGCGCCTGCATGAGCTTCACACCAGCGCCGCGGCAGAGTTTAGTCATAAGCGCGGCGACATCATTTGCGTTATCCGACTGCGGGAACACGCGGTTCCCGCGCTCGGTCTTGAGCGGCAGGCCGTGCGATTCAAAAAAGGCTATAGTGTCCTCCGGTGAAAGGCGGTTCAGTGCGCTGTAAAGGAAGCGCCCGTCCCCCGGAATGTTCGCCATAAAGGTTTTGACATCACAGTTATTAGTGACGTTGCAGCGCCCCTTGCCGGTTATCCTGAGCTTGCGCCCAGGCTGCCGGTTCGGGTCAAGAAGCGTGACCGAAAGGCCGCGCTCCGCCGCGGTATACGCACACATCATCCCGGCGGGGCCGCCGCCGATGACGACAAGATCGGTATATTCAAGACGCATATGTATTCACCGCTCCCCTTCCGGTCTGACACGTTCAAGCTCCTCGTGCGTGAGATATCTCCATGTTCCGGGTTTGAGCTCTCCAAGCTCCAGCGCGCCTTCACTTATTCTTTTAAGGCGCAGCACCTTGAGGCCGACCGCCTCGCACATCTTTCTGACCTGGCGGTTGCGCCCCTCATGTATCGTGATCTCAAGCTCCGCGCCGCCCGGAAACAGGCCGCGCAGGGCGACCTCTGCGCCGTCGACAACATAGCCGTCAAGCTCCATCGGCTCGCGCAGGTACTCCATCGCGACGCCGATATCCTCGCCCTCGACGCGCGTCAGGTAGGTCTTATTAACATTGTGCGACGGATGCATCATATAGTTTGCAAAGTCCCCGTCGTTTGTCATAAGCAGCAGCCCCTCGGAATACATATCGAGTCTTCCGACAGGGTAGACGCGGCAGGGTACGTTTCTGACAAGCTCGGTCACATCCCGGCGGCCCTTTTCGTCGCTCATAGTCGTGACATAGCCGCGTGGCTTATTCAGCATTATGTAAACCTTATTTCCGGACTCGGGCAGCGGCTTGCCGTCCACGAGTATGGTATCCGTCGCCGGGTCGGCCTTCTCGCCTACCGCGGCTGTGTGCCCGTTTATTTTGACACGCCCATCGGCGATAAGCGTCTCGGCGGCGCGGCGGGACATGAGCCCCGCCGCGGATATAAGCTTTTGGATCCTCTCTTGCATTTAAAGTTTTTCCTCCGAAAAACTGACTGTATGAAAACACGGGAAGGACAGCACCGCGTCCCCGGCATAGACCAGCGGGCATGAGGCCGCTTCCTCTCCGTTTATTATAACGCTTAATGTGCCCGCTGTCTCCCCCGAATTTACCGGCGCGAACACAAATCGCGGAAGCTCCGCGCGCAGCTCGACCTCACGCCCCACCGGAACGAGCAGCTCAACCCCGCCTTGCGGCACGGCGGAAACGGAGTTCACATTTCCGGAGATGACCGGTACCTGAAACGTGAGGTTATCAGAAAGCTCACGGAGAGTGTAAGCGGAATACACCCAATCGTAAAGGCGGACATGGTCGTTCCAGTCATCGGGGTCGGAGAGCGTCACGCACACAAAGCGCATACCGTTTCTCTCGCAGCAGGTGACAAGGCAGCGCCCCGCCGCCATCGTGTAGCCGGTCTTACCGGCGACGCAGCCGGAGCAGCGGTCGAGGAGCTTATTGTGATTTACGTATGTTTCGCCGTTTATCGTGGCGCTACGCGTGCCGCAAAGCTCGCGGAAAACGGGGTTTTCCATGCAGTGCAGCATGAGCGTTGCCATATCGCGCGCAGTGGAATAATGCTGCTTATCGTCAAGCCCGTGAGGGTTTGCAAAGCTCGTGTCATCCATGCCGAGCTCCGCCGCTTTCCGGTTCATCAGGCGCACAAAGGCGCGCTCGCTCCCCGCTGCGTGTTCGGCAAGGGCAAGCGCCGCGTCGTTCCCCGAGGCGAGGAGCAGCCCGAGCAGCAGCTCGCGCACGGTGTAGTCATACCCAGCCTTGAGGTACATCGACGAGCCTTCGATAAGACAGTGCCGCGCCTTGACATCGACCGTCTCGTCAAGCTCGCAGTTCTCGATACATATAAGCGCCGTCATGAGCTTTGTCGTGCTCGCGATAAGGCGGCGGTCATCGGCATTCTTTTCATATACGCAGCTTCCGTCGGCATACATCATCACGCACGAAGCCGCGCTTACGTTCGGCGCGCTCTGTGCGGCATAAGCGCCAGTGGGACAAAACCCGGTAATAAGCGCCGCCGTGAGGACAAGCGCCGCGATTTTCGACTTAATAATAAGCACCACCCTTCTGAAAATGGGCAGTGCTTATTATTGACAGACGTGATAGATATTATTACTTTTTCTGCTTCTCGATGAAAGCGTCTACTCTGTCCATAACCTGCGGCACCAGATCAATGATACGATCGACAGTGTTGCTCGCAGGAGGAGTGACGTTGACCATTCTGACGGTGCCTTCCTTGATGACGAGGAAGCCGATCGGGTCGATCTTGACAGCGGTGGCGTTGCCGCCGCCGTAAGGACGGTCATCGCCGGACTTCTTGGCAGTGAACTCAACTCCGCCGCCGCCGAAGCCTACGCTTATTTTAGAGATGGGAACGAGTGTGATTCCGTCGGGAGTATAGATAGGATCGCCGACAACAGTGTCGACCTTGAGAATGTTCTTGACACTCTCCATAGTGTTCTGCATAAGAGCTCCGATAGGGTTATTGTCCATTTGAGTCCGTCCTTTCCTCTGCCTGTGTATTTTGTTCTGTATTGTTGTCTTTATTTATCTGACTGGTTTCTGTTTCGTCCGTGTCCTTCTCAAGCGCAACATCGACCTCGATACCGTCGGACGCGATGCCCTGCTTTTTCTCACGGCGGAGCCGACGCTTGTTCTGGATGAGTACCCCAAGAGCGCCGAACGCTATCGCAAAGAGCATGTGCATGACCTGCGCAAGCCTTATCGTCGCGCACAGCTCCACATCGACCTTCGTCTTATCCACCGTGAAGTCGATATCCGTCTTGATATCCGAGTCCTTTACGATGAACTTCTCCTCACAGATCGGTATAAGCGTGGAGAGCGCCGCATTGACATAGTTATAGGTCACGACGGTGTCATACGGATCGTCCACGGCGGCGACATAGTGCAGCATGAACTTGTTCACGGTGACTTTGCCGAACTTGCCGACACCCTTTAGTACGCGCTTAGCGAGTTCAAAAAGCTCTTCCTTTGTAAAGCTCAGCTTTTTCTTGGGTTTGGGTTCGGTTTCCTTCTCGGGCTTTGGCTTTTTCTCTTTTTTCGGTTTCTTCTCCTTCGGCGGCTTGTCCTCGCTCCCCGGCTTTTTAGGGAGGATCTGGAAAGAGAATCCGTCCGCCCTCGCGGCCAGTGTAAATTCACCGCCGATATACGCCGCGTCCGCCCCCACCGGCACATTGAGCACCAGCACGATCAGCAGCACAATGATCCCCAAGATGGTCAGACCGACCGCCGGGAGGAAAACACACAGCAATATAAAGGCAGCAAGCACGGCCACAACGCCGAGGATAATCAATCCTGTCAATTACATCACTCCTCGCTTGCTTCTCCTGAAACGTCATCTATGCTGAGCTGCTCTCCGTTTTCGGCGGCTTGCAGCTTGTCTATCGCTTCCTTGAGCTTGTCCATGCCTTCGCCCGCGCTGACCTCCGGAAGCGGAGGCAGCTCCGTCATGGAGCTTATGCCCATTGTTCTGAGGAACACATCAGTCGTGCGGAACACTGCCGGGCGTCCCGGGACCTCAAGCCTGCCGCATTCCTCGATAAGCCCGCGCTCCTGAAGCATGCTGACGGTATAGGAACTGTCAACGCCCCTGACCTGATCGACATACGCGCGGGTGACCGGCTGGAAATATGCAACGACGGCAAGCGTCTCGAGTGCCGGCTGCGAGAGCACCGGGGGCTTTCTCTGCTCCAGCGCCTTGGTTATATACGCCGCGTACTCCGGGGCGGAGCACATTTGCAGCTTGTCCTCAAGGCGGAGGATGCGCATACCACGGGAGTTTGCACTGTAATACTCCTGAAGCTCTGCCGCGGCGCACTCAATATCATGTTCGTCAACGCCGAGGATCAGCGACAGCCGCGCTATAGGGACGCTGTCTCCTGCGGCAAAAAGGATGGCCTCAACAGCCGAAGTAAGATTTATCATACATTACTCAACGATCTTGTCAATTATACTGTCCATATCGCCGCCGACAAATTCAAGACTATAGTCATTTTCGCCGCGGGTGATATGGATGCTGCCCATGCTGCATAGCTCCAGTATGGACATGAACGCAGCCACCACCTCCGAACGGGAGCGGCAGTCGCGGTAAATTTCATTTAAGCTGGCACAGCCGTCACGGAGCCGGTGCAGTATCTGCAGGCTCTTGTCACGGACACTGTAGATGATGCGCTTGGGGACGGCGGCGCTGATATCGGGCTCCGGCGCCTTGCCGCCGCGGGAGTAGATAGAATACATCGCCTTGAGCAGATCGACCGGCTCATGCCGGTAGGCGTACTCCTTGCTCGATGGCGGGAGCGGCTCGGGCATTTTGGAAAAATACAGCATGCCTATCTCGGATGCCTTTTTAAGCTCCGGCAGCACCTTCTGTATTGAGGCGAAGATGTCCCGGCACTTGAGCTGCTCAAGCGAGGCCATGAGCACTTCAAGCTCCGACACCTCCTCGTCCCCCGCGAGCAGGGTACGGGTCTTTATATAGAGCAGGTGCGCGGCCATCTGGACAAACTCGCTCGCGATCTCAAGATCCATGCGCTGCATTTTGTCAAGATATTCAAGGTACTGATCGAGAATATCCGAAATGCTGATATCGCGGATCTCTATTTTATTTTTCGACAGGAGGAGCAGGATCAGGCTCAACGGGCCTTCAAAATTCTGAAGCTCGTCCTTATCCCGGACAACGCCCTCCAGAAAGAAACTGGGATTATCCATTATCGCTCACTTATAAAACAGTTTTACTACCAGATCGCAGGCAAACTGAGCGACCGGAATCAGATTTGAATATATCGCGGAAACGACCGTGGAGACGGGTCTTCCGAGGACGCCAGTCATCATGAGCACCATGAGGATGAGCCCGCCGTAGCGCTCATAGCGCATGAGCTTATAATAGCTCTCATCGCTCATGAGGGCGAAGAGCACCTTCGACCCATCCAGCGGGGGCAGCGGTATAAGGTTAAACACCGCAAGACCAAGGCTCATATAAGCCGTAAGCTCGATCATTTCAAGAAAGTACCCGCCGACGTCACTTCTGCGCAGCGGGGCAAACAGCGCCCCATAGAGCAGCAGGAACACGAGCGTTATCAGAACATTGCTGACAGGCCCGGCAAGCGCCGTGATGGCCATGCCGCGCTTCGGGTTTTTGAAGCGGTACATATTCACCGGTACAGGCTTTGCCCAGCCGACGCGGAACACCAGCATCATAAGAAGCCCGACAGGGTCGAGATGCTTAATGGGGTTCAGTGTAAGGCGTCCGGCCTGTTTTGCCGTATCATCCCCAAGGCGATAGGCAACATAGCCGTGGCTCAGCTCATGCAGGGTGATGCAGATAAGCGAGGGGATGACGCCGAGGAGAATACTCAAGAGATAGCTGAAATCCCAGCCGTCCCATACAGAGCTTAATCCGCTTATTTGAGTCACCCCCAAGATATTGTCATTTTAGCAAAATGCTCTACAAAATACAAGAGCATACGAGAAAATATGTGAAAAGTTTTACAGAAGTGCGGTTATTTCAGACAAAAGCACTTCTCTGCCCTGTCCCTTTTCGGCCGAAAACGGGATTAGCTTCACATCCTCGGGCAGTTCAAGCGTCTCACGGATAAGCGCAAGGTTCGGCTCGATCTCACTTTTCTTGAGCTTATCAAGCTTATTAGCAACGACGATGAGCGGATGCCCGGTGCTCTTGAACCAGTCGGCCATAGTCACGTCGTCCGCCGTCGGTTTATGGCGTGCGTCGACGATCATGACGCCGAGCTTAAAAAGCCCCGCAGCGAAGAAGTCCTCCATCAGCTTGCCCCAGCGCTCGCGCTCAGACTGCGAGACCTTGGCAAAGCCATAGCCCGGCAGGTCTATGAGATAGAGCCTGCCGTCTATGAGAAAGTAATTGACATGTATGGTCTTGCCGGGCGCGGAACCGACGCGGGCAAAGTTCTTGCGGTTGAGGAGCCGGTTTATGACCGACGACTTGCCGACATTGGACTTACCGGCAAACGCAACAGCCGGGATGCTGCTGTTTATGAACTGCTTCGGCTGTGCGGCGGATTTAATGAACTCCGCCTTATTGACGTTTAATGCAGGCATTTTGACCTCACTGACGTACCGTGCCGCACAGCTCCTGAGACTGGAGCGGAATGGACGGCTGGATCGGTGTTTCCTTCTTGGCCGGGCGGACAAGGACGAGGTCGAGTATCGAATCGACATTCTCGGCGGTCACGAAGCTGAGCTGGCGGCGGACGGTCTGATCGATATTCTCAAGGTCGCTCTCGTTGTCTGCCGGGATGATGACGGTCTTGACCCCGGCGCGCAGCGCGCCCATGGTCTTTTCGCGCAGCCCGCCTATCGGCAGGACGCGGCCGCGCAGGGTGATCTCGCCGGTCATGGCGACATCGCGGCGCACGGGCAGGCCCGACAGCGCGGAGATAAGTGCGACGGTCACGGTGATGCCGGCGGACGGCCCGTCCTTCGGGACGGCACCCTCCGGGAAGTGGATATGGATATCCTTGTTCTTATAGAAATCCGGATCGATGCCGAGCGCCCTCGCACGGCTGCGGATATAGGTCACGGCGGCTTTGGCCGATTCCTTCATCACATCGCCGAGATTGCCGGTAAGCTCAAGGCGGCCGGTTCCGTCGACGACGGCAGCCTCAACGTCCAGGACTTCACCGCCGACAGAGGTATAGGCAAGGCCGCGGACAAGGCCGACCTCATCACGGCGGCGCATGGCCTCAGGCTTAAACTTGGCAGGGCCAAGCAGTTCCGCCACGCCGCCCGCACGCAGGGAAACGGACTTGAACTTTTCCTCGGCAATACCTCCCGCCGTCTTGCGGCAGATATTCGCGATCTCGCGCTCAAGGTTCCTGACGCCGGATTCTCTGGTGTAGGAGGCGATGATCTCCCTGATCGCGCCGTCGTCAAGCTTGAGCTGGCTTGCTTTCAGCCCGTGCTTGCGGCGCTGCTTCGGAATGAGGTGCTGCTTTGCGATCTGGAGCTTTTCCTCATCAGTATAGCTGGGAAGCTCGATGACCTCCATACGGTCGAGCAGCGCTCTGGGAATGGTATCGGTCGTATTGGCAGTGGTAATAAAGAACACGCCGGACAGGTCGAAGGGTATCTCAAGGAAGTTATCGCGGAAGCTGCCGTTCTGCTCGCCGTCAAAGGCTTCGAGCAACGCAGCCGACGGGTCGCCCCGGTAATCGGAGGCGAGCTTGTCTATTTCGTCAAGGACCATCAGTGGGTTGCAGGAGCCTGCCTGTATTATTCCGCTGATGATACGCCCCGGCATGGAGCCTATGTAGGTGCGGCGGTGACCGCGTATCTCGGCCTCGTCATGCACGCCGCCGAGAGAAATGCGGACGAGTTTCCTATTCGTCGCCGCGGCGATGCTCTGGGCGATACTGGTCTTGCCCGTGCCCGGAGGGCCGACAAGGCAGATGAGCCCGCCCTTGATATCGGGGCTGAGCTGCTTTACGGCGAGGTACTCGAGCACGCGCTCCTTGACCTTATCAAGGCCGAAGTGATCGTCGTCAAGCTTCTTGCGCGCCTTGGCGATATTCACCGTTTCCTTCGTGGTCTTGCCCCAAGGGATCTCAAGACAGACGTCAAGGTAGTTTCTCAACACCGCGGCCTCGGAGGATCCGAAGGGCTGCTTCTGCAAACGGCCAAGCTCCTTGAGGAGCTTTTCACGTATCTCATCGCTCACTGGGAGCGCCTGGATCTTCTCGCGGTACTGCTCGATATCGTCATCCTCGCCGAGCTCGGACTGGATGGCCTTCATCTCTTCGCGCAGATAATACTCGCGCTGATTGCGCGCCATCGACTCAAGCGCGCTGTCGTTCAGTTCCTTCTCGATGCTGAGGATATCCAGCTCATGGTTGAGGAGCTTGTTGATGAGCGCAAGGCGGCGCGTGGGGTAAAGCTCTTCAAGAATGGCCTGCTTATCTTCTATCGAAAAGTGTACATTCTGCGCGATATAATTTGAAACATATGTCGGCTCGGGATTTGCAAGCAGGTTGAGGATCTGCTCATTGGGCATCTCGGGCTCATACTTGATATACTCGTCATACTGGGCAAGGCAGCTTCTCAGCAGCGCCTCGCGGCGCGCGGGGCTGACGCGCTCCTTCTTGTCCTCAAGCGGCGTGACTATCGCGGTATAGCCCTTGGGGTCGGTATTGAGGCTGCCGGCGACAGCGCGGAAAATGCCCTCGACCATGACGCGGCAGACGTTGCCCCTCGGCTGACGCAGCTGCTGCCTGATGCGGCAGACCGTACCGATATGGTATATCTCGTCCTCCTGCGGCATATCCGCGGTGAGGTCCTTCTGCGCGGTCAGAAAGATGACCTGATTATTCTTGACCGCTCTCTCGAGTGCCGTGATAGAAGCAGGGCGCTCAACATCAAAGGTCAGCATCATGCCCGGGAAAACGTGCAGCCCGCGCAGGGGCAGCATAGGCAGGGCAACATAGCCTTGTGCAAGTAATTCTGAATCTGTCATGTTTTTCTCCTTTCCGGAGTTCTGTATGTGCTTATTTTTCGCTGTGGATGACCTCGGGACTGGTGCCGTCCTTGACACACTTTTCGGTGATGAGGACCTTCTTTGCCGACTTATCCGAGGGGACGGAGTACATGATATCGGTCATGACGCCCTCCATGACGCTGCGCAGGCCGCGCGCGCCGATCTTCATCTCTATCGCCTTATCTGCGATCGCCTCAAGCGCCGCGGGCTCATACTCAAGGTCGACCCCATCATAGGACATGAGCGCCTTGTACTGGCGGGTCATGGCGTTCTTCGGCTCGGTGAGAATGCGAACGAGGTCATCGCGTTTAAGGCTTTGGAGAGTTGCAACGACAGGCAGACGACCGATAAGCTCCGGGATGATACCGAACTGGAGCAAATCGTGCTGCTGCACCTGCGCCATGATCTCACCGACATCACGCTCGGTGCTGCTGGTGATATCCGCGCCGAAGCCCATAGTCTTTTTATTGGTGCGCTTCTCGATGATCTTATCAAGCCCGTCGAACGCGCCTCCGCAGATGAAGAGGATGTTGGTGGTGTCCACCTGTATAAACTCCTGATGCGGATGCTTGCGCCCGCCCTGAGGGGGAACGTTTGCGATCGTGCCTTCAAGCAGCTTGAGCAGCGCCTGCTGCACGCCCTCGCCGGAAACGTCTCTGGTTATGGAAGTGTTCTCGCTCTTGCGGGCAATCTTGTCTATCTCGTCGATATATATGATGCCCTTCTCGGCGCGCGCAACGTCAAAGTCCGCCGCCTGAAGCAGCTTGAGGATAACGTTCTCGACATCCTCGCCGACATAGCCGGCTTCGGTAAGAGTCGTGGCGTCGGCAATTGCAAAGGGCACGTCAAGCATCTTCGCCATCGTCTGGGCAAAAAGGGTCTTGCCGCTGCCGGTGGGGCCGATGAGCAGGATGTTGCTCTTTTGAAGCTCAACATCGCTCTTCGTGGAGTGGAGTATACGCTTATAGTGGTTATATACCGCAACGGCCAGAACTATCTTCGCGCGTTCCTGACCGATAACATACTGATCCAAATTTTCCTTGATCTCTTTCGGCTTCGGCAGCTTCTCGAGAGCAAGAGGAAGCCCGTCATAGCCGGGTACAGCTTCGGACTCGTCATATTCGCCGACTATGTTCATGCACATGCGCACACAGTCATCGCAGATATAGCAGTTGTTATTGCCGGCTATCAGGCGATTGACCAGCGACTGCGGCTTGCCGCAAAAGGAGCAGCGGATGCTCCGTCTGTCTTCATTCTTTGCCATAAAAACTCCTGTCCCTGCATCTGTATGCGCAGCATACGGCGCAGTATAAAGTATGGGGGAACAGCTATTGTCCCCCCATAACGGTAAAATCAGCGCTTGTAGATTACCTGATCGATAAGGCCGTATTCCTTTGCTTCCTCGGCGGTCATGAAATGATCGCGCTCGCAGTCGGCTTCGATGGTCTCAACGCTCTTGCCGGTGTTCTCGGCAAGGATCTTATTGAGGCGCTTCTTGATCTTCAGTATCTGCTCTGCCTGGATCTGTATATCAGTGCACTGACCCTGACTGCCGCCGGAGGGCTGGTGGATCATTATCTCCGCATTCGGCAGGGCAATACGCTTGCCCTTTGCACCGGACGAGAGGAGGAACGCACCCATCGAGGCTGCAAGGCCGACACATATCGTGGACACGTCGGGCTTGATATACTGCATAGTGTCATATATCGCGAGACCTGCGGTAACGCTGCCGCCGGGGCTGTTGATATAAAACTGTATGTCCTTATCAGGATCCTGCGCTTCAAGATACAGAAGCTGCGCTACGATCAGGCTTGCGGTAGTGTCGTTCACTTCCTCAGAAAGCATAATGATGCGGTCATTAAGCAGTCTGGAAAAGATGTCATACGAACGCTCACCGCGGCTGGTCTGTTCTACAACATAAGGTACTAAGCTCATTGTATTAAACTCTCCTTTAAAATATCAGCATCCAAGAGAGCATATCCTTATTCCCTGAGAATTATTCTGCCTTGGGCTCTTCCGCAGCGGGTTCGGCAGCTTCGGCGGTCTCGGTCTCCTCGGCCTTCTTCTCTGCCTTGGGAGCTCTGGGCTTTCTGGCCTTCTTGGGCTTCTCTTCGGTCTCTGTCTCAGCAGCCTTGACCTTGGCACTGTCAACGATGAGGTTGGTTGCCATTTCCTTGAGCTGCTCGGCCTTTATAAAGGCTTCGCCGAAGTAGTTCTTGAGCTGGTCGGCAGTGGCCTTGACGTCCTCGGCGACCTTATTGAGATACTCATTGAAGGCTTCCTCGGTAACTTCAAGCTTCTCCTCGTCCTTGATCTTGTCAAGCAGCAGATCGGTCTTGACCTGGAACTCGGCTGCGGGACGGATGTTGTTCTCGACGACCTCGTCGGACAGGCCCATCATTTCCTTGAGGTTCTCAAGGGGAACGCTGCGGTCGGTCATGCCGAAGTTGGAAGCATAGTCACGGATGGTCTGCTCGACCTTCTCAAGGATCATGCACTCGGGGATCTCTGCCTTGAGGTTGTTTACAGCCTGCTTAAGGACGTTGGCACGGAAATCGTTCTCGGCCTCATCCTTCTTGCGCTTTTCAAGATTCTCGCGCAGGCTGCCCTTGTACTCATCAAGAGTATCGAACTCGGAGACGTCCTTTGCGAACTCATCGTCCAGCTCGGGAAGCTCGGGAGTGGTGATGCCGTTGAGCTTTATCTTGAAAACGACGGCCTTGCCGGCGAGTTCAGGGGTGTAGTTCTCGGGGAAGGTGATATCGATGTCCTTCTCCTCGCCGATCTTCATGCCGACGATCTGATCCTCAAAGCCGGGGACGAAGGAGTTGGAGCCAAGCTCAAGAGAGTAGCCCTCGGCCTTGCCGCCGTCGAAACGCTCACCGTCAAGGTAGCCGTCAAAGTCGATATCGACGGTGTCGCCCATCTCGGCGGCGCGGTCGTCAATGTCGATCATGCGGGCGTTGCGCTTGCGGACGGAGTTGAGCTCATTGTCAACATCCTCGTCGGAAACGCTCTCATCCTTGCGCTCTGCTTCGAGGCCCTTGTACTGGCCGAGAGTGACCTCGGGGTAAAGGGTAACTTCAAAGGTATAGGAAGCGGTGCGGTCATCGGTCACGTTCACATCGACGATGGACGGAGTGCCGACCATGCGCAGCTTGGACTCATCAAGGCCGAACTCGAAAGCCTTGGGGGCGAGCTCGTCCATAGCGTCCTGATAAAAGACCTCTGCGCCGTACATGCCCTCAACGACAGCGCGCGGAGCCTTGCCCTTGCGGAAGCCGGGAATATTTATTGAAGCCTTGTTCTTGAGGTATGCGCCGTTGACTGCGGATTCAAACTCGGCAGCATCGGACTCTACCTGGAAAGTGGCGGTCTTATTTTCTTTGTTTTCTACGTTCTTCAGAATCATGGTTGATTTCCTCCTCTTTATGTGTCTGCACGCACTTGTCTATGATAGCAGAAACTTACAGTAAAATCAATGACAAATTATTTAATAAAGCCTAATATGGCAGCTTCACAGGGGTAAAATCCACAAAATCCGCCGACACAAGCTTAAACTCTGTCCCGTCGCGCCAGCCGTTGAAGGCATAAGCGCAGCCTTTGCCGTGGATATGGCCGTAGCAGCACAGGCGGACCTCATAGCTTTTGAGCAGTTCGAGTATCTCCTCGCAGCGGTAGCTCTGAAACAGCGGCGGATAATGCAGGAACACGAGCTTCTTCTTATCTCCCGCCGCCTTTAGCGACGCTTCAAGGCGCATGATCTCACGGCGCATGATCTTCGCGTCATGCTCGTCGCCCTTCTCTTCCTCATAAAACCAGCCGCGCGTACCGCAGATCGCGTACTCGCCATAGTCAAAGCTGTTATTATAAAGGATGTCTATGGTGGTGATCCCATTCTGCGCAAAGAACTTTTTCGCCTTTGCGGCGGTGCTCCACCAATAGTCGTGGTTGCCCTTCAGTATTATCTTCTTCCCGGGCAGAGCGTCAATAAAAAGGAAGTCCTCCTTCGTCTCCTCGATTCCCATGCCCCAGCTTATATCACCGCAGATGACAGTGAGGTCGTCATCCCCGACTATTGAAAAGCCGTCCTTTAATTTTTGTGCATGGTTCTTCCACTTTTCGCCAAAGATGTCCATTGGCTTGTCCTTGGCAAGGGATAGATGCGTATCTCCTATTGTATAGAGCGCCATAGGCAGAAAATGTCCTCCGAATAAACAGGGCTTGGGTGCAGATAATAATACCGTTTCCAACAAGGAACGGAGGTTATGAACATGAGCGATAAGAAAACCAAGAGCGTCATTCCCGGCGTCGGCTGCGACGTCACTGGCTGCAAGTACAACACTGTTGACTGCAGATGCAGCGCAGAAAAGATCAGCGTCCAGAACGAGAAGGCAAGCACCAAGGGCGAGACCTACTGCTCCACCTTCTGCCCGCGCGGCTGCTGCTAAGCAGCGTTAAGCCTACGCTCCGCGGGTCGGAAAGCTCCGACCCGCGGCATGGCCGCGTACATATTACATTTACTGAAAAGCGTCCTCAAGATGATTTATCTTCGGGAAGAGCGTCCTCTCCCCATAGGGCGCGTATATCTCTACCACGTCAAAACGCGGCTGAAGCTCCGTCCGGTGCGAGGCGAGCCAATATTCGGCGGTCAGGATCACGCGCCGCTGCTTTGCCGCTGTCACAAATTCGCGCGCCTCGGCAAAGTCCGCGTCCCGGCGCAGCTTCACCTCAACGAAAGCGATGATACCGCCGCGCCGCGCGATGATGTCTATCTCCCCCGAGCGGCATCGGAAGTTGCGCTCAACGATAGTATACCCTTTGCTGCGCAGATATTTCGCCGCGCGCTCCTCGCCCCATGCGCCAAGCTCCCGTCTTTCCATCAGTGCATTTTCCTCAGAAAGCTTGGGCGGTGCTCCGGCGACGGGCCGTATTCTCTGAGCGCTTCATAATGCAGCTTTGTGCCGTAGCCCTTGTGCTGCTCGAAATGATACTGCGGGTACTTCTCCGTGAGGGTGAGCATATATCTGTCACGGCTGACCTTCGCGAGGATCGACGCGGCGGCGATGTCCGCGCAGCGCGAGTCGCCCTTTACGACGCAGCGGCTCGGCATGGCTATGCCGGTGCTGCGGTTGCCGTCAATAAGCGCAAGCTCCGGTATAGGGGCGAGCTTTGCTATCGCACGGTTCATCGCGAGAAAGGTCGCGTTCAGAATGTTGAGTTCTTCTATTTCTTCGACCGAGGCCGAGGCAATGCCATAGGTCAGTGCCCGCTCTGTGATAACATCAAAGAGCGCTTCGCGCCTTTTCTCGGTCAGTTTCTTGGAATCGTTCAGCCCTTCAATGACAGCGTCCCGCGGGAGAACAACAGCGGCAGCATACACCGGCCCTGCCAGCGGACCGCGCCCGGCCTCGTCAACGCCGCAGATAAGGTTATAACCCTCGGCGTAAATCTCGTTTTCCAGTTCCCAAAGCTCAGTCATTCGGAGCCTCCAAGGTCAGGCGGCCAAGCTTGCCCTCATGGTATTCCTTGAGCAGCGTGTTCGCCATTCTCTCAATGTCATACTCGCCGCGTGAAACGAGAAAGCCGCGCTTCTTTGCCGCCTGCTCCAGCAGCTCATAGCCGTTGAGCTCCGGGTCAGGCTCTATCTTATAGCGCTCACGCAAAGCGTCCGGATACATATCGCGCAGGCGGAGCATGAAGTTTGCGCCGAGCGTCTCCTTATCGAGCACGTCCGCCTTGATAGCGTTCGTGATGGCCAGCATCTCGCCGACCTCCTGACTGTCAAACTTTGGCCAGAGTATACCCGGAGTATCAAGCAGATCAAGCCCGGTATCTATGCTTATCCACTGGCGGCCGCGTGTAACACCCGGCTTGTCCCCGGCTATCGCGGCCTTGCGCTTTGCGACCTTATTGATAAATGTCGACTTGCCGACGTTCGGTATGCCGAGGATCATTACTCTCAGCGGGCGGCCGACCTGTCCCTTTGCCTCGTACTCCTTCAGCTTATCGCGGAGGAGCTCCCGTATCGCCGGGACGAAGCCGTTCACTCCCCTGCCGCTCTTCGCGTCCGTCTCAAGGATCGCAAGCCCCTGCTTCTGGAAGCTCCGCTTCCAGCGCGCGGTCAGTTCCGGGTCCGCAAGGTCGCTGCGGTTGAGGATGACAAGGCGCGGCTTGCCTGCGGCGAGCCGGTCTATATCGGGGTTCTGGCTGGAGAACGGGATGCGCGCGTCAAGTATCTCACACACGGCGTCAACAAGCTTGACATTGTCCTCGATCATCCGCTGCGCCTTCGTCATGTGGCCGGGGAACCACTGGATATTCATTTTTTCGTAGCCGTTTTCCATCATTCTATAACTCTGAACTCGGAGAGCGGGTATATGACCATATACGCCTTGCCGAGGATCAACCGTGTGTCGACCATGCCTATTTCGGTTTTTCTGCTGTCGGTGGACATATTGCGGTTATCGCCCATCACGAACACGCAGCCCTCCGGGACAGTCTTGGGGCCGATGAAATCTTCCTTGGTCTTGGTGAGCTCCGCGATATAGTCCTCCTGAATAGGCTGGCCGTTTATATAGACAATACCTCTGTCGAAATCTATATTGATCTCCTGTCCCTCCACGGCGATCACGCGCTTTACCAGAGCCTTATTGGGGTTATATTCGTCCTTTTTGAACACGACCACGTCACCGACCTGCGGCTTATAGAACAGCCCGGAGACAAGCATCTTATCGCTATTATTGAGCGTCGGGTTCATCGACGTACCGACGACATCGATAATGCGCACAAAGAACGCGAAAAAAACAACGCATATTATAAGCGCCACTATGAGGCACTGCACCCAGTCATACATATCCTTGCCGGAGGCTTCGATATCCGGCACCTCGGCGGTCTGTGCTTTTCTTTTCTTTCTGCTCATAACGATCTCCATTTCCATAAAGATTCATTATATTATACACCAGAAAGTACAAACGGGCAACAGTTTTTCAGCTCGTCAAAGAATCAGAGGTCCTTTCGCCCGAGTTTTTTATCTTATGCCATATATCTGTACAGACAAGCCGTGTATCAAAATTCTGTCTGATACACGGCTCTGTGCTATTTTCCGCTCTCGTCCTCCAATGCCTCGCGCAGCTTTTCAAGCGCTTTCTTTTCTATGCGCGATACATATGAGCGGGATATCCCGCATAGCTGCGCCGTCTCGCGCTGGGTCTTGGGCGTCCCCCCGCCGATGCCGTAGCGCAGGCGTATGATCTCCGCCTCGCGCTCGTCGAGCACCTTATCTATATATTCCCTGAGGCTTCTGCACAGCTCCATACTCCCGACGCGCTCGGCCATATCGTCGTCCTGCGCCACGACGTCCATAAGGTACAGTCCGTTGCCCTCGCCGTCAACGTCCAGCGCTTCCGACAGGCTGACATCCGCCGCGGTTTTCTTCTGGCTGCGAAAGTGCATCAGTATCTCATTTTCGATACACCTGCTGGCATAAGTCGCAAGGCGGACGCCTTTATCCGGTTTATAGGTATTGATGCCCTTTATCAGCCCGATCGTGCCTATGGAGATAAGATCGTCAATATCCTCGTTCTGATAGTACTTCTTGATTATGTGCGCGACAAGGCGCAGGTTGTGTTCAACGAGCGTGTTCCTCGCATCTATGTCCCCCGCCTGCCAGCGTTCAAGATATTCGCGCTCCTCTTCCTTGCTCAGCGGCTTCGGGAAGGAGTCCGCCGGTGACAGGCGCAGCATCAGCAAAAGCGTTTTCATCAGAAGCACAAACGCGCATTCAAGCATTTCATCACCCCCGATAAGCTTATTCCGACACTGAATGTCCTAATTCTATACAGCCTGACCTTAATAAGTCAGCTTTCCGTCTTGCACACTCTCTCTTTTATGCTATAATACTGACACATCAAAACTTGGAGGTACAGTATGAACAACTTCATTCCGTATGAAAAGCTCTCCAAAAAGAAAAAGCGGGAGCTTGACAATTCCCGACGCGGCACTTGGGGCGAGCTGAATCCGGTCACGCGCAGACCTGTCCCCGCAAAAGCGTATAACAGAAGCAAAGCACGAAAGTGGAACTATGGTGATTCCTCTTCCGTGCTTTGTTTTTATATTCTGCTTTAGGCTTTATCGTCAGCAGCCGTTAATCACTTCATTGCCGCTTCGACCTCGCTGCGCTCCGGTACGCTTGATATGCCGCCGGCCTTGGTAGTCGAAAGGCCCGCCGATGTACACGCGAAGGAAACGATTTTTTCAAGCTCCTCCGCAGTCAGCTTCTCCGGTACACCGCCTGCTTTCAATAGCCCGTACATCGCGGAGCCGCCGAAGATATCGCCCGCTCCGGTCGTGTCCTTCACGGCTATGCCGCTGAGTGCCTTGACAAAACCGAAGGCCGTCTTTGTCCTGTAAAAGCAGCCCTCCGCCCCGCAGGTTACGTAGACGAGCCTGACGCCGAAGCTTTCTATGATATGCTTTGCCGCTTCTTCCGGGGCAAGGCCGAACAGAAACTCCGTCTCCTCATCGCTGATCTTGACCACATCAGCGTGTTGGAGTCCCCACAGCATCTGCCGCTTCGCCTCGTCCAAGTCATCCCACAGGGGCTTTCTGAGGTTAGGGTCGAAGCTGATGAGCTTTCCATGCCCGGCGGCGTACTCGACAGCCCTATACGTTGCGTCCCGTGCCGGTTCATTCGTCATGGACAGAGTGCCGAAGTGCATCACCTTTGAAGCGTATATCACGCCGAGGTCGATCTCATCAAAGCGGAGCTGCGTATCGGCTCCGGGCTTGCGCGCGAATGAAAACTCCCGGTCGCCGCTGTCGTCCAGCGTCACAAACGCGAGTGTCGTGAAAACATCGTCCGACACGATCATGCCGCGCGTGTCTATCCCCGCGCCTTTCAGGGTCTTGATAAGCAGTTTGCCGAAGGCGTCATTACCGACCTTGCCGATCATGGCGGTCTTTGCGCCGAACTTCGTCAGCGCGGCAAGATAATTTGCCGGCGCGCCGCCGGGGTGCGCCGCCATAGTCGGGTAGCCGTCCGCATCCGTCGACAGGCAGGTAAAATCAATAAGCAGCTCGCCGAGCGCCGCAACATCATACATAGGTCATTCTTCCCCTATCGTAATATACCATGTGTTCTTATAGCTGCCGTGTCCGGGGAGATGTACAAGGTCGCCCTTGCAGGCAAAGTCCTCGATCACTCCGTCGCGCGCGGGCAGCGACACCCACGGCTCGACGCAGACATAGGGCGCGGCCTTGCGCTCGGCGTGCCAGAAGCCGACATAAGGCATCTGCGGATAGCTGACGGTCACATAGCGCTTGGTCTTATCCGAGGCGATGGTGACGCTCTTCGCCATGTTTTTAAGGACTATGGCGTCATGGTCGAACAGGTCATGGCGAAGCCTGATGATCTGCCCGTCCTCGAGCTCATAGCGTTTGTCGACTCCATTCACCAGAAGTTCCGATGAGAAGCCCACTCGGTCAGGCTCGCATGGCTGGGAGAAACGCAGATAGTAATCCTCAAAAGCAGTCCCTTCCTTGAGCGGGACATTGAAGCCGGGATGCCCGCCGAGACCGAAATGCAGCATTTCATCCGCCGGGTTATCTACGGTGTATGTCACCTCTATAGTGTTTTCCT
This sequence comes from uncultured Oscillospiraceae bacterium, assembly GCA_934565615.1. Lineage (GTDB taxonomy): Bacteria > Bacillota > Clostridia > Oscillospirales > Oscillospiraceae > Limivicinus. Next base: position 3,735 of record CAKTIH010000020.1, on the reverse strand, counting down.
CGAGAGCGTATCTCACCTTGAACATGAAGGCAAAGGGGAACTGTGCGCGCGTGACCGCATTATCGCGCAGGGCAAATGTAATGCTGTTCTCCGTCTGCTCGGCGACCTCAAACTCGCAGGCCGAGGCGAAGCCGTGTATCTTCATCTGATACGTGCCGCCGTTCACGGTATAGGTCTTGTCCTTGAGCCTTGCCACGAACGGGAAGAGCACCGGGGCGCGCCCCTTCCAGTATCTTTCATCGCCGTTCCAGAGATATTCCGTGCCCTTATAGGAAGTGATGCTCTGCATCTGAGCGCCGAGGGTGTCGGCAGTCAGGGTCAGTTGGTCGTTATGTATCGTGACTATCATTTACTCGGCCTCCGGGTATTCATTGCACAGCAGCCTGTACGGCGGCTCGTCCTCCTCGATCTCGGGAAAGCGGCCGACCGGCGGATTGAAGCGGTTATCGGTATTATCATCATTGCACTGGCTGACCTCGCCGAGGAGCACAGGGCCGGTGCCGGGTTCGACAGTGAAATCATGGTAAAGATACTGCTGGATATGGATGCTCTCGCCCGGGGTGAGACGGATCTGCGTCCCGGCTGGGACGGTGTATGTCCTACCGTCGGTGTGTACAGTCACGTCCGATTCATAGTCGATCTCTTCATTCGGCAGGGAGTTATACACACGTATCAGCACATTGCCGCCGCCGCGGTTTATTATATCCTCAGTCTTGTACCAGTGAAAATGGTTCGGGGAATACTGGCTCTCTCTCAAATACAGCAGCTTCTCTGCGTACACCTTTGGGTACTTGTCCGCCATCTTGCGGTTGCCGTTCCTGATGGTGATGAGCGAAAAGCCGACCTTATCAAAATCACCGAGGCCGTAATCAGTAATATCCCAGCCGAGCATGCAGTCGCGCACCTCGTCATACTCATGGCCGATGTGCTTCCACTGCTCCGGCGTGAAGCCGCAGAACGGCGGCAGATAGCACTTGTACTCTGCGCACATTGCCTCCAGCTCTTTCAGCGCCTTGTTTATCTCACTGCGTTTCATATATGCACCTCCGCAATTGTTGTGTAAGTTATTGATGTGTATATGATGATATCGCAATGTGCAGTATATGTCAAGAAAACGCGCCTGCTATTTTGAGCGATTTGCATATAAAGCTTCTATTAAAAGCACACAACACCCGGGCGAAGCAAATCGCTCGATCGTTGTGTTATGTTGCCCAAATTATGTTAACTCACTTTTTGCCTTCCGCAAGCAGCTTGAGTATCTGCACGGCGTTTGCGGCAGCTCCCTTGCGTATCTGGTCGCCGCAGCACCAAAGGGTTATCGCGTCCTCGTCAACGAGGTCACGGCGTACTCTGCCGACCCAGACGAGATCCTGATCGCTGGTGTCGAGCGGCGTCGGGTAATTGCGTCCCTGATAATCGTCGATAAGACGCACGCCGGGATATGCCGCAATGGCGGCTCTGGCCTCGTCCAGCTCAATGCGGCGCTCAGTCTTGACCGTGACAGATATCGAGTGCGAGCGCATGACCGGCACACGCACACAGGTGCAGGTGACCTTGAGCTCCGGGCGGTGGAAGATTCTGCGTCCCTCGTTCTGCATCTTCATCTCCTCATCGGTATAGCCGTTTTCAAGCTCATCGCCGATGTGTGGAATTACATTCAGGCATATCTGGGTCGGGAAGGTGGAGTGCTCGGTCGGCTTGCCGGCAACGATAGCTTCCATCTGTCCCTGAAGCTCGGAGAAGCCCGCCTGACCTGCACCGGAAACAGCCTGATAGGTGCTTGCGATCATGGCCTTGATAGGTGAAAGCTTTGCAATCCCCGCAACAGCCATAAGGGTGATGATCGTGGAGCAGTTCGGGTTTGCGATGATCCCCTTGTTTTCAAAGGCGTCCGCGCCGTTTATCTCGGGGACGACCAGCGGCACGTTTTCATCGAGCCTGAAAGCGGAGCTGTTATCGATATACACCGCGCCTCTCTTGACGATTGCCGGGGCAAAGCGCTTGGACATGCCGTTCTTCACCGCGCCGAGGACATAGTCCATTCCCGCAAAGCTCTCATCGGTCGCTTCCTCGATAAGAACGTCCTCACCGTGGAACTTCACATAGCCGCCCGCGCTGCGCGCGCTTGCGAGCGGAAGGAGCTTTGCGACAGGGATATCGTATTCCTCAAGAATTTTCAGCATCTCTCTGCCGACTGCGCCGCTTGCGCCGAGTATCGCTACATTGATCTTTTTCATTTCATTTCCTCCTTAACCGGCAAATCCGTTATACAGCACGCGGATGGCCGTCTCATAGTCCTTATTATCTATACCAACGATTATTGAAAGCTCATCCGTCCCCTGAGCGATGGTGCGGATGTTGACGCCCGCATCGCCGAGCGCCTTGAACAGCTTGCCGGATGTGCCGGGTCTGAACGGCATCTTGCGGCCGACCGCCGCGACAAGCGCGATATCGTCCTGCTGGCTGATATCGTCCGGGTGGCAGCCCTTCTGCAGATCGCCCATGAGCTGATATATGCTCTCGCCGAGCCCGGCGCTCGAAGTCACGAGCGCAAAGGAGTCCAGCCCCAGGGCAATGTGCTCTATCGGCGCATGGTAGCGTTCAAAGACCTCCAGCGCCTGACGGAGCGTGTGGCTCGTGTGCATATCATGCTTCTGGAGCGTGATTATCGTGAAGTTCTTTCTGCCCGCGATGCCGGTTATGAAACGGTCGTCGCTGTTCTCGCGGTCGATGTTCCCGACTATCATCGTTCCGGGGTCCTGCGGGCGGTTGGTGTTCCTGATATTAAGGGGTATCCCCTTTTCGCGCACCGGCTGCACGGACTCCTCATGCAGCACTGTCGCGCCCATGAAGGCAAGCTTGCGAAGCTCGGCATAGGTTATCTTTTTGATAGGCTCCGGGTTATCGACGATGCGGGGATCAGCCATAAGTATACCGGAGACGTCCGTCCAGTTTTCGTACACATCAGCATTGACGGCGACTGCCGCAAGGGAGCCGGTTATGTCGCTGCCGCCGCGGGTCATGACCTTTATCTTGCCCGTGCTCACACGCCCGTAAAAGCCGGGGATGACTATCCTGCCGTACTTTTCCGCAGCCTCGGCAATAAGGGCATAGCTGCGTTCATAGTCTATGCTGCCGTCAAAGGAAAAAATCACGCAGTCGGCAGCGTCGACAAAGGTGTAGCCCAGGTACTCGGCCATTAGCCTTGAGGTGAAATACTCGCCGCGCGACACGAGCAGGTCAACTGGCGTGTCCTTGCTCAGCGTGCGCTCAAGCTCCTTGAGTTCGGCTTCGATGTCATAGCTCAGCCCAAGCTCGTCGCGTATCTCGGTAAGACGCTGCTCAATGGTACTAAAAATATCGCTGCACGAAACACCGTAATTGAGGTGCGCATGGCACAGGTACAACAGGTCGGTAAGCTTATGGTCATCGGCATTTCTCTTGCCCGCCGCCGAGACGACAACTACCCGGCGCTCCGGGTCGGCTTCGACTATCGCCTTGACCTTTTTGAACTGCTCGGCTCCCGCGACGGACGAGCCGCCGAATTTTGCAACCTTCATTCTTATTCCTCCACGGCGGCAAAGAATATCTCCGCGCCGTTCTCTCTCTGCTTTGCGGCAAACGCGTGCATGGACGCGACGCTGACCGGCTCCGTGATAACTCTCGCGACGCCGTTTTCAGCCGACGCCGATTTGACCGGAAGCTCCGCTGCAAGCTTTTCGGGCAGACGCACAT